>QCNU01000002.1 GCA_003213115.1 Pelagibacteraceae bacterium AG-426-L23
GGAAGAAAAGTTTTATTTTATAAACAAAATAAATTTATTAAAAGAAAACCTACTTCTAGATATTTACATACAATAATAGAAGGTTATAAAGATTGTAAATTAGATTTAAGTTTTTTAAAAAAAAGGATTACTTTCTATACCTTAAATTACAAAATTATATGGTGAAATAAATCTTTATGTCAAAAGTCATTATAATAGGAGCTGGTGCTATGGGTTCTGCTTTTGCTTTTCCGTGCTTGGATCGCAATCATGATACAACTATTATTGGAACACATTTAGAAGACAAATTTATCGATGAATTAAAAAGCAATAATAATTTTCACTCAGCTTTAAAGGTAAATTTTCCTAAAAGTATTAATATTTTAAAATTTGAAAAGTTTGATTCAATTTTAAAATCAAAAACTGATCTTATAGTTCTTGCTATTAGCTCAAAAGGAATAGAGTGGATAGCTGAACAGCTTCTTAGAGTTTTTAAAGATTTAGAACTACCACCTTTATTAATGCTAACTAAGGGGCTAAGTGTGAATCAAAATAAATATGAGCTATTAGTAGATAAGTTAGAACGTTTACTTAATTCAAACGGAATTTTGAAAACTAACATATCAGCTGTAGGGGGCCCATGTTTAGCAGCAGGCTTAGCAAACAAGGTTCATAGTAGTGTTGTAATTGCCAATAAAGATATAAAAGTTGCTAAGAAAATTTCAGAATTATTAAATACTAATTATTATCATACATCGTATAGCGATGATTTAATAGGAGTTGAAGTTTGTGCTGCAATTAAGAATATATTTTCTATGGCGGTAGGAGCATCGAAAGGTCTTTGTAGCAATAATGCAACTGATGAAATTAAAGAAAAAAATTATTTAAATACAGCTTCGGCGTTAATTAAACAGTCAATTTATGAAATGGAAATATTTACTAAACTTCTTAAAGGAAAAAAGGAGACAGTATCCGGGTTAGCAGGACTGGGAGATCTTTATGTTAGTTCTGCAGGTGGTAGAAATAGCAAAATGGGATCTTATCTTGGAGAGGGAATGACTTTTTCTCAAGCGAAAAATACTAAAATGAAAAACGTAACGGTAGAAGGAGCTGATTTGATTTTTCAAATAGGAAAGAGAATCAAAGAAGATTTTGACTCAAAACAATTACCTATAATGCTTGCCATGATTGATGCTATACTAGAAGATAAGAAACTTGATTTTAGATGGGAAAATTTTAGTTAATGGCAAAATTTATTATATCAATTGATCAAGGGACGACTTCAAGTCGAGCAATTCTCTTTAACATTAAAGGCAGACCAGTTTATTCATCTCAAAAGGAATTTACTCAATATTTTCCAAAAAGTGGTTGGGTTGAACACAATCCCGAGGAAATTTGGAACACAACAAAGAAAACACTAAAAGATGTGATTAATAAATCTAAAAGGTTGAAAGGAAGTGTTCTAGCGATAGGAATTACAAATCAAAGGGAAACGACTGTTTTATGGGATAAAAAAACAGGAAGGACGGTTTATAATGCAATTGTTTGGCAAGATCGTAGACAAGCAGAATTTTGTAAAAAATTAAAAAAACAAAATAAAGAAACATTAATTTTCAACAAAACTGGTCTTCCAATAGATTCGTATTTCTCTGGAACAAAAATAAAATGGATTTTAGATAATGTTCCCAAAGCAAAAAAATTAATGAACAAAAAACAATTACTCTTTGGTACCATTGACAGCTTTTTAATTTGGCGTCTTACTAAGGGAAAAGTCCATGCTACTGATGCCACTAATGCTAGTAGAACAATGATTTATAACATTTCAACCAATAAGTGGGATGATACAATTTTAAAAATTCTTAAGATTCAAAAACATATCTTACCAGAAGTAAAAAATTGTTCTGATGATTTTGGATTTACTCACCCTTCAATAACGGGAAAAGCAATACCAATTACAGGTGTTGTAGGCGATCAACAATCGGCGTCTATAGGACAATGTTGTTTCGATCCAGGATCATTGAAAAGCACTTATGGAACTGGTGCATTTGTTTTGCTAAACACAGGGAGTAAAAAAATTTATTCAAAAAACAGGTTACTAACTACCATAGCCTACAGAATTAAAGGCAAAACTACTTATGCAATGGAAGGATCAATATTTATTGCAGGCGCAGGTGTTCAATGGTTAAGAGATAGAATGAAATTTTTTAAAAAAGCAAGCGACACTGAAAAAATTATTAAATCACTTAAAAATAATAAAGACGTATACTTAGTTCCAGCCTTTACTGGTATGGGCGCACCTTATTGGAATCAAAATGCCAGAGGAGTTTTAAGTGGATTAACTAGAGACACTGGTCCGAAAGAAATTATTAGATCTACTGTAGAGTCAGTAGCATATCAAACTCATGATTTATTTGAAGCAATGAAACATGATGGTTTAAGACCAAAAATAGTTAAAGTTGATGGAGGAATGGTTATGAATAATTGGTTTGCTCAATTTTTATCAGATGTTGTAAATGTAAAAGTTCTAAGACCAAAAGTACATGAAACTACTGCACTAGGAGCAGCATTTATGGCAGGACTTAAAATTGGTACTTATAAATCTTTGAATGATATTTCTAAAAACTGGAGTTTAGATAGGAAATTTTTACCTAAGATGAAAAAAAATTCTAGAAATGTGCTTCTTAGTGGTTGGACTAGAGCAATTAAAAGAGCTTTAATTAATTAATACATCTTTAAGTTGTAAGATTTTTATATTTCATATCTATACATAATCCATTTTTTTTGTTTCAATCAAAATACTTAAAAACAACAATGGGGGAATTAATGTTTAAAACATTAAAAACAATAATAGCTGTTGCTGTTTCACTTTCTCTTTTCGCTTCTTCTGCGAGCGCTAACGCAATTAAGAAGTGGGCTACTGGTGAGTTTAGTCTTTCAACTCTTTCTGAAAAAGAAAGAATTAAAGAACTAAAATGGTTCCAGGATGCTGCGAAGCCATTCAAAGGAATGTCTATCAAAGTATTATCTGAAACTATTCCAACTCACGAGTATGAGTCAAAAACTTTAACAAAAGCTTTTGAAGAGATTACTGGGATTAAAGTTAATCACCAGCTACTCGGTGAAGGTGATGTAGTAATGGCAGTACAAACACAAATGCAAACTAACGTAAGTATTTACGATGCTTATATCAATGACTCTGATTTGATTGGTACTCACGCTAGAATGCAACAGGCTGTAAACCTTACGAAGTGGATGGCAGGAGAAGGTAAAGATGTTACTTTGCCAACTTTAGACTTAGATGACTTTATTGGTAAACAGTTTACTACAGGTCCAGATGGTGACTTATATCAAATGCCTGACCAACAATTTGCTAACCTTTATTGGTTTAGAAAAGATTGGTTTGACAGACCTGAAATCAAAAAAGGTTTTAAAGCCAAATACGGATACGATTTAGGTGTTCCTTTAAATTGGTCTGCTTACGAAGATATCGCTAAATATTTTTCAGAAGATGTAAAAAATATTGACGGTGTAAGAATTTATGGCCACATGGACTACGGCAAAAGAGCTCCCGACTTAGGTTGGAGAATGACTGACGCGTGGTTATCTATGGCTGGAGCAGGTGACGTTGGAAAACCTAATGGAATACCAGTGGATGAATGGGGAATAAGAATGGAAAAAGGTTCTTGCAACCCTGTTGGAGCCTCAGTAACAAGAGGTGGAGCTGCTAACGGTCCTGCTGCTGTATACGCAATCAGAAAATGGGATGAATGGTTAAGAAACTACGCACCTCCAGGTGCTGCGGCTATGGACTTCTATCAGTCTCTGCCGTCACTATCTTCTGGAAACGTTGCTCAGCAAATTTTCTGGTACACAGCTTTCACAGCTTCTTTAGTAGGAAAAAATCCTAATAATAAAGTTGTTGATGCTAACGGTATGCCGTTATGGAGAATGGGTCCATCGCCAAAAGGACCTTATTGGGAAGAAGGCATGAAGCTTGGATATCAAGATGCTGGATCATGGACTTTATTTAAGTCTACACCAGTTAAAAATAGAAAAGCTGCATGGTTGTACGCTCAATTCGTTGTATCAAAAACAGTTGATCTAAAGAAAAGTCACGTTGGTTTAACTATAATTAGAGATAGTTCAATAGACCACAAATCTTTTACAGAAAGAGCACCAGCACTTGGTGGACTTGTGGAATTCTACAGATCTAACAACAGAAATATTTGGTCACCAACAGGTGTAAACGTTCCGGATTATCCGAAACTAGCACAAATCTGGTGGCAACAAATTGGAGATGTAAACTCAGGTGCGTTTACTCCACAACAAGCCATGGATCGTCTTGCAGAAGAGATGGATCTAGTTATGTCTCGTATGGAAGCTGCTGATAAAGGTAGCAATGCATACGGCGGATGTGGACCAAGACTTAATAAACCAAGAGAAGCTTCTTATTGGTTAAATAAGAAAGGTTCACCAAAGGCTAAACGTGATGAGAAACCTCAGGGTAAAACTGTTCCATACGCGAGAGCTTGGAAATAGTAAGAGGTTAATCTAAATTTAAAGGGGGCACTAGCTGCCCCCTTTTTTTAAAACTAAATTGAAACTATGAGTCTAGAATTAAAAAACGTAGAAAAAAAAATTGGAATAGACACTCATATTTATCCTACTAATCTTAAATTAGAGAAAAATACTATAAACGTCCTTCTTGGATCAACATTAGCTGGCAAAACAACTTTAATGCAGATTATGGCTGGATTAGACAAACCTACTTCTGGGGAGATATGGTTTAACAATGAAAATGTAACTGGAATGAAAGTTCAAAAAAGAAATTGTTCGATGGTATATCAACAATTTATTAATTATCCGAATTATACAGTATATGAAAATATCGCATCACCATTAACAATAACTGGAATTAAAACAGATGAAATTAGACAAAGGGTGGGAAAGGTGGCTGAACTATTAAAATTATCAGCAATGCTTAATAAAAAACCTGATGAGCTTTCAGGTGGTCAACAACAAAGAACAGCTCTAGCTAGAGCTTTAGTTAAGGATTCTGACTTAATTTTATTAGATGAGCCTTTAGCAAATTTAGACTTTAAATTACGAGAAGAGTTAAGAGAAGAGTTGCCAAAATTATTTGAGGATAGAGACTGTATAGTAGTATATGCAACAACAGAGCCATCTGATGCTTTAATGATAGGGGGGAATACAGCAACTTTACTAGAAGGTAGAGTTATTCAATACGGAAAAACACTAGAAGTTTATAATAAACCTGAAAATTTAATTTCAGCCAAAGTTTTTAGTGACCCACCTATGAATATAGCTGAGATAAAAAAAACAGGTGACACTTGCAAATTTAGTGACAATAATGTTCAGTGGAAATCATCCGCTAAAATTAAAGATGGCACTTATAAAATTGGAATACGCCCTCATAATATAACTACATATAAAGAAGGAAACAATTCTGTTGAAATTAAAGGGAAAGTTCAAATTTCTGAGCTTAGTGGTTCAGAAAGTCTAATACATTTTACAAATGGAAATTTAAATTGGGTTTCATTATCTAATGGTACTCAACAAAAAAATGTTGGTGAGGACACGAAACTATATATGAATACAGATGAATTTTTATATTTTGATCAAAATAACAGATTGGTAAACAATGGCTAAAATTACTCTAAAAGATTTAAGTCATAGTTATTTACAAAAGCAGAATAACAATTCTGATTGGGCTCTAAGAGATGTTAACATAGATTGGAAAGATGGTGGTGCGTATGCACTTTTAGGACCATCAGGCTGTGGTAAGACTACATTATTAAATATTGTCTCTGGTTTATTAAAACCAACCAAAGGTAATGTTTTATTTAACGATAAAGACATGACACTACTAAACCCAGTTGAAAGAGATATTGCTCAAATATTTCAATTTCCAGTTATTTACGACACCATGACTGTCTATGATAACTTAGCATTTCCATTAAAAAATAGAGGTCTGTCAGACTCAGAAGTTTCTTCTAAAGTTAAAGAAATTGCCGAGATGCTTGAGCTAACATCAACACTAAACAATAGAGCATCTGGATTAACAGCTGATGGGAAGCAAAAAATTTCTTTAGGCAGAGGTTTAGTAAGATCAGATGTAAACGTAATTATGTTTGACGAACCTTTAACTGTAATAGATCCACATTTGAAATGGGTCTTAAGATCTAAACTAAAAGAATTACATCAAAAAATTAATCGCACAATGATATATGTTACTCACGATCAAACTGAGGCACTTACTTTTGCAGATCAAGTTGTTGTTATGCATGAAGGTCAGATTGTTCAGACCGGAACACCCGTTGAATTATTTGAAAAACCAAAACATACATTTGTGGGCCATTTTATCGGTTCACCAGGAATGAATATTCTTCCATGTGAGATAAAAAATGGTGAAATTAATTTTAGTGGTAAAAAAATTAAAAGTCACAAAAATATAAAAAATTCTAACTTTGAGAAAACTCAAATAGGCATAAGGCCAGAATTTATTAGCTTTTCCAAAGATGGGATTCCAGTTAAAATTAAAAGAATTAGTAATACTGGAAGACATAAAATTATTGATATTCAATGCAATGGAGGAAATATTAAGATTTTATCAAATGCTTCTACAGAAATTCCAAGTGGAAGTGCGTATATAACTTTTAATCAAAAATATACTTATATTTATGGAGATAACTGGATCATAGAATAATGAATAAAACTATTAATCAAAAAGCTTGGTTTTTTGTAATTCCCGTCTTTGTTCTTGTAGCATTTAATGCAGCCATCCCACTAATGACTGTAGTAAATTACTCATTTCAAGAAACATTTGGAAACAATGTTTTTGCTTGGGAAGGAACCAGATGGTTTAAGCAAATATTACAATCTGAAAGATTTCATGCAGCCTTAGGAAGACAGATAGCATTTACTTTCATTATACTTTTAATACAAATTCCTCTTGGAATTGGTATTGCTTTAACAATGCCAAAAAAAGGCTGGGGTGTTCCAGTGTGTTTAATTTTAATGTCTATGCCACTTTTAATTCCTTGGAACGTTGTAGGTGCAATGTGGAATATCTTTGCTCTTCCAGACATAGGTTTTCTTGGACATTCATTAAATGCAATGGGTTTCGATTATAACTTTACCCAACAACCTGGTGATGCTTGGTTTACAACTATTTTAATGGATGTTTGGCATTGGACTTCTTTAGTAGTTCTTTTAGCGTATGCCGGTCTTAATTCAATTCAGCCTGCTTATTACCAAGCGGCAGAAATTGACGGAGCTAGTAGGTGGGCCACTTTCAGATATATAGAATTACCAAAAATGAAAAAGGTTTTGACTTTAGCTATTTTACTAAGATTTATGGATAGTTTTATGATTTACACTGAACCTTTCGTTTTGACTGGTGGCGGACCTGGCAACACTACTGCGTTCTTATCTATTGATTTAGTTAAAATGGCCTTAGGTCAATTCGATCTAGGACCAGCGGCTGCGATGTCATTAATCTATTTCTTTATAGTTCTTTTAGTTTGTTGGGTGTTTTATAATTTAATGATGAAAAACGAGGCTCAGTCATGAAGAAATATAAGTGGTTAGTACCTACATTATATATAATTTTTTTAATGCTACCAATTTATTGGCTTATTAATATGTCTTTTAAGACAACAACTGAAATTATAAATACGTATTCATTGTGGCCACAAAAATTTACTACAGAAAATTATGTAAAAATATTTACAGATAGCACTTGGTATATGGGCTATATTAACTCAATTACTTATACGGTGTTTAATACAGTAATCTCTGTAGCTGCAGCACTACCTGCAGCTTATGCTTTTTCTCGATATAAATTTTTAGGCGATAAACATTTGTTCTTTTGGTTATTAACAAATAGAATGGCTCCACCAGCTGTTTTTGCATTACCCTTTTTCCAATTTTATTCATCTGTAAATTTATTTGACACTCATATTGCAGTCGCATTATCTCACTGTTTGTTCAACATTCCCTTGGCAGTTTGGATATTAGAAGGATTTATGTCTGCTGTTCCAAAGGAATTAGATGAAACAGCTTATGTAGATGGATATTCATTTGGCAGATTCTTTTTTAAAATATTTGTTCCTACAATTGCTGCAGGTATTGGAATAACAATGTTTTTCTGTTTTATGTTTTCTTGGGTTGAGCTTTTATTAGCTAAAACACTGACAGCTACAGCAGCTAAACCAATAGCGGCTACTATGACCAGAACAGCAAGTACTTCGGGTTATGAACTTGGTTTATTAGCAGCAGCGGGAACTTTAACAATTATTCCTGGCGCAATCGTAATTTATTTTGTAAAAAATTATATTGCTAAAGGATTTGCAATGGGAAGGGTATAATGTTTAAAAATCTATATGCAGCTACTTGGGGTGAAGTCGGCAAAGCCAAAGAAAAAGGTTTTTTTGATTTTGATTTATTCTCATGGATGGCTTGGACATGGCAAACTGCAGCTTTTTTTATTTTTATAGCATTGTGTATTACAGTAATGCTTATATGGGAGAAAAAGGTGCCAGGCGGTTCTCCAAGAAAAGGAATTTTAGGATTAGACACTACAAGAGGTGATAGATTGTTCGTTTCACTACTTGGTAGTGCATTTATTCATTTAGCATGGTTAGGTCTAGTCGGTAGTGTCTTGTGGATAGCCTCAATTATTTGTGTTGCTTATTTTATTGTTGTATTTAAATACGTATAAAGTTTATGGTAAAAATAGGAATTAACGGATTTGGTAGAATTGGTAGATTAATCTTAAGAGCGTTATTAGAGAACTATAAAGGAAAAATTCAAGTAGTTGGTATAAACGATCTAGGCTCAATAGAAACTAATGCCCATTTAATTAAGTATGACAGCACTCATGGCATACTAAATCAAGACGTAAAAACAACAAAAGATGGTTTCCAAATCGGAGATCAAAATATAAAAGTATTTGCTGAAAAAGATCCGTCAAAATTACCTTGGGGTCAAATAGGTGCAGATGTTGTTTTAGAATGCACTGGCTTTTTTTTAGACAAAACTTCAGCAGGAAAACACATACAAGCAGGTGCTAAGAAAGTAATAATTTCCGCTCCAGCGAAAGAAGTTGATTTTACTTTAGTTCAAGGCGTTAACAGCAAAGAGTTAAAGAAAGAGCACAATATTATTTCTAATGGCTCATGTACTACAAATTGTTTGGCGCCTGTAGCTATGGTTTTAGAAAAAAATTTTGGAATAACTTATGGCTACATGACAACTATTCATAGTTATACAGGAGATCAAAAACTTTTAGACACTTTGCATAAAGATTTAAGAAGAGCAAGAGCTACAGAAGGGTCAATGATACCAACCTCTACTGGAGCTGCAAAAGCTATGAGTTTAGTTTTACCAAGCTTAAAGGGAAAATTGGATGGTACCGCTATAAGAGTGCCAACTCCAAATGTTTCACTAATAGATTTGACATTAGTCACTGAAAAGGAAGTGACCTCAGATAGCATTAATGATGCAATGAGCAAAGCTGCTAAAGGTGAATTAAAAGGTATTTTAGAAATCAATCAAAAAGCTTTAGTTTCTAAAGACTTTAATCATAATCCACATAGTTCAATTTTTGACTCAACACAAACGCAAGTAGTAAAAGGAAAATTCAGTAGAGTACTTTCTTGGTATGATAATGAATGGGGTTTTTCTAATCGTATGTGCGATACATCAATTCAAATTGCAAAATTAATTTAAAATATTCAAAAAAGCCTTATTTTATAAGAATTATAAGATTCACTTTTTAGTTGAGTAACGGTTACATTAACATTTTATACATGTTAGCTTTTTGTAATTATTAATTAATAATAAATAAAAAATAAGGGGGAAAAATGAGACTATTTAAGTTAATAGTTACTTTGTTCGCTTCAATCGCTATCACTAGCGCTGCTTCTGCTGCAGAAGTTAAAATGGCAAAAGCTAACTGGGATACTGGTTACTTCCAAGCTGAAATATACAAACAAGCTTTGGAAAAAATGGGACACACAGTAACAGAACCTAAAGCTATTAAACCTTCAGTATTTTACGTAGCTGCTGCCGCGGGAGACCTAGATCTATGGGTTAATGGTTGGTTTAGCACTCACGATGGCTATTTAAAAGAATCAAAAGGCAAAGTTAAAGCCGTTGGTTATGTAATGAAAAAAGGCGGATTACAAGGCTATCTAGTTGATAAAAAATCAGCTGATAAGTATGGAATCAAAAGCGTAATGGATATTAAAAAGAATGCTAAAGCATGGGACTCTAACGGCGACGGAAAAGCAGACATGGTTGCTTGCCCTCCAGGTTGGGGTTGTGAGAAGCAAATAACAAAGCACTTTGCTGAACTTGGTTTAGGTGATTTTATAAATCCAGTTAAAGCTGACTATTCTGCTTCTATGGCAGACGTAGTTGCTAAATATAAAAACGGAAAACCAGTATTATTTTATACATGGACTCCGAATTGGACTGTTGGTGCTTTAAAACTTGGACAGGACGTTGTTTGGATAGAAGTTCCTTACAGTGGTTCTAAAAAAGTTGCTGTTGCTAACGCAACAAAATCTAAAATAAATATGGGTTTTGGTGCTGACGATATCCGACCAGCTGCAAATGCTGATTTCCTTAAAGCAAATAAAGATATTGCGAAAATGCTTAAAAAAGCATCTATTCCTTTAGCTGATATTGCTGCTCAAAACATGAAAATGAATGCGGGCGAAAAAAGTGAAAGAGCAATTAAAAAACATGCTGCTGCTTGGATAAAAGCAAATCAAAGTACTTTCGATAGTTGGTTAAAATAGGTCGCAAATAATAAGCTGTGAGCTTAAAAGTTGCACCATCTGACTACGAAATTTACATTCCGATAGCAGAATGGATTGAAAGACATATTAAAGAGTGGCTGTTTACACAACGGCCGCTCTTTAAGAAGTTGGCCGCTCCAATAGATGCTACCTTAGATGGATTAGATAGTCTTTTTAATTGGATACCTTTTCCAATTGTAATTTTAATATTTATATTTTTTGCTTGGAAAACTAATGGCATAAAGTTTGCTTTTTTTGCAGCAATAAGTTTAATCTCAATTGATTTAGTTGATCTTTGGAAAGAAACAATGACAACTTTAGCAATGATTTTTACAGCTGTAATCTTTTGTATGATTATTGGTATACCTTTAGGAATTGCCGCTTCTAGAAGTAGAATATTTGAAGCAATTTTAAGACCAATATTAGATATAATGCAAACCATACCAAGCTTCGTTTACTTAATTCCTGTGGTAATGCTTTTTGGAGTAGGATTAACTCCTGGTGTAGTTGCAACAATAATATTTGCATTACCCCCAGTAATTAGACTTACTAATCTTGGCATAAGACAGGTGGGAAAAGGTTTTAAAGAGGCTGGAGCCAGTCTTGGTTTATCCAGATTTAAAATACTTCATAGAATAGAATTGCCTCTTGCACTAAAAACTATTATGGCCGGAGTAAATCAAACATTAATGTTAGCATTATCAATGGTTGTTATAGCAGCATTAATTGGCGCTGGAGGTTTAGGTCTTACAGTTTATGTTGCGCTTGGAAGACTAGATATTGGCGCAGCTGTAATTGGTGGTACTGGTATAGTAATTTTAGCTATCGTATTAGATAGAATTACTCAAAAAATAATTCCTCAAGACAATATAAAAACGAGATAAAGATATTCAAAATAACTTAAAAATAAGCTTTTTATAAAGTATTGGTGCGACACTATTGCAACTGATAATCATAATCATTATCATATAAATGAGAACGATTATCATTATTAATATAAAAAGGAGAAGTGTGAGAAAAATAATAATTGCATTTTGTTTGCTTTTAATAGGTGCAGGAAGCGCTTTAGCAAATGAAGTAAATATTTTTAGTGCTAGACACTACGACTCTGATGTTCAGTTGTATGAAAAGTTTACTGCTAAAACAGGAATTAAAGTCAACGTTGTATCAGGTAAATCAGGTGCACTAGAAAAAAGAATAATCGCAGAAGGCGGCACAGCCGATCTATATATAACAGCTGACGCAGGAAGATTGGGAGCATTTAAGGACAACTTACAAGGTGGACTTACTAGCTCAGCAATTAAATCTGCGGTTCCAAGTAATTTCAGAACATCTAAATGGGTTGGAATAGCAAAAAGAGCGAGAATAGTTTATTTCGCACCTGAAAGAGTTACTGGTGCAGAGTTAGCGGGTTTAACTTATGAAAGTTTAGCTGATCCTAAATGGCAAGGTAGACTTGTAATAAGAGCATCAAATAACATTTATAATCAATCACTTGTTGCTTCATTAATCAAAAATAATGGAAAAAGTAAAGTTGCAGAGTGGTCAAAAGGAATGGTTAACAATATGGCTAGAGCTCCAAAAGGTAATGATAGAGCTCAAATTTTAGCTGTAGCAGCTGGCGAAGCTGACTTAGCAGTAGCTAATACTTATTATTTAGCTCTAATGTTATCTGGAAAAAAAGGACCAGAACAACAAGCAGCTGCCAAAAAAGTGAAACCATTTTTCCCTAACCAAGATGGAAGAGGAACACATATGAATATTAGTGGTGCCGGTTTAGTTAAAGGCGCTCCTAATAAAGCTAATGCGATCAAATTAGTGGAATTTTTATTAAGTGAGGAAGCACAAAATCACATAGTAAATAATACTTTTGAGTATCCAATGATTGCTGGCGTATCTCCACATCCACTTGTTGTAAATATGGGGTTAGATTTTAAACAGGATCTTAAAACTAAAGTTGTTAATTACGGAAAGAGACAAGCCGATGCTTTGGAAGTAATGACAGCTGCTGGCTGGAAGTAGTACCTTACGTTTGTTAATGATATGAGGCGAACAACAAAGAAAAAAGTAAACTTAAATAAGTTGAAAACTGGTTGCTCGCCTTGCAGGAGAGAAGCAAAATTAATGGAACAAAAAATCTCAAATAGAAAAATGTCTGAATTAAAGATAAATGAGATTAAAGATATAGTTTCATCAATGTTTAAGTAGAATTAATGAATAAGTATAATTTTTGGTATTTTAGTTCTTTTGTGATTGCTCTTATTGTTGCATTGCCAATTATTACAGTTTTTTTTAGTTTTTTTTCTGAGACTAGTAATTATTTTACAATACTAAAAAACACTTTTCTTTTTGATTATATAAATAATTCTTTATTAATTTTAGTTTCAGTTTTATTTATTACTTTTTTATTAGGTGTTATTTCTGCATATTTTATCTCATTTTATGAGTTTCCTTTAAGTAATTTTTTTAGTTGGGCTTTAATTTTAGCTTTTGCAATTCCAGGATATATATTTGCATTATCTATAATAGCTTTCTTTGAAAACTATGGAACGGCTTATTCGATACTTACAAACATTTTTGGAGAAAATAATTACAATCCACATATACCTAAACTAGATGGAATTTTAGGTTCTATAATTGCAATTAGTTTTTCTTTATTTCCTTATGTATACGTTTTGACTAGATCCTCATTTTTCTTTCAATCAAACAACTATATCGAAGTAGGTCAAAATCTTGGTTTATCTGAAAAAGAGACTTTATTAAAAATAATACTGCCTTCTGCAAGGCCAGCTATTATTGCTGGTTTAGCATTAGTAGCAATGGAATGTTTATCTGATTTTGGAACAGTATCAATTTTTAGTGTACCAACTTTAACTACAGGCATTTATAATTCATGGCTTGCATTTGACGATCTTAATTTGGCAAATCAAATTTCATTTATATTGTTATTATTTATTTTCATTTTATTATCTATAGAAATCTACTCTAGAAAAGAAGCTAGATATCATCAACCGGGTAGAGGATTTAAACCTATTAATAAGATAAGGTTAAACGGAAAGAAATCATTAATAGCTTTTACCTTTTGTTTCTTAGTTTTTTTTATAAGTTTTATATTTCCTGTTTCACAAATGATTTACTGGACTTTAAAGTTTCCTAAATATGTCCAAGATATAAATATTCTTAAAATTAATTTAAATACTTTATATTTGGTAGGACTTTCTAGTCTAGTTTTAGTATTTATTTCTTTATTTATTAATTATGGTTCTAGGATTTCCAAAAGTAAGATTTTAAATTACTTAACTAATTTTTCAATTTCTGGATACGCAATTCCTGGTGTAATTTTAGCTGTAGCTTTTATAACTTTGTTCTCTAATCTTAGTGATTTATTAAACGAAAATACAAATTTAGGAAGTACAAAAAAAATATTTATTGGTTCTATATTTGGTTTAATTCTTGCTTACTTTATTAGATTTTTTTCTTTATCTTTTAATGGAATTAAATCAAGTTATGAAAAAATAAATAATTCAATTGACGAAAGTGCTTACCTTCTTGGTTATTCAAAAATAAAAACATTTTCAATAATTCATATTCCGTATCTTAAGAATAATATTATTTTAATAATTGTCCTTATTTCATTAGAAATTATCAAAGAACTACCAATTACAATGATACTCAGACCTTTTAACTTTGAAACTTTTGCTACTCAGGCCTATGTTTATGCATCTCAAGATCTAATAGAGGCAGCGGCTTTACCATCGTTATTTCTGATTGGTTGGGCTTCAATCCTGATTTTATTTTCCTCAAAATATATACTTTCTCATAAAAACTAATATAATCATCAAATGTCTAAATCATTTTTTGAGATTAAAAAAGGTCACTTCGTTGCAAGTGAAAAAAACAAAGTTAATGATGTTGATCTCAAAATAGAAAATCAAGGTGAAATAGTTTCTTTATTAGGTCCTTCGGGTGTTGGAAAAACTACTATATTAAGAACTATTGCCGGTCTTCAAAGACTTAGTTCAGGTGAAATCTTTCTTAAAAATAAATTAATCTCTTCAAATAAAATTCATATTGAACCTGAAAAAAGAAATATAGCTTTATCATTTCAAGATAATTCTTTGTTTCCGAATTATAAAGTAATAGATAATATTAATTTTGGAAGAAAAAGATCTACTGATAATGGTTTTAATTATAAAACTGATGATATAATCAAATTACTTCACATTGAGGCAATTTTAGAAAAATTTCCTCATCAAATTAGTGCCGGTGAAGCTCAAAGAGTTTCTTTAGCTAGATCATTAATGTCAAAACCTGATTTATTATTATTGGATGAACCTTTTTCAAATATAGACCAAAGTTTAAAAGATGAAATCCAAGTTTCTGTTAAAAAACTATTAAAACAGATAAACTTAACAACCATAATTGTAACTCATGACTCTTATGAAGCTTTCTCCATAGCTGATAAGTGCGGAATTATTTTAAATCAGGAATTAAAACAGTATGACGTGCCTTACAACGTTCATCACGAACCAAATTCAATAGAAATAGCTAATTTTTTAAATAAAGGAGTGTTTATTGATGTAAAAGTTTTAGATAGTGAATGTGCAGTTCATAGATTAAATCATGAGGTGTTGGGCGAAATTAGAGGAAAATTATCAAACAATTTTCCTTCAGGCTCAAATGTAAAATTACTTTTGCAACCCGAAGACTTAATTCATGATGACCAAAGTAAATTAAAATTAGAAGTTGTAGACAGGAAATTTAGAGGAACTAATTTTATCTATACTTTAAAAACAAAAAATGATGAACATTTACCAGTTTTTGTCCATTCACATCATATTCATCAACATGAGAAATCTGAAAAATTTGGAATTAAAACGCCGATTTATATTGACCATTTGGTTTGTTTTTAATTAAATACGATTAATAAACTTTATTGCGCCCTTAGCTCAGTTGGATAGAGCATCGGTTTTCTAAACCGAGGGTCGTAGGTTCGAATCCTTCAGGGCGCGCCACGTTAAGTTGATAATTTCAATATATTGTTCCTTAATAAAAATAATACAAAATATAGTGTGTTCATTTACAGTCAACGCTCAAGTGCCCAGTTGATATAAAATTATTAATGGCTCATAATAAATAATCTTTGAAATAATATTTCAAAGTTATTGTTAACAATAAATAAAAGGAATCATTAATATGATTAAATCATTAAAGAGTTTAGTTTTGGTGATTAGTGCTTCTCTTTTGTTGTTCGCTTGTGGACAACAAGGTGGCGGTGCTGGATCTAAAAAATCTAAAACTTTAGACAACACAAAAAAAGCCGGTTTTGTAAAATGTGGAGTTTCACAAGGACTTCCTGGATTTTCAAATGCTGATGCATCTGGAAATTGGACTGGTATAGATGTAGATGTATGTAGAGCAGTAGCTGCCGCAACATTAGGCGATGCTGACAAAGTGAAATACTTTCCATTAAGTGCTAAAGAAAGATTTACTGCATTAACTTCTGGAGAAATTGATGTACTTTCTAGAAACACTACTTGGACATTATCAAGAGATGCTGACATTGGACTTACTTTTGTTGGTGTAAATTTTTACGATGGACAAGGTTTCATGGTTAGAAAAGACTCTGGTATAACTTCTACAAGTCAATTCAAAAGTGGTATTTCTGCTTGTACAAACATTGGTACAACAACAGAGCTTAATATGAGAGACTTTTTTAATTCAAAAGGAATCAAGTATGAGCCTGTAGCTTTCGAAAAAGCTGACGAAGTAGTTGCCGCTTATGATGCTGGTAGATGTGATACTTACACTACTGACAAATCTGGTTTAGCTGCGCAAAGAACTAAATTGAAAGATCCAAACGCACATAGAGTATTACCTGAAACGATATCAAAAGAGCCTCTAGGCCCTGTTGTTCGTCAAGGTGATGCAGTTTGGGAAGATATAGTTCGTTGGTCACTAAATACTATGATCGAAGCTGAAGAATATGGAATCACTTCTTCAAACGCAGATTCAATGAAAGAATCAGAAAATCCAGCTGTTAAAAGATTAGTTGGAGTTGAAGGAGAACTTGGAGCTGCTTTTGGTTTAGATAATGAGTGGAGTTTAAGAATTATCAAACAAGTGGGTAATTACGGCGAAAGCTATAAAAAACACATAGCTGACACTGATATTTTACCTAAGAGAGGCCCAAATCAGCTGTGGACTAAAGGAGGAATTCTTTACGTTCCGCCAGCAAGGTAATTATATTTAAAAAAAGACATTAAAAGGGCTAGATTTTTCTAGCCCTTTTTTTTATTTTGGTGCTAAATGAACATTAAAAAATTTGATTTTGGAATAAATAACTATCTTGAAGATAGGCCTAAACTTAAAAAATATTTACCTCAGGCACTAACACTATTCGCTATAATTTTTGTACTAGGTTATTTTACCTATAATGCCCAAGTAAATATGGGCAATAGAGGTATTGTATTTGGTTTTGGTTTTTTAACACAAGAGTCATCATTTGATATTCAATTCTCTCTAATAGATTATGACGGTTCGTATTCTTACGGTAGAGCATATTTAGTTGGACTTTTAAATACGATTTTAGTTTCAGTTATAGGAATATTTTTTGCTACATTGCTAGGGGTTATAGTTGGTATATCAAGATTATCTAGTAATTATTTAGTTTCAAAGTTTGCTGAAACATATGTTGAGATTTTTAGAAACATTCCATTACTATTACAAATATTTTTTTGGTATTTTGCTGCACTAAGAGCTTTGCCACTTCCACAAGATGCGATAAATCTTTTTGATGTTACTTATTTAACTGTTAAAGGTTGGTTTGTTCCTAGATTAGTATGGACTAATCTTTCTGTTTTTATCGGCTCTTTAGTACTCGCAATAGTTGCAATTATTTTTACTTATATTTTTGCAAAGAAAAAACAAGAAAATACAGGTAAAAGAATTCCTGCTTTTTTTATTTCTCTAGGATTGATAATAATTTTGCCTTTATTAACTTTTTTATTTGGTGGGGTAAAACTAGATTTTGAGTATCCAAAGTTAATTCAACAGGCACCAACAATTTTTAACTTTTCTGGTGGAGTTGGCATTATACCTGAGCTAATTGCATTAGCTTTAGCACTTTCACTTTATACAGCAACGTTTATAGCTGAGTGTGTAAGAGCTGGTATTATGGGAGTTGGAAAGGGTCAAAAAGAAGCCGCAGCCTCTATTGGTCTTACTCCAAATCAAACACTTAGATTAGTAGTTATGCCTCAAGCTTTAAGAATAATAATACCTCCAACAACTAATCAGTATCTTAATTTAACTAAAAATTCCTCTCTTGCAGCGGCGATAGCATACCCTGATCTTGTTCTAGTTTTCGCTGGAACTGCAATGATGCAAACAGGCAGAGCTATCGAAATAGTTTCTATTACTATGTTAACTTACCTAACTTTAAGTATTTTAATATCTATATTTATGAACTGGTATAACAAAAAAATTGCGATTAAAGAAAAATGATAGATAAACTTGCACTTTTAAGACCTACTAAAGAAAGATTGAATTTATTCATCTTTTTAGGATTTTTGTTTTTTGGATTAGGTATTTACGATCTTGTTTCAAACTCATTTTTGAGTAAAAATATCACTTCATTTTTACCTGGAATTTTGAGTTATTTTACACCTTTAATTTTTGGTTTTATAGGACTTCATTTAATTAGAATTGAATATAGCGGAAATAGAATATTAGACTCTTTGAACAAAAACATAAATTCAAACTGGTTTAACTCAATTCTAACACTACTTTTAATATTTCTTTTGATAATAGGTATACCTGTTTTATTAAATTGGACATTCTTTGATGCTACCTTCACTGGAACTAGCAAAGAAGATTGCACAGGAAATGGGGCTTGTTGGGTTTTTATAAACGTGTGGTTCGATAGGCTTATTTATGGTTTATATCCAAACGATCAAATATGGAGAGTAAATGTTGCTTTTATTATTTTAATTTTAACAGTGGGAGCAGCCTTTTTTGTTCACCAGAAAATTAAGAAATATATAATTATTTTTCTTCTTTTTATATTTCCTTTTATTTTAATTTCATTGCTTTCTGGAGGGAATTTTGGGCTAGAAAAAATACCTACTAATGAATGGGGTGGTTTAGCCTTGACATTTATTATTTCAATATTTGCAATTCTATTTTGTTTTCCTGTAGGGATGTTTTTAGCTCTTGGAAGAAGATCTTCATTTCCTGTAATAAGATACTCATCTATTGGCTTTATAGAGTTCTGGAGAGGAGTTCCTTTAATTACAGTTTTATTTATGGCGTCAGTAATGTTTCCAATGTTTTTACCAGACGGTACTTTTTTAGATAAACTTATCAGAGTAATAATTGCTATTACCTTATTTGAAGCAGCTTATATGGCTGAGGTTATAAGAGGAGGTCTCCAAGCTCTTCCAAGAGGCCAGTATGATGCAGGTAAGTCACTTGGAATGAGTTATTGGAAATTACATCTTTTAGTTATCTTACCTCAAGCTTTAAAATTAATTATTCCTGGAATTGCTAATACATTTTTAGCTTTAGTAAAAGACACACCTCTTATACTTGTAGTAGGATTATTGGAATTAGTTGGAATGATAGATATGGCCAAAACAAATCCAAAATGGTTAGGTTTTGCAGCTGAAGGATATGTATTTGCAGGTTTAGTTTTTTGGATTATCTGCTATGCTATGAGCAGATATAGTATTAGTCTAGAGAAAAAATATAAAACAGATAGATAAGGAATTTATGTCAGAAGCTATTATTCAAATGAAAGAAGTAAATAAGTGGTTTGGTGATTTTCAAGTTTTAAAAGATATAAATCTTAATGTTTCTGAAAAACAAAGAATAGTAGTGTGCGGACCGTCAGGATCAGGAAAATCTACTTTAATAAGATGTATTAATAGATTAGAGGAACATCAGAAAGGACAAATTATTGTTGATGGAAATGAATTGTCAGAAAAAACTAAAGATATAGAAAAAATTAGAGCAGAAGTTGGAATGGTTTTTCAACAATTTAATTTATTTCCACATTTATCTATTTTAGACAACTGTTCTTTAGCACCAATTTGGGTAAAAAAAACTCCTAAGAAAAAAGCAGAAGAATTTGCAATGCAACAATTGGAACAGGTTCAAATCGCTGATCAGGCAAATAAATTTCCAGGACAATTGTCAGGCGGCCAACAACAAAGAGCTGCTATTGCCAGGGCGTTATGTATGGAGCCTAAAATTATGCTTTTCGACGAACCTACATCTGCATTAGACCCTGAAATGATCAAAGAAGTTCTAGATGCAATGGTAACTTTAGCTAAAGGAGGTATGACTATGATAGTTGTTACTCACGAAATGGGTTTTGCGAAAGAAGTTGCTGATGAAGTAATTTTTATGGACGAAGGCATGATAGTAGAAAAAGCTAAAACAAAAGAATTTTTTGACAATCCTAAATCTGACAGAACAAAACTGTTTTTAAGTCAAATATTATAAAATCATTAAAATATTTTGTAATCTTGTTTTATTTACTCGAATAGTGTATTTCAAAACAAATTATAAATGAAAAAAATCTTTCTTATATTCTTAATTTTAATAACAAATAATTCTTTTGCTGATGTTAAGGATTATGAAAATATAAATTATATAGAGTATGATTTGTACAGGAATGACAAACTCATAGGTTATCATAAATACAACTTTAAAAGAGATAATGAATTTTTGACGGTGGAAAGCGATGTAATGTTTGAAATTACTAAATTAGGTATAACTCTATATAAATATTATGCAAAAAGTGAAGAAATTTATAAAAACGATAAGTTTTTCAAGTTTTCAGCGAAAACTAATCAAAATAAGAAAGAAAAATACGCCAATATTTCTCTAAATAAAAATAAAGATGAACTTATAATAGATGGATCTTCTTATAAGGGCTCAGCATCTAAAGATTTTATTGTTGGAACATGGTGGAATCATAAAATTACTGAATCAAAAGCACAAATAAGCGCTGTTTCTGGAAGAATAATTCAACAAAATGTTGTTTTTAAAGGCAAAAAAGAAATTGAAATTAATGGGAAGAAATATCAGGCTTTACATTATAATTTTTCATCTTCAGACAAGAGTTTAGCTAAAGAAAAAAAATTAAATACTGATATTTGGTATGATGCTAAAACTAAAATTTGGATTAAAGCTGCATTTGATAAAACTGGATATTGGGAATATAGGTTAAAAAAATCAAATTAATTTTTTTTGACCATTATTTTTATCTCTAAGTCAATATATTTCTCTTAATAAATTGTTCTAAATTGGGTCTAAAATGACCAAAAATTAATTCTAAATTTTATTTTTTTGGTATTGCATTCCTCTAGTTTTTAAGGTTGAATTTAATATCTTAAAAGAAGTAAGGGTCAACTAAAAGGAGTTAAATGGAAGAGAATTTTAATATCCATTTGGGAAAAAAACTGAGAATGAGAAGATTGTCGTTAGGTTTAACCCAAACCAAGGTAGCCGAAGCAATAAACGTAACTTTCCAACAAATTCAAAAATATGAAAAGGGCACTAATGGTGTGAGTTCTAGTAGACTTATTCAATTATCTAAATTCTTGAAAGTTCCAATTACGTATTTTTATGAAGATTATAAAGATTTTGAAGATGTAGAAAAAAATAATTTGGAAAATAATAATGACGATTTAAATTACTCATTTTTGACAAAAACTTTCTCATCTTTGTCTAAGACACAAAAAGAGAAAATTTTACAAGTTCTAAAAAACACTTCAAGTTTAGACAAAACTGGAACCTGATTTTCGTTAATTTTATTAATTTAGAGCTGATTGATTAAATTATTGGCTCCTCGGGCAGGACTCGAACCTGCGACCAATTGATTAACAGTCAACTGCTCTACCAACTGAGCTACCGAGGAATTAAATCAACATACTTTTTTTAAAAATACAAAACAACTAAATTTTTGGAGGCCACGCCCAGAATCGAACTGGGATAAAAGGATTTGCAATCCTCTGCGTAACCATTCCGCCACGTGGCCAATAATGCTTCTTTTAAATCATTTAATAGCTTCAATAAAGGAAAATCTAAGTCTTTTAGGTTTTTGTTCATTTGATATAAACTATATAAATCTTAAAAATGGAATTTAAAAAATATAATCACCTAAAAGAAGAAAAAAAAATCTCAGATTTTTGGATAAAAAAAGGTTTATTTAAACCCAAAAAAACAAAGGTTAAAAAATACTTTTCAATAGTAATACCCCCACCTAATGTGACTGGAAAATTACATATGGGACATGCTCTAAATAAT
Source organism: Pelagibacteraceae bacterium AG-426-L23 (assembly GCA_003213115.1). Classification (GTDB taxonomy): domain Bacteria; phylum Pseudomonadota; class Alphaproteobacteria; order Pelagibacterales; family Pelagibacteraceae; genus Pelagilacustribacter. The sequence goes on from QCNU01000002.1 coordinate 22,125, forward strand.
AGTCTCCAAGATGTTTTAGTTAGATTTTATAGAATGAAAGGTTTCGAAACATTGTGGCAGCCAGGAACTGATCATGCAGGAATAGCCACCCAAGCAATCGTAGAAAAAAATCTACAAAAAAAAGGCATTAAAAAAAATGACCTGGGTAGAGAAAAATTTATTGAAGAAGTTTGGAAATGGAAAGATGACTCAGGACAAATAATTTTAGATCAATTAAAAAAATTAGGCTGTTCCTGTGATTGGTCTAGAACGAGATTTACTATGGATAAAGATTTATCAAAAGCAGTGACTAAAGTGTTTGTTGATCTTTATAATCATAAACTAATCTATAAAGATAAAAAACTTGTTAATTGGGATACACATCTTCAAACAGCTATTTCAGATTTAGAGGTAATACAAAAAGATGTTCAATCGCAACTATACTATATCGATTATCAATTAGAAAACTCCGAAACAAAAATTACCATTGCAACTACAAGGCCTGAGACAATGATGGGAGATACTGCAGTTGCTGTAAATCCTAAAGATACAAGATATTTAAATCTAATAGGGAAAAATGTAAAAATTCCTATGGTTAATAGAACCGTTAAAATAATAGCAGATCATTATGCTGATCCTGAACAAGGTTCTGGAGCAGTTAAAATAACACCAGCTCATGATTTCAATGATTACGAAGTTGGTAAAAGAAATAATTTAGATATTATTAATATTTTTGAAAAAAATGGAAAAATAAATAAAAATGGCATTAAAGAATTTGTTGGTTTGGATAGATTCGAAGCAAGAAAACTTTTAACAAAACAACTTAAGGAAAATGGAAATTTAGTTAAAATTGAAACTATTAAAAATAAAGTTCCTTATGGAGACAGATCAAATTCAATTATTGAACCACTTTTAACCGAACAATGGTTTGTAGATGCTAAAAAACTTTCTAAAAAACCAATCAAAATAGTCAACGATAATAAAACTTCTTTTTTTCCAAGTAGTTGGACTAAAACTTTTTTTCTTTGGATGAAAAATATAGAACCTTGGTGTATATCCCGTCAAATCTGGTGGGGCCATAGAATTCCTGCTTGGTATGATGATAACAATAATATCTTTGTTGCAGAAAATGAAAAAGATGCACTAAATCTTGCAAATAAAAAAAATAAACACAAAAAATTTAAACTAAAACAAGAAACAGATGTATTAGATACATGGTTCTCTTCTGCCTTATGGCCATTTGCTACTTTAGGTTGGCCAATTAAAACAAAGGAATTCTTAAAATTTTATCCCACTTCTGTGTTAGTGACAGGCTTTGATATAATCTTTTTTTGGGTAGCAAGAATGTTAATGATGGGGAACTATTTTAATAAGCAGACACCATTTTATAAAGTTTATGTTCACGCACTAGTAAGGGATGAAAAAGGACAAAAAATGTCTAAATCAAAAGGAAACGTTATTGATCCTTTAGAACTTATAAATGAATATGGAGCTGATAGTTTAAGATTTACTTTAATTTCAATGGCTTCACCGGGAAGGGATGTAAAATTATCAAGGGATAGAGTAAAGGGAAATCGAAATTTTATAACAAAAATGTGGAGTGCAAATAATTTTTTAAATCTTAATAATTGTAAACTAGACAAAAAAGTAAACTTACAATCTATAAAACTTCCAATTAATCAATGGATATTTAATGAATTTATTAAGACACAAAATATAATATCAAAAAACATTCAAATATTTAGATTTGATGAAGCAGCTAAAAATGCATATCAATTTGTATGGCACTCTTATTGTGATTGGTATTTAGAGTTTTTAAAACCAGTTTTTAATTCAAAAAATAAAGCCCAAGTTAATGAAGCAAAGGTATTCTCATCATTTATGATGGTTAATATTTTAAAAATTTTACACCCCTTTATACCTTTTTTTACAGAGGCTGTTTGGTCAAAAAATAAATACAAAGCAGTTCTTAAACAAGATTTAATCTCATCTTCCTGGCCAAATTATAAAAATATAAAAAGATTTAATAAATATCAAAATGATATAAATAACATAATAGAGTTAATTTCAAATATCAGATCTACTAAAGCTGAATTAAAGATAACACCAAAACTTTTTTGTAATCTCTCATTTTCTGAAAAGCCTAAAAAACTTAGAAAATTAATAAATGAGAATTTAAGTCTAATCAAGCAAGTTGGAAGAATAAACGGTATCGTGGAAAATAATACAAATGATAAAAATTCTATTGATATTTTAGTTTTAAAAGAAAAACTTTCTCTTGGATTTACTGAAGATGTTGATTTAGTCTCTCAAAAAGAGAGAATTCTTCATAAGATAGAAAGTATAAACAAACAAATCAATAGCCTTAATAATAAGCTTAAAAATAAGGCTTATATTAAAAATGCGCCTAAAGAGATTGTCCAAAATGATAAAAAATTAGTTAAAGAATTAACTGTTGAAGATGGAAAATTAAGAAGTATTGTATCAAGTATTAATTAAATATGTCTAAAATAAATAAGAAAAAACTACCCAGTCGTCATACATCTTTAGGACCTGATAGAGCTCCTCATCGTTCTTTTTATTATGCGATGGGTGAAACAGAACAAGATGTAGCTAAACCATTCGTAGGTGTTGTATCAACTTGGAATGAAGCAGCGCCTTGCAATACAGCCTTAATGAGACAAGCACAGTCAGTTAAAAAAGGTGTTAAACAATTTGGAGGAACACCAAGAGAATTTTGCACAATAACTGTTACTGACGGCATAGCTATGGGACACGAAGGAATGAAGTCCTCTTTGATTTCAAGAGAAATCATAGCTGACTCGGCGGAACTTACAGTAAGAGGACATTGTTATGATGCTTTAGTTGGTATAGCTGGATGTGATAAATCATTGCCAGGTTTGATGATGTCAATGTTAAGATTAAATGTTCCTAGCGTTTTTATTTACGGAGGTTCAATACTGCCGGGAAAATATAAAGGCAAAGATGTTACTGTAGTTGATGTTTTTGAAGCTGTTGGTAAACATTCCTCTGGTTCAATGTCATTAGATGAACTTAGAGAATTAGAATTAGTTGCATGTCCTAGTGCAGGGGCTTGTGGAGGTCAGTTTACTGCTAACACAATGGCATGTGTTTCAGAAGCCATAGGTTTAGCTTTACCTTATTCTGCTGGAACCCCTGCTCCTTATGAAGAAAGGGATAAGTACGCTTTTGAGAGCGGTAAAACAGTAATGAATTTATTAGAAAAAAATATAAAACCTAGAAGTATAGTCACAAAAAAATCTTTAGAAAATGCTGCAACAATAGTAGCTGCCACAGGTGGTTCAACAAATGCTGCTCTTCATTTGCCAGCTTTAGCAAACGAAATAGGAGTTAAGTTTGATTTAATGGATGTAGCAAAAATATTTAAAAAAACCCCTTATCTTGCAGATTTGAAACCAGGTGGAAAATATGTTGCAAAAGATATGTGGGAGGCTGGAGGAGTTCCAATGTTATTAAAAACTTTATTTGAAGGTGGTTTTATTCATGGAGATTGTATGACCGTTACAGGTAAAACTATGAAAGAAAATTTAAGAGATGTAAAATTTAATCCTAATCAAAAAGTTTTAAGAGCTTTTAATAATCCTTTATCTCCAGATGGAGGAGTTGTTGGATTAAAAGGCAACTTAGCCCCAGAAGGAGCAATTGTAAAAATAGCTGGTCTAAAAAAGTTACAATTTACTGGTAAAGCCAGATGTTTTGATAATGAAGAAGATGCAATGAAAGCAGTTCAAAACCAAAAATATAAAGATGGTGACATAATTATAATTAGATATGAAGGACCTAGAGGAGGACCGGGCATGAGAGAAATGCTATCAACAACCGGTGCAATTTACGGTCAAGGTAAAGGAGAAAAAGTTGCCTTAATAACAGATGGAAGATTCTCTGGTGCTACTAGAGGTTTCTGTGTTGGACACGTTGGTCCTGAAGCTGCTTTAGGGGGTCCAATAGCACTTCTTAAAAACGGAGATATTATTGATATTGACGCCAAAAAAGGAGTTATAAATGTCAGATTAACCAAATCCCAATTAGCTTCTAGAAAGAAAAAATGGAAAGCCAAAAAAACTTCTTTTGGTTCAGGCACACTGTGGAAGTATGCCCAAACAGTTGGGCCAGCTTACCTTGGTGCTCCTACCCATCCTGGCAAGAAAAAAGAAGTCAAAGAATACTCTAAGATTTAATGAAGATCAGACCAGTTATTTTATGTGGAGGGTCTGGAACAAGGCTATGGCCTAATTCAAAGAAAAATCAAGCTAAACAATTCATAGATTTTGGCGGTTGGACTTTGTTAGGTAAAACTTTAGAAAGAATTAAAATTTCCCTATTTGATACACCTATAATTAGTACTAACTCAAAATATCTTAAAGACATCAAAATACACTTAAAGAAATACAAAATTAAGAAATATAAAATTATATTAGAGCCCGCTAAAAAAAATACAGGACCAGCTATTCTTTCCTCAGCTCTTATAAAAGATATTCCGGAGAAACAACCTCTTATTTTTTTGTCTGCAGATCATTTGATCAAAAATGTAGGTAGATTTAATAAACAAATTAAAAGGAATAAAAAATACCTTACTGATAAAAACATTTTTATTTTCGGTATAAAACCTAGTTGTCCATCTGATCAGTTTGGCTATTTTATAACAAAAAAAAACAAAAACAATTTGAATAAAGTAACTAAATTTTTAGAAAAACCCAAAGAATCAAAAGCTAAGAAAATAATTAGAAAAGGTGGTTATTGGAATTCTGGTATGTTTTTTATTAGAAAAGATTCAGTATTAAATCATTTTAAAAAATATCAAAAAAATATGTATAAAAATTCCCTTAAAGCTCTAGAAAAAAGTAAATTAAAAAATAGTATTTTTTATTTGAATAAAAGAGCGTTTATGAGAAATCCTTCTAAATCCTTTGATTATGCAATACTGGAAAAAACCAAAGATATAAATGCAATCAAATTAGATATCCCTTGGTCTGATCTAGGTAGTTGGAGGGAAATTCTTTTAATGTATAATAATATTAAAAACAGATATTTTAAAAATAAAAATACTTTCTATAGACCATGGGGAAAATACACCAACTTATTTAATGGTAATAATTTCCTAATCAAAGAATTATACGTTAAACCAAAAGGTATTTTGAGTTTACAAAAACATTTCTATCGATCCGAACATTGGGTAGTGACACAAGGCATTCCAAAAATTACTCTTAATAATAAATTCTTTTCAAGAAAACCCAAGGAAACAATTTTTATTCCTAAAGGAGCAATACATAGAATACATAATACTAGTAAAAAACCAGTAAAAATAATGGAAGTTCAATTAGGTTCGATTTTAAAAGAAAGCGACATTGTAAGATATAAAGATATTTACGGTAGAGCTAATTAATTTCTATTTCAATTGGAGTGTGATCAGAAGGTTTGACTTTTCCCCTTGGTTTTTTATTTATATTTACTGTTTTAACTTTGTTTAATAGGCTGTTTGAAACTAAAAAATGATCTATTCTCATTCCATAATTTTTTTGCCAAGAGCCAGCCATATAGTCCCAAAACGTATACTCAGTTTTTTCTTTATTTAAAAATCTATAAATATCTTGAAAACCGAGGTTAAGAAGTTCTCTAAATTTTTTTCTTATTTCAAGTTTGAAAAGAGCATCGTTTTCAAATTTCTTAAAATTATATACATCAATTTCTTCTGGTATCACATTAAAGTCACCACCTATGATAATATTTTTATTTATTAAAAGTTTATTTTTTACTTCTTTTATAAAAGACTTAAGCCAAATTTTTTTATATTCATATTTTTCAGTTTCTATTGGGTTGCCGTTTGGAACATATATATTAATTAGTTTAATTTCTTCAGATTTATTTTTAATATTAGCTTCTATAATTCTTGACTGATTGAATTTATCTTTAATAAAACTTTTATTAATTTTATCTATTTTTTTTTTAGATAAAAATGCCACTCCATTATAACTTTTTTGACCATAGACGTAGCTTTCATAACCTGAATTCTTTAAATCTTCATATGGAAAGGTTTTATCTTCAGTTTTGATCTCTTGAATCATTAATATATCTGGAGATGTGTCCTTTAAATACTCAATGATATTTTTTATTCTTGCCCTAACAGAGTTAACGTTCCATGATGAAATTTTCATTAAACAGAAAAAGAAAGACCACAACCACAAGAAGACTGAGCTTTTGGATTATTAACTACAAATGAATTACCAATCATTTCTTTTTTATAATCTATAACAGACCCATTTATTAACTCTAATGAATTATTATCAATTACAGTTTTTTCAAAAATGTTATCATTAGGTTTAACTTTATCATCAAAGGTAAAACTGTATTTAAACCCAGAGCAACCTCCGCCTTTAACAGAAATTCTAAAGTAAGTTTTAGAACCATTTTCTAAAACAATTTTTTTAATTTGTTCTGTTGCATTCTTAGTAAATTCTATTTTTTTAGCCATTTTAATGTAGTATACATTTTAAGATCATTTTATGCAAAAAAAATCAAAATTATCTATCCCTCAAAATTCAAGAAGAATATATTTTGAGCCAAAAAGCTATTTTAGAAATGATTTTCAAAGGGATAGAGATAGAATCATTCATTCAACTGCGTTTAGAAGACTTAAACATAAAACCCAAGTCTTTGTTAACACCACTAGTGATCACTATAGAACAAGAATTACACATTCACTGGAAGTTTCTCAAATTGCTAGAACATTAGCAAAAATATTTAAACTTAATGAGGATTTATGTGAAACTTTAAGTCTCGCCCATGACCTTGGCCATACTCCTTTCGGTCACGCTGGTGAAGAGATTTTAAATGAGTGCATGAATCATAATGGAGGATTTGATCACAATATACAAACCATTAGAATAGTAACTCTCCTAGAAAACAAGTATTATAATTTTAAAGGTCTAAATTTATGTCTTGAGACAATTGATGGTCTGGTAAAACATAATGGACCTATTTACGATCGAACACATATGGATGAGATGCTTGGGAAGAATTTTTTTAAAAAAAAAATTAAGTTTGAGAATCAACCGTCTCTTGAAGCTCAAGTCGCATCTTTGTCTGATGATATAGCTTATAATAGTCATGATCTTGAGGATGGGTTAAAGGCAAACTTATTTAAAATTGAACAACTTAATGATTTACCTATAATCTCGGATATAATTTATAAACATAAAAATAAATTAAAGAATAAAAATAAGGATTTAGTTTTAAGACAAATAATAAGAGATATAATTAATGAAATGGTAAAAGATGTTGTTCTAAATACAAAAAGAAATCTCAAAAAGAGAAAACCAAAAAATATTTCTGATATATATAAATCCAAAAATAATTATGTATCTTTTTCCTCTAAAATGCTTGAATTCGATCAGTCGCTTAAAGAATTCTTAAAATATAACATGTATTTTAATAAAAATGTTCTTAACAAAACAAATAAAGGTAAAAAGATAATATCTAAATTATTTTTTTTATTAAGAAAAAAACCTCAAAATTTTTTTACAAAGAAAACTATTTCTCTAAAAAATAAAGAAAGAAGTATTTGTGATTTTATAGCTGGAATGACAGATAGATATGCAATTCAACTTTATAATTCTCTAAAATGAATATTTTTGAACAATATTTAAATGAAATTAAAGAATTAATAATCAATAATGCCAAAAAATTGGAATTAGATAATACAAATGCATTAAAAAGTGTAAATTTAGAGATACCCCCTGAAAAATTTGACTACGACCTTTCATGTAATGTTGCAATGGTTATGGCTAAAGCCAATAAAAAAAAACCAGAACATTTAGCAAAAAACATTCAAGCTTTACTTATAGAAAATTTAAAAAATTTTTCAAAAGTTGATATTGCAGGACCTGGTTTTTTAAACATAAATTTTAAAAATGAAGCTTTAACTGAGATAATAAATAAAATTATTAAAAAGAAAAGTAATTATGGCTCTAATCTTAAAAAGAATAAATATAATTTAGAATTTGTTTCAGCAAATCCAACTGGTCCATTACATGTTGGCCATTGTAGAGGTGCAATATTTGGTGATGTTTTATCAAATTTATTATCTTTTAATGGAAACAAAGTTACTAAGGAGTATTACGTTAATGATCATGGTAACCAAATAAAAAATTTTGTTAAGTCTGTTTTTCTTAGATTAAGAGAAATTAAATTTAATGAGAAGTTTAAAGACAAAAAAGAACTCTATCCGGGCGATTATATTATAGACATAGCTAAAAAAATTATAGAAACCAAACCGAGAATAAATCTTAAAAACCTAGACGATATTTACAATGAACTTCACAAACTCTCGATCAATCTTTCTCTTGATATGATTAAAAATGACTTAAATAAACTAGGCATCAAACATGATATATTTATTTTTGAAAATGAGTTAATAAAAAACAAAACTGTAGAGAAAGCTGTAAATAAACTCAAAGATAAGAAATTTGTCATAGAAGGCTATCTAGAAGAACCTAAAGGTGAAGAAAAAAAAGATTGGAAAAGAATTAAAAGATTAATTTTCAAATCAAGCCTTTTTGGAGATGATACAGATAGAGCTTTACAAAAAAACGATGGATCCTGGACCTATTTTGCATCTGATGTTGGTTATCATTCATTTAAAATTTCTAGAAAATTTAATTCACTTATAAATATTCTTGGAGCAGATCACACTGGCTACATCAAAAGAATTAATGCTGCTGTAAAAGCACTTTCGGATAATAAAGTGATATTAGATTGTAAAGTGTGTCAGTTAGTAAAATTATATAAAAAAGGAAAACCTTATAAGATGTCGAAAAGAGCAGGTGATTTTATAACAGTTAAAGATTTACTATCTGAAGTGGATAAAGACTCGATAAGATTCATGATGTTAAGCAGAAGTAATGATGTCGAATTAGATTTTGATTTTAGTAAAGTTTTAGAAAAAAATAAAGATAATCAAGTTTTTTATGTTCAATATTGTTATGCTAGGATAAATTCTTTATTTAGAATCCTTAAACTTGATTTAAATAAAACTTTTACAATTGATGAGAAAAATTTTAATCTAAATATTTATGAAAGAAAAATTTTACGAAAAGTTTTTGACTGGTCAAAAACAATAGATTTAGCTTCTTTTAAACAAGAACCTCATAGAATTACTTTTTATTTATATGATTTGGCAACTTTGTTTCACTCTTATTGGAGCAAAGGTAATGAAGATGAAGATTATAAATTAGTTAAAGATGGCAAAATAAAACAGTTGAATTCACTGATTATAATTCAACTAGTTGCTATAGTTATTGAAAATGGAATGAAAATTCTTGGAGTTTCATTACCAAAAAAAATGTAATGATAAAAAATTTGATTTCATTATCTATGATTATATCAATATGTTTATTTATTTTTTTTGTAATAACTGAATATCTATCAGATAAAAATAAAAAATTAATTAACTTAAATCGTCTAAACATTGATCAAGGTATAAATGAGGAAAGTATGAATTTAACAATTTTAAAAAGCGACACTGACAATGTAATAGAATTTAACGCAGAATATAATCAAAAAAATAACACAAAACCTCAAAGAAAATTTTGGAAATTGTTTAATAATAATTAATGAAAAGAAAAGCTTTAATCACAAGTATATCAGGAACCATTTTATCTCAAAAAGAGTCAAATTTATTTAAAGTTCATAAACCATGGGGGATAATTTTATTCAAAAGAAACATCAAAAATTTTGATCAAACAAAAAAATTAATAAAATCTATTAAATATACATTTAATGATAAAAATTATCCTATTCTAATTGATGAAGAGGGAGGTACAGTTTGCCGTTTGACTTCATTACTTGACAACAAACCATATTCCCAAAATTTTTTTGGTAAACTTTATAAAAAAAATAAAAAATTAGGATTTTCAATTTATGACAATTATATTTATTCATTATCATCTGTTCTTAAGAAATTAGGAATTAATATTAATACTGTTCCAGTTTTGGATATTTTAAAAAAAAATACTCATAAAATTATCATATCAAGAACTTATTCAAGTAATATCAAAATAATAAAGACTTTAGGTAAGTTATGTATAAGGTCATATAAAAAAAATAAAATTGGCACAGTTATTAAGCATATACCTGGCCATGGAAGCGCATCATCAGATAGTCATAAGACTCTTCCAATAGTTAGAAAAAATCAAAAAAACCTTAATAAAAGTGACTTTAAATGCTTTAAAGGAATGAAGTCTCACTTTGCAATGACAGCACATATTTTATTTTCTCATATTGACTCCAAAAATTCAGTTACACATTCTTCAAATTTAATAAAAAAAATTATTCGTAAACAAATTGGATTTAGAGGAATTTTAATTTCAGATGATATATCAATGAAGGCTCTAAAATATGATTTAGTAGAGAATGCAAAAAGATCTCTTTCTGCCGGTTGTAATTTAACTTTATATTGTTCTGGTAAATATCATGAGTCAAAAAGACTACTAAAAGAACTGCCACTAATTGACAGTTTTACTATAAAAAAAACATCACAATTCTATAAATTTTTGAGATAAAATAACATAATGGAATCAAACATAAAAAATTCTATTTCTGTAAGCATTCCAAATTACTCGGGACCTTTGGAAGTATTGTTAGATCTTGCAAAAGAACAGAAAGTTGATTTAGCGCAAATTTCAATAACTAAACTAGCTGATGAATTTTTGATTTATATTAAAAAAGAATCAGACAAGTTAAATCTAGAAACCGCATCTGAATATTTACTGATGGCGACTTGGTTAGCCTATCTTAAGTCAAAACTCTTATTACCCGAGGATGAAGATGACGACTTTAAGGCTCTTGAAGTAGCAGAGAAACTAAAGTTACAATTAAAAAAATTAGAGTTAATTAGATTATTATCAGACCAAATGTTAAAAAAAAATAGAATAGGAGTTAATATATTTTACAGGGGTATAAAAGGTGGAATAAGATCCGTTAAAACTCCGATATATGATGTAACTCTTTATGAGCTTTTAAAATCATATGCCATTATTAAAACCCAGAAAGCATTTAAATCAATTAACATTCCAAAACTGCCCGTTTTAACTACTGAAGAAGGAATAAAACAAATTAAAGAAAATTTAAATAAACTAAGTAACTGGAAAGATATTAAAGATTTAATTCCAGAAAACTTTTTTTTGAATAAAAATATGCGAAAATCAGGATATGCAGGAATTTTAGCTGCGAGTTTAGAATTGACCAAACAAGGATCAATAAATTTAATGCAGAAAAAAATATTTGATACACTTTTAATTAGAAAGTCCGACCAATGAATAAAAAAATAAAAAAAGATAATGTTATTAAATTCCCTAGAAATTTATCTAAGTTAGAAAGACAAGTCGAAGCCGTCTTATTTGCTGCAGTAGAACCTTTAGATATAGAAACTATTGAAAAAAGAGTACCTAACGCAACAAATATAAAAAAAATTTTAGATAACCTTCAAGCTGATTATCTCAATAGAGGAATCAATTTGATTTGTATAAGAAACAAATGGTCCTTTAGAACGCCTGAAGACTTGTCCAAAACAATGTCTTTACAAAAATCAACACATAAAAAACTATCAAAAGCGGCTATAGAGACTTTAGCTATTATAGTCTACCATCAACCAGTTACTCGATCTGAAATTGAAGAAATAAGAGGTGTAGCGTTTGCTACTAACACACTTGAGATTTTACTGGAACTTGACTGGGTTCGACCTGCTGGAAGAAAAAATGTTCCAGGAAAACCTATTCAATACGCTACTACAGAAAACTTTCTAAATCATTTTAACATCCAAAATTTATCTGATTTACCGTCTGTAGAAGAACTTAGTTCTGCAGGACTTATTGATACTTCTTCTATAGACTCGTCAATATTTGGTACTGGGAAATTTTATAAAGAGAACTTAAGTAAAGAAAAAGAAGATATTTACTCAGAAATTGAAAAAGCCATAGATCAAGCACCCAAATCTGACAATTAAATTATTTGTTTAAACAGATTAATTGTATATAATTTAAATATGAGTATAGGTTTTTGGCAAATAGCAATAGTTGTAATTTTAGTAGTCCTTTTATTTGGTAGAGGTAAAATATCTGATTTGATGGGCGATGTAGCTAAAGGTATTAAAAGTTTTAAAAAAGGCATGTCAGATAAACCTGAAACCTCAAATAAAGATGAGTCTGACGACAAGGACAATCCTAGCAAGAGCTAATTCAGATGCCACAAATTGGTTGGTTTGAATTACTTATAATAGTAGTAATTTCAATTTTAGTAATAGGTCCAAAAGATTTTCCTATAGTTTTAAAAAAAATGGGTTCCTGGGTAGGCTCAATAAAAAATTTCTTTACTAATGTCCAATCGAATATTGAAGAGGTAACAAATCTCGAAGATAAAAATTCGGAAAAAAGCGAAGTTAAAAATAAAATAGAAAAAAAAGATGAGTAAGAAAAGTCAAAATGAAAATTTAAGCTTTGTAAGTCATCTTACGGAATTAAGATCACGTTTAATTAAGGCATTTATATTTTTATTATTTTCATTTGTTGTTTGTTATATTTTTTCAGCTGAAATTTATGATTTCCTAGTCAAACCATATTCAACTGCTATTATAGAAAATAATTTAGATAGAAGATTAATATTTACTGCTTTACATGAAGCTTTTATTACATATTTAAAGGTTGCTTTCTTTGCTTCTTTTTTTATTACCAGTCCAATTTTTTTAACTCAAATTTGGAAATTTGTTGCTCCTGGACTTTATAAAAATGAAAAGAAAGCATTATTGCCATATTTAATAGCAACACCTGTTCTTTTCATTTTTGGAGGGCTTCTTGTTTATTACTTAGTCATGCCTCTAGCCATAGAATTTTTTTTAAGTTTTGAGTCAGTAGCAAATTCTGGTTCTATTGCAATACAGTTAGAAGCTAAAGTAAATGAATATTTATCACTTATTATGAGATTAATTTTTGCATTTGGTATAAGTTTTCAACTACCAGTTATTTTAAGTTTATTAGCAAGAATAAATGTCATTGACTCAATTTATTTAAAAAAAAGAAGAAAATATGTAATTGTTATAATTTTTGCAGTAGCAGCTTTATTAACTCCACCAGATCCAATTACTCAAATAGGTTTAGCTTTACCTTTATTAATATTGTATGAATTATCAATATTTGTCGTTAAGTTTATAGAAAAAGGAAAAAATGCATAATCTAAAAGACATTAGAAAAAATTTGGAACATTTTAAAAAAAAATTAAGTAATAGAAAATCAGATATAAATTTTGATATTTTAATTAAATTAGATAAAGAAAATAGAGATTTTATTCAAAAAAAAGAAATATTAGAGCAAGAAAAAAAGTCTTTATCCAAGACAAGAAAAGAAGAGAATTTTGAAAAATCAAAAAAAATTTCTGAGGAGTTAGATAAAATTATCGATAAACAATTGTCCGTTCAAGAAAAAATTAACAATCTGCTGGCTTCCCTGCCAAATCTGCCTTTGGATGATGTTCCTGAAGGCAAAGACGAAAAATCTAATGAAGTCATAAGAAAAGAGGGTAAAATTAAAGATTTTAATTTTTCTATTAAATCTCATTTTGAACTTGGTGAAAAAAATAATCAAATTGATTTTAGGACTTCTACAAAATTATCTGGCTCCAGATTTGTAGTATTAAAAGATAAAATAGCTTTATTAGAAAGAGCTTTAATTAATTTTATGATTGATACTCATACTCAAAAATTTAAATATACAGAAATTTCTCCACCACTTTTAGTTAATGAAAATATAATGTTCGGTACAGGTCAACTTCCAAAGTTTGAAAGCGATCAGTTCGAGTTGAAGATGGATAAAAATGAAGAAAGAAAGTTTCTTATACCTACAGCCGAGGTGGTTTTGACAAATTTAGTTCGTGATAGTGTCATTAACAAAAAAGATTTACCTATAAGACTCGTTGCTGGAACGCCATGTTTTAGAAAAGAAGCTGGAAGTTATGGAAAAGATACAAAAGGAATGATTAGACAACACCAATTTTATAAAGTTGAACTTGTTAGTATTGTCGAACCTGATTCTTGCAAGAAGGAACTTGAAAGAATGTTAAATTGTGCTGAAAGTATATTAAAAGAACTAAATTTACCTTATAGAGTTGTACTACTTTCATCAGGCGACATGGGTTTTAGTGCTGAAAAAACTTATGATCTTGAAGTTTGGTTGCCTTATGAAAAAAAATATAGAGAGATATCGAGCTGTTCCTCATGTGGAACATTCCAAGCAAGAAGAATGAAAGCTAAATACAAATCTGAAAAAGAATCGGATTTTATAGGAACATTAAATGGCTCAGGTTTAGCAGTTGGAAGATTGTTAATTGCAATACTTGAAAATAACCAAAATGAAGACGGATCTATTTCTATTCCAAGTCCTTTAAAAAAATACATGAATAACGTGGATAAAATCTAATCATTTACATCAAGTATTTTCTTGTTAAAATTAATCTTTTATTATACTTATTCTTAAATTATGAACAGTCAATTTGCACAATTTATTCCGCTAATATTAATTTTTGTAATTTTCTACTTTTTTTTAATAAGACCTCAGCAAAAAAGAGTTAGAGAACACAAAGAAATGGTTTCTTCTCTTAAAAGAGGCGATGAAGTTATTACTTCAGGAGGTATTATTGGAACAGTAGATAGGGTTATGGAGGATGATAGAATTGAGGTTATTTTAACTGACAATGTGAAAGTTCAAATAATTAAATCTACAATAACAAGTTTATTAAAAAAAGAAGTTAAAAAATAAATCTTTTTTGTGTTAAGTTTTTCTAAAATAAAAGTTGTTTTTATCTATATATTTTTTATTTTTATCAGTTTATTTGCGTTTTTAAATCTGCAAAATGAAAACAATTCTGTCTTAAACAAAAAAGTAAATTTAGGCTTAGATTTACAGGGTGGTTCTTACTTGTTATTAGAAATTGACACCGAACCTCTTATAAAAGAGAGAATTCAAAGTAAAGTTGTTCCATTAAAAAAATTATTAAATAAGAATAACTTTTCTTATACAAATTTTTCAATTTCTTCTAATAAAATTTCTTTTAATTTTAATGATAAAGACATTAAAAAGTTTGAAAAAATTTTTTTTTCTGAAAAAGACAATATTTTAAATTCCTACATTTCAAAATATAATAATTTTGAATTAGACTTTAAATTAGTTAATGATTCTGTTGAAATATTCTTTTCTAAATTTGGAATTTTAAACCTAAATAATTTAGCATTAAGTCAATCAATTGAAATAGTAAGAAGAAGAATTGATGACACAGGAACAAAGGAACCAACAATATTGCAGCGTGGTGATAAACGTATATTAGTTGAATTACCAGGTATAAAAGATCCTGAACGTATTAAAAATTTATTAGGTAAAACCGCTCAATTAAACTTTAGATTAGTTTCAGATGAAAAATCTGAGTTCGGTTTTGATGAACTAATTTCCGATAAAGGAGAAAAACTAATTGTAAATAAAAGAATTATATTTAGCGGTGAAAACCTTGTTGATGCTCAACCAAGAATGGATAATCAAACCAATCAACCAATTGTATCTTTTACTTTAGATAGATTAGGTTCTCAACGATTTGGAAAATCTACTTTAAATAACGTAGGTAAGAGAATTGCTATTGTATTAGATAATCAAATAATCAGCGCTCCCTCAATAAGAGAACCAATAACTGGTGGAAGTGGAATTATTTCTGGAGATTTCAGTTTTCAAGAAGCAACAGACTTAGCTTTATTATTAAGATCAGGAGCTTTACCCACACCAATTGAAATTGTTGAAGAGCGAACTGTAGGACCTGATTTAGGTCAAGATTCTATAAATTCTGGTACAATTTCTTTAATTATTGGTTTTGCATTAGTCATACTCTTTATGATTTTTAAATATAGAATTTTTGGCTTAATTGCTAATTTTGCACTAATTGCAAACTTATTAATGTTAGTCGGAATTTTAACAATTTTAGAGGCGACTTTAACATTGCCAGGAATTGCTGGAATAATATTGACAGTTGGTATGGCTGTAGATGCAAATGTTTTAATATTTGAGAGGATAAAAGAAGAATTAAAGACAGAAAAATCATTAATACATGCTTTTGACTCTGGTTATAAAAGAGCAAAAATTACTGTTTTAGATGCAAATATCACCACTTTAATTGCAGCGGTAATTCTTTTTATTTTTGGGTCTGGACCTGTTAAAGGATTTGCAGTCACATTAGGCATTGGAATATTAACTACTTTATACTCAGCTTATTTTATAGCGAGACATCTTACGTCTATTATTATTTTAAATAATAAAAATGAAAGAATAAATTTATGATTAAACAAAATTTAAATTTTTCTTCATTATTTAAAAAGACTGGAATTTTTTCTATGATATTATTTGTAACTAGCTTATTTTTAATTTTTTACAAAGGTTTAAACTACGGAATAGACTTTAAAGGTGGAACTTTAATTGAAATCAGAATTGAAGATAAAAATATCAATATATCAGAAATAAGATCATCATTTTCTAAATTACAACTTGGTGATGTTAATATTAAAGAATTTGGAAAAAAAAGAGATTTTTTAATTAAAGTTGAACAAAAAGATAATAAAAATGAGTTAATAAAATTAGTTAAAGACAATCTAAATAAAGATTTACAAACAGAAATTAACTTTAGAAGAGTTGAGAACGTTGGACCAAAAGTGAGCCAAGAACTATTAGAGTCCGGCTTAATTGCAATTGCTTTGTCCCTTTCAGCGATGTTATTTTATATTTGGGTACGTTTTGAATGGCAATTTAGTGTTGGCTCTATCATAGCATTAGTACACGATGTAATTATTACAGTTGGAATTTTTTCATTACTATCTTTTGAAATTAATCTTTCAATTATTGCAGCTGTTTTAACTATAGTTGGTTATTCAATGAATGATACGGTGGTAATATATGACAGAATTAGAGAAAACTTAAGTAAATACAGTAAAATGAATATTAACGAAATAGCCAATCTATCGATTAATGAAACTTTATCTAGAACAGTTATCACTTCAGTAACTACACTATTAGCTTTACTATCTATATTTATTCTTGGTGGAGAAATTTTGAGAGGTTTTTCTTTTGCAATGATACTTGGTGTAATAGTTGGTACATATTCATCAATATTTGTGGCGTCACCGCTGCTTAAATATTTAAAGGTTACATCCAAAACTATGGATAAAAGTGAAGAAAAAATTCTACCTTAATAAAGATTTTGAGCCATTACCATAGACAGCAACATTGGTAATGATAACAATGTATTAATTCTTGAAGTTATCATTGCTGTTTTAGCTGATTTAGCTTTTACATCAGGTGAAACTTCAATTATACCTAACGCCCTCTTTTGATTTGGCCATATAATAAACCATACATTGTATGCCATAATTAACCCGAGCCACATTCCAATACCTATAGCTGTATATTTGCCATAACCACTTCCAATTCCTAAAGTCATTGCTTGATGAACGTATCCGTTTAAATATGCAACTATTAAACCTGTTACTATTGTACCAAATGCTGCCCATCTAAACCAAAAAAGCACAGCTGGAGCAATTACTTTACCTATTGCAGGCTTTTGTTCATCAGGTATTTTCGGCATGCTAGGTATTTGAACAAAGTTTAAATACCATAATAATCCAATCCACATTATACCAGTGAGAACATGAAAATATCTGAAGAGCCAGCTCCAAAAAACTCTATCAAATGCCCAATCACCACCTCCAAAAAATAAACCAACAAATAGCAAAACTGCTAAAATTGCTGACAGGTGCATTGTTCGAGAAAGTGATTGCAGTAAATTAATCATGATTCATTATAACATATTTAAAATAATTCTTATGCAGTTTTTTTCATATTTAAACCACTCATAAGGTCTTTTATAAATTTGCCAGTGTAACTCTCCTTATTTTCCGCTACTTTTTCAGGTGAACCTTCAGCTATTATTTTTCCACCTTCAATTCCACCCTCAGGGCCCATATCAACTATCCAATCAGCAGTTTTTATAACATCTAAATTATGTTCAATGACCACAACAGTATTGCCAGTGCTTACAAAAGCCTGAAGTATGTCTAAAAGTTTTTTTATATCATGAGAGTGCAAACCAGTAGTAGGTTCGTCCAGAATATATAAAGTTCTTCCAGTAGATCTTTTAGATAATTCTTTAGCTAATTTTATCCTTTGTGCTTCACCACCAGATAAAGTAGTAGCTTGTTGACCAATTTTTATATACCCTAATCCTACATGTTTTAGGGTTATTAATTTAGATCTTATTGTTTGAATATTTTCAAAAAATTCACAACCTTCTTCTACTGTCATATCAAGCACTTCAGAAATGTTTTTATTTTTATATCTTATTTCAAGAGTTTCTCTATTATATCTACTGCCTTTACAATTATCACATGGGATAAATACATCGGGTAAAAAATGCATTTCATATGTTATTACTCCATCACCCTCACAGGTCTCACATCTTCCACCTTTGACGTTAAAAGAAAATCTGCCAGCTTTATAACCTCTTGCTTTAGATTCTGGTAAATTTGTAAACCAGTCTCTGATCGGGCCAAATGCACCAGTATATGTTGCAGGGTTTGATCTAGGTGTTCTTCCAATAGGCGATTGATCAATGTCAATTATTTTATCTATTAATTCAGTTCCTTTAAATCCCTTAAACGCTTTTGGAATTTTTCTAGATTTATTTTTGTTAAGCAATAAATTAAGAGCATTGTATAGCGTCTGAAGAATTAATGTAGATTTGCCACTTCCAGATACGCCAGTTACACAAGTAAAAGTTCCTAATGGAATTTTTAAATTTACGTTTTTTAAATTA
Source organism: Pelagibacteraceae bacterium AG-426-L23 (assembly GCA_003213115.1). Taxonomy (GTDB): domain Bacteria; phylum Pseudomonadota; class Alphaproteobacteria; order Pelagibacterales; family Pelagibacteraceae; genus Pelagilacustribacter. The sequence continues at coordinate 41,028 of QCNU01000002.1, forward strand.
TTCCCTGTTGCACCATTTATTTCTAAAAATCTACCATTTTTTGCAGTTCGTCTTTTTCTTGGTATTGAAATATACTTTTTTCCAGACAAATAATTTCCAGTTATACTTTTATCTATATTAATAATATCTTTTTTTTGACCTTCAGCTATTATCTGTCCACCATTAAGACCAGCCTCAGGTCCTATATCAATAATATGGTCGGCGCTTTCCATAGTCTCTATATCGTGTTCTACAACTATTACTGTATTACCTAAATCTCTAAGTTTTTTAAGAGCTGTAATCAATTTTTTGTTATCCCTTTGGTGCAAACCAATCGAAGGTTCATCCAAAACATACAAAACTCCAGTTAAGCCAGAACCAATTTGTGATGCTAATCTTATTCTTTGAGCTTCACCTCCCGATAGAGTGCCCGATTCTCTTGATAGTGTAAGATAATTTAATCCGACATTTAATAAAAAATTAAGTCTTTCATTAATTTCTTTGAGAATATGTTGAGCAATCTTTTTTTCACGATCAGTTAAAACACTTTCAAGATTATTAAACCAAAGCTTTGCTTCCTCAATGGATTTTTTTGTAACCTGACTGATGTTTAAAGAATCTATTTTAATACAAAGTGCCTCATCTTTTAATCTTTGACCATTACATTTTTCACAACTAGACTCACTTTGATACTGAGAAATCTCCTCTCTTTTCCACTCACTGTCAGTTTCTAAATAGCGTCTTTCAAGATTATTAATAACACCCTCAAATGTTTTTTTTGTTGTATATTTTTCGTAACCATCATCATAAGAAAATTTAATCTCTTCTTCATCTGAGCCATATAAGATTACATCCTGTGTCTTTTTTGGTATTTTTTTCCAAGGTATATCTAAAGAAAACTTATAATGTTTGGAGAGAGAAGCTAGTGTTTGAATATAATACAGCGATGTAGATTTTGACCATGGTTCAATAGCTCCATCTTGTAGTGATTTTTTATTATCGGAAATTACTAAGTTAGGATCAACATTTAAGTTACTTCCAATTCCCTCACATTCTTCACATGCTCCATATGGTGAATTGAATGAAAAAAGTCGTGGTTCAATTTCCTCTATTGTAAAACCACTTTCTGGACACGAAAATTTTGATGAAAATAGTATTGAGTCTTTTTTTCTAAATTTTTTTGGAATAGTTTCATTTTCATATTCAATAATTAATAACCCATTAGATAAGTTTAATGCCGTTTCTACACTATCAGCTAATCTATTACCAATTTTAGAGTCAATTATTAATCTGTCTACAATGATTGAAATGTCATGTTTTACTTTTTTATTTAAATTTGGGAAATCATCAATATTATAATACTCTCCATCAACTTTAATTTTTTGAAAACCTCTTTTTTTGTAATTTAAAATTTCTTTCTTATATTCGCCTTTTCTTCCTCTTACTATTGGAGATAATAAATATATGGTTGAGTTCTTTGGAAGCGTTTTAATCTTGTCAACCATATCACTCACCGACTGGGATACTATAGGTTTACCAGTATAAGGGGAGTAGGGTATTCCAATTCTAGCAAACAAAACTCTCATATAGTCATATATTTCTGTAACAGTTGCCACAGTAGATCTTGGATTTTTAGATGTATTTTTTTGCTCTATTGAGATAGCTGGACTCAATCCCTCAATTAAATCTACTTTAGGTTTTTTCATTTTATCTAAAAATTGACGAGCATATGCAGATAAACTTTCAACATATCTACGTTGCCCTTCAGCATATATTGTGTCAAATGCCAAAGATGATTTTCCTGACCCAGATAACCCTGTTATAACAATTAATTTCTCTTTAGGAATTTCTAAAGAAATATTTTTTAAGTTATGCTCTTTAGCGCCTTTTATAACGATTTTTTTTGTTAAAATTTTATCCATAAAATAATTATGAGCTTATATTTACTTATCAAATATGATATAAATATATAAATAAATTAATTATAAATCACATATTAACTCTAAAATATTATGGCAGGAAGTTTAAATAAAGTATTATTAATAGGCAGATTAGGTGCAGACCCAGAAATCAAGCAAATGGTTAATGGGAAAAACGTCGCAAGGCTTAGTTTGGCAACGAGTCAATCTTGGAAAGATAAATCTACAGGCGAAAGAAAAGAAAAAACCGAATGGCATCGAGTTGTAATTTTTAATGAGGGTTTGGTAAATATAGTTCAACAATATCTCAAAAAAGGAGCGAATATCTATATCGAAGGACAACTTTCAACAAGAAAATGGAAAGATGAGGCATCTGGTCAGGATAAGTACTCAACAGAAATAGTTTTACAAGGTTATAATTCTAGTTTGACAATGCTTGATAGTCGAGGCAAAGGTGAAAATTCAAATTTAGTTAACGAAAATAAAAGTTCATTACCCAAAGAAAATTTAAATCAAGATAATTCTGATTTAGACGATGAAATTCCATTTTAAAAGCTATGGAAAAAACCCCAATTCAAAATAAAAATTTATTTAGTCCTATTCTTGTACAAGATGAAATGAGCTCATCTTACTTGTCTTACGCTATGAGCGTAATTGTTAGTAGGGCATTACCAGATGTTCGTGATGGGCTTAAACCTGTTCATAGAAGAATAATTTATGCAATGTATAAAGGCGGTTATGACTGGTCAAAACCTTTTAGAAAGTCTGCAAGAATTGTAGGAGATGTAATTGGTAAATATCACCCTCATGGAGATCAAGCAGTTTATGATGCATTAGTTAGATTAGTTCAGGATTTTTCTATGAGTTTACCGTTAATTTCTGGGCAAGGAAATTTTGGTTCTATAGATGGTGACCCTCCTGCCGCTATGAGATATACAGAAACCAAACTAGCAAAAATTGCTCAACATTTAACTGAGGATTTAGAGAAAAATACTGTTCTTTATAGAAATAATTACGATGAGACTGAGAAAGAACCTACTGTTTTACCCTCTCAATATCCAAATTTACTAGTTAATGGCGCTGGAGGAATAGCAGTAGGTATGGCAACGAGTATACCTCCGCACAATTTAAAAGAAATTATAAATGGCACAGTCGCTTTTATAAATAATAAAGATATTACTATTTCCCAATTAATGAAACATATTCCAGGTCCAGATTTTCCAACTGGAGGTATAATTATAGGTAAGGATATTATCAAACAAGGTTACAATAAGGGTAGAGGATCATTTAAAATGAGAGGTATAATGGATGTTGAAGATCTTAAAAGCGGAAGATCATTATTAGTTATAAAGTCTATACCTTACCAAGTTAACAAATCAATCTTAAACGAAAAAATTGCCCAATTAGCTAGAGATAAAAAAATAGAAGGAATTAGAGATATCAGAGACGAGTCTAATAGAGAGGGAATTAGAGTTGTGCTTGAACTTAGAAGAGGTGTTGAACCTGAGACAATAAAGCGACAATTGTATAAACTTACAAGTATAGAAAGTTCTTTTGGCTTCAATACTTTAGCAATTGTAGATAACAAACCCAAAATACTTAATTTAAAAGAGTTTATTTCTGAATTTGTTAAATTTAGACACGAAACAACTACTAAAAGAATAAAGTTTGATTTAAAAAAAGCTGAGGAAAGGGCTCATATTTTAATTGGTATTGCAACTTCTGTTGAAAATATTGATAGCGTTATAAAAATTATCAAATCTTCAAAAGATACTTCTACAGCAAAAAAAAATCTATTAGAAAAAAAGTGGAAAGTGAAAAAAAGTGTTAAACTGGTTTCTTTAATTGAAAAAAAGAAGAATGTTTCAAGCTATCAGTTATCAGAAGAACAAGTAGACTCGATATTAGAGTTAAGACTTCAAAAATTAACTGCCTTTGGGATTAACGAAATTGAAAACGAAATAAAAAAACTTTCTGGAATGATTATAGAATTTAACAAACTGCTAAATTCAAAAAAAGAGCTTGATAAATTAATTATTTCAGAATTAGAAGGAATTAAATCTAAATATGGCGAAGACAGACGAACTCAAATAATTGATGCAGTTTTAAATTATAATATAGAAGAAACAATTCAGAAAGAGTCAGTTGTTATTAATATAACTAAGCAAGGTTATATTAAAAGAAGTTCATTAACTTCTTTAAAAGCTCAAAAAAGAGGCGGGAAAGGCAAGACTGGTATTGTCACTAGAGACGAGGATTTTGTCATTCAAATATTTACTGCTAACACCCACACTCCTGTTTTATTCTTTTCAACTCAAGGATTAGTTTACAAAATTAAGGCTTATAAAATACCTGAAGGAACTGCCAGTTCAAAGGGTAAGTCTATTTTCAATTTGTTACCTCTTAAAAGCCATCAAGAAATAAGCTCTATAATGCCTTTGCCTGAGAATGAGACAGAATGGAAAAAATTGATGGTAATATTTGTTACTGCAAACGGCAACGTTAGGAAAAATAGTCTTGAAGACTTTTCTAATATAAGTGCAAGTGGAAAAATTGCTATGAAATTGGAGCAAAATGATAAAATAGTAGGCGTAAAAATTTGTAGAGATGATCAGGATATTTTACTTAGTACTTTGCATGGAAAATGTATTAGATTTATGTCAAAAAAACTAAGATTATTCAAAGGCAGATCATCTAAAGGCATAAGGGGAATTCAATTAAAGGATAATGATAAAGTAATTTCACTAGCTACTTTAGAAAGTCCTAAAATTGACCAAAAAACTATTAAAAAGGATGAAAAAATTAAAAAAGGTTTAAATAAGTTCATATTATCTGTTACTGAAAACGGTTATGGTAAAAGATCATCTTATTTAGATTATAGAGTAACTAATAGAGGTGGAAAAGGTATAATAGGCATCGTTAATTCTCAAAGAAATGGAAATGTTGCATCTACTCTTGTAGTAGAAGAAGATGATGAAATTATTTTATCTACCGACAAAGGAAGTATTATGCGCTGTGCAGTAAAAGAAATCAGAGTAGCAGGAAGAAATACTCAAGGTGTAAGAATTAAAAAACTTTCGGGTGAAGAAAAGGTTGTCTCTGTAATTAAAATAGACCATAATATTCAATAATTATGAGAACTGCAATTTACCCCGGGACTTTCGACCCGATAACTTTAGGTCATATAGATGTAATCAATAAATCTTTAAAGATAGTTGACAGATTAATAATAGCTATCACGGACAATGTTAATAAAGAATATTTTTTCTCTCTTGAAGAAAGAGTTTCTATAGTAAATAAATCGTTATTCAGCGACTTAAGATTAAATAAAAAAAAAATTTTAATTAAATCATTCGATACTTTAACAATTGATCTCTGTAAAAAATATAAGGCCTCAATAATTATAAGAGGTTTGAGAGCAGTATCTGACTTTGAATATGAATTTCAATTAGCAGGAATGAATAAAAAATTAAATAATGATATAGAAACAATTTTTTTAATGTCGAATATTGAAAATCAAATTATTTCTTCTAATTTTGTAAAAGAAATTGCAAAATTAAATGGGAATGTAAGTAAATTTTTAACTAAATCTGCTGTTAAAGTTCTTAAAGATAAGCTTAAATGAAAAAAAAAATAATTTTTTTACTTTTAATTTTTTTTTATTTATTAAATAATAATTTATATACAAAGGAGGTTAAAATGATATTAAAACTTAAAGATGGCGATGTAGAAATTGAATTATTTTCAGATATTGCACCAAATCACGTAGAAAGAATAAAAACTTTGGCAGATAGTGGCAAATATGATGGTGTAGTTTTTCACAGGGTGATAGATGGATTTATGGCTCAAACCGGAGATGTTCAGTTTGGTAATTCTAAAAATCCTAATTACGATATTAATAGAGCGGGAACAGGTTCTTCTGAGCTAAGCGACTTAAAAGCAGAATTTAGCAACACTCCACATCTTAGAGGAACTTTATCAATGGCAAGGTCTTCAGATCCAAACAGTGGAAATAGTCAATTTTTTATATGTTTTGACGAAGCTCCTCACTTAGATAGACAATATTCTGTTTTTGGCAAAGTTATTAAAGGGATGGATTTAGTAGACAAAATTAAAAAAGGAGATGGACCAAACGGTTCCGTAGTAAACCCAGATAAGATTATTAGCTTTAGATCAAAAAAATAAATAAATGTTGAATAAAAATTTTTCTTTTGAGGTTATTTCTCAAAATAAAAAAGCTAGAGTGGGAAAAATAAATACACCTAGGGGACACATTGATACACCTACATTTATGCCAGTTGGTACATTAGGTACTGTAAAAGGAATTTATACTGATGATATTTTAAAAACTGGTACCCAAATAATATTGGGAAATACTTATCATCTTTTATTAAGACCCGGGATAAAAATAATTGAGAAATTTAGTGGAATACATAATTTGATGAATTGGCAAAAGCCAATATTAACTGACTCTGGAGGCTTTCAAATTATGTCTTTAGCAAAATTTAATAAGATAGATAAAGATATAGGTGCAATTTTTTCTTCACATTTAGATGGAAAAAAAATCATCTTAAGTCCTGAAAAAAGTATCCAAATACAAAAGAGTATAAATTCAGATATTTTAATGGTTCTTGATGAATGCCCCGTATTAACCAGCGATAAAAAAAAAATTAGCAAGGCGATAGATGTCTCAACTAATTGGGCAAGGAGATGTAAAGTTGAATTTGGAAAAAATAAAAAAAAAGCCTTGTTTGGCATAGTTCAAGGCGGTTTGTTCAAAGACTTAAGGCATGAAAGCCTTAATAGATTACTAGATATCAATTTTGATGGATATGCGATCGGTGGTTTAGCAGTTGGAGAAACTCAAGAACAAATGTTTAAAGTTTTGGAAAATACAGTTCATTTGCTTCCACAAAATAAGCCTAGGTATTTAATGGGTGTTGGAACACCTTCTGACATTTTAGGGGCAGTAAAAAATGGAATTGACATGTTTGATTGTGTATTACCTACTCGATCTGGTAGAACTGGTCTTGCATTTACTTGGGAAGGAAAATTAAATCTAAAAAATTCTAAATTTAAATTTGATAAAACTCCTCTTGATAAGACGACAAAACTTAGAAATTTAAACCTTTATTCGAAAAGTTACCTAAATCATTTAATCAAAACTAATGAGATTCTTGCTTCTATGATTATTTCTCTCCACAATGTTAACTTCTACCAACAATTCATGCGTCAAATAAGGAAAGAGATAAAAAACGGGTCTTTTAATAAATTTTATAACAAGTATATCAATAAGTTTTAATGTGCTAAAATATTGTTTGATATTTCTATTTTTTCTCTATAAAAGAATTTTTCTTGGGCCCTTAGCTCAGTTGGTAGAGCACCTCCCTTTTAAGGAGGGTGTCGATGGTTCGAGTCCATCAGGGCTCACCAATAAATATTAAGTTTTTATTGGTGGATACTCAACAATTATTTCATTAACCCATCCCTTTAAATTTACTATTCTTTTTGCACTAGAGGGATGAGTACTTAAGAATTGTGGTGGTTCTTTTCCTTTATTAGCTAATTGCATTCTTTCCCATAGCTTTACAGACTCACGAATATCAAAACCAGATAAAGAAGAAAAAATTAAACCTAAATAATCAGCCTCAGTCTCTTGTTTTCTACCGAAAGGATTCATTATACCTAGTTGAAAAATATCAAAACCTGTCGATCTACCAACTGTATTTCTTGTTCTGTTTATAGCGCCACCTAAAAAAACATCAGCTATTTGAGTTCCTAAATTAATAGAAATCGCCTGGCTTTGTCTTTCAATAGAATGTTTTGCAACAGCATGAGCTATCTCATGACCCATCACCACAGCTAGCCCATCAGTATTTTTGGTTATTTTTAAAAGACCAGTATATACTGCTATCTTACCTCCAGGCATACACCAAGCATTTTTGACTTTATCATTATCAACTAATACATAATCCCATTCAAAATTTGATGTAGGATCAGGTTTATTTTGTGAATTAAAAAAAGAAGTTACAGAATTTTCTATTCGTTTTCCTATATCTCTTACTTCATTTAACTGTTTCCCTGAAGTTATTAGCTTAGCCTTACTTTTAAATTGTTCGTAAGCATTTCTTGCTTGAGCATTTATTTTATATTCTGGGAAAATTGTTAATTGTTTTCTATCTGTAATAGGCACAGTTGAACATGAAGTCAGTGCAAAACCGCAACAAGTACAACCAAATAATTCAAGAAATTTTCTTCTATTTATGTTATGTTTCATATATTCAAAGATTCATGATACTAAATAATAAATTACTAATTGCAATTATAAATTAATGCCAGGTAAAAAAGTAAAAAAATCACTAGTATCTAGACTAAGAAATTATTTCCTTACAGGAGCAGTTGTTCTTGTTCCAATAGCTGTTACATTTTATTTAACTTTATTTATCATAAAAATCTCAGCCAATATCTTACCCAAAGAAATAAATCCTAATAACTATTTACCTATTGATATACCGGGATTAGAAATTTTAATTTCTTTCATTATTATTACTTTCATAGGATGGCTATCTTTGTCTTTCTTGGGAAAAAAAATCTTTGAACTCATAAATAATTTACTTAAACGTATACCAATACTAAGAACTATTTATTCAGCAATTGGTCAAATGACAGAGACCTTCACAGAAACTGATAAAAAAAAGAAAAGTGTTGTTCTAATTGAATATCCACGGAAAGGTATGTGGGCAGTAGGATTTGCCACAAAAGAAAATAAAAGCATTATAAGTAAAAAAACCAATGAGGAACTGATAAATGTTTTTGTACCAACTACTCCAAATCCAACTAGCGGATTTTTATTAATGATACCTAAAAAAGATGTTATTTATCTTGATATAAGTTTCGAACAAGCTTCAAAATTTATTGTATCTGCAGGAACATCTGAGCCAAACTAATAAGTATTAAATCTTTATTATTTCAGCCTTGTCAAAAAGTTTTATCAAAAAATTAAATTTATTTGAATTTTCTTCTTCCAAAGTTAATGAAGAAATTTTTCTCTCTGCAATTTTAAATAAATCTTCATGATGAATAGGATCGGCTATTTTAAAAAATTTTATACCACTTTGTTGAAATCCTGCAATATCACCATAACCTCTTAGCCTCATATCTTCCTCTGCAATTAAAAAACCATCATCACTAGACTTAAGAATTTTTATTCTATTTATAGCTCTAGGGCTTAAATTTTTTTTAAAAAGTAAAATACAAACGCCTTGATTAGATCCTCTTCCAACTCTACCTCTAAGTTGATGAAGTTGAGCTAAGCCAAATTTATTTGCATTTTCGATTATCATTAAATTCGCACTAGGAAAATCAATACCGACTTCTATTACAGTAGTTGAAACTAAAATATCTAGTTTTTTATTTAAAAAATAATTTAATATTTTATCTTTTTCATCTTTTTTTAAACCACCATGGATCAATCCAACTCTATTTTTAAAAATTTTTTTAATTTTTTCATATCTGAGAACCGCTGATGCATAATTTAAAATTTTAGATTCCTCTATTAAAGGACACACCCAAAAAACCTGATTAGAATTTTTAATTTGATTTTTAATATAGGAGTATATTTCTTTAATTTTTTCTTCTGGTTTGCTTAATGTAATTATTGGTTTTCTTTTTTTTGGTTTTTCCGTTATTTTTGAAATATCCATATCGCCATAAATTGCCATAATCATTGTTCTAGGAATGGGCGTGGCTGACATTAGAAGAATATCACAATCGTCACCACCTTTTTTTGCTAAATTCATTCGTTGCTTAACACCAAACTTATGTTGTTCATCAATAATAATTAAACCCAGATTATTAAAATTTATTTTTTTTTGAAATAAAGTATGAGTTCCTATAATCAATTTAGTTTTATTATCTTCAAGATCTCTTAATATTTTTTTTCGTTTTTTATTTTCTGTTTTACCAGTCAACAAATCAATTTTGATATTATGACTTTTAAAAATTTCATTAGCTAAAGTAAAATGTTGCTTTGCTAGAATTTCGGTAGGGGCCATTATTGCGCACTGGAAATTAGACTCAATAACATTTGATATAGCAATTAATGATACAATAGTTTTACCAGAACCAACATCACCCTGAAGAATTCTAAACATTCTTTTATCAGATGTTAAATCGTTATTTATTTCAGTAATTACGTTTTTCTGGCTCGTTGTAAGTTGATAAGGTAATTTGTTAATAATTTTATCAGAAATAATATTCTTAAACTTTTTCTTTTTTTTAAATACATTCTTAATTTTCTTTCTATTTTTAGACATTGTAAGAAGATGAGCAAAAATTTCATCAAATGCCAATCTTCTATAATAATTTGAATTAATATCTCTATTTTTGTTATCTTCATGAACTTTTAAAATTGAGTTTTTCCAACTATCAAATTTCATCTCTTTATTGAATTGCTCATCGTACCAATCCTCATTATTTTGGATATTACTTAAAACTTGTTCAATAATTTTTCTGTATAATTTCTCGTTAATTCCGTCCGTTAATGAGTATTTAGGTATAATTTTTTGGACGTAATTAAGATTCTCAATTTTTGTTACATAATCAGGATTTGTTATTTGATATCTATTTTTGTAAAAACCTATTTTACCACTTACGACCACCCATTCATTAAGTGGTAAAATTTTTCTTAAATATCCCTCTCTACTATTGAAGTAAACTAAGTCAATTTTTCCAATATTATCTTCACATATTATTTTATTAGGTAAATTTCTTATCCTAGGGAAATTATATTTAATTACTTTTATTTTTATTGTGAAAATTTTTCCAATCTCAAGCTTACTTAAATTAACTAACTCGCTACGATCCGTATAAGAGTATGGAAAATTCCACAACAAATCATTTATTTTCTCAATTTTTTTATTTTTTAAGTAATTTGACAACTTTTTACCCACTCCCTTAAGAGATATAACGTTTTTAAATAAATAATTATTTTTTTTTATTAGATCCATTGACATATAATATATTAAATCAATGAGTAAATTAGAAACATTAAAGAAAAAATTATTATACAGATCATCTTATAGGGGAACAAAGGAGATGGATATTTTGTTAAGTTCCTTTGTAAAATTTTATATTGACAAATTAGGAATAGACGAATTGCAAGATTTAGACAAATTCTTGGATTTAGATGATGAGATAATATACAACTTTTATCAGAACAATGTTTCAAATAATTTCTTAGAAAAAAATAGAATATCTCAACTTTTAAAAAAATTTAAAATTTAAATATGGCGGAGAGGGTGGGATTCGAACCCACGAACGAGTTGCCCCGTTGCTGGTTTTCAAGACCAGTGCTTTCAACCACTCAGCCACCTCTCCGTGAAGAGTTTTATAAGGATTATCATTAAATGATGCAATTTAATATTTAAATATTTTAATATATTTATTAAACTAAAGTTCTAATACTATTTAATTTTTATGACAAAAATAAATAAAACAAACATATTTTTATATTTTATTTTTTCTATAAGTCTATTTATTGGATTTTATCTAAGTGAGGATACCGCGGGACATGGACAATCCGTAATTGACTTTAACGATACTTGGTACAATGTTTCTGATCCTTCAAAATATTTTCAAGTTCAACCGGGTGAAACTGTTGCACTAGAATTTAAATTTCCTCTTCATTATTATATTTCATCGTTAATTTATAAAATAGTACAAGATCAAGAAATTTTCAGATTAGTTTTCATTAGTATTTCACTTTTTACACCTTTGATATTTTTTAAATGTTTATCTGAAAAGTATAAAAATATTGATAATAATAATTTATTTTTACTTTCACTTATACTATTTGTTCTACCTTCTTTTAGGACCGCTGCGATTTGGCCAAATACACAGATCACAGCATTAATTTTTTTTTTAGCATCATTATATTATTTTATAAAATGGGAAAACAAAAAAAATTTTAAAAATTTAAATAAAGATATAATTTTAAGTTTAATTTTTATTTCACTGGCTGTTTATACCCGTCAAATATATGCAATTATATATATATATTATTTATTTGTTATTTTTTTAAAATGTAAGTTCAATTATCTTTTTAAAGTTATATTAATTACCGTAGTATTTTCTTTACCTGGTTTTTATATAATATTTTTTAAAAATATTAGAGCTGCAACTTTACTATTTAATATGGAATTTCAAAATAGTTTACTTATTAACCCTTCAATTTTAGCATTTTATTTAATACCTTTTTTTTCAATTTTATCACTTAATAATATTAATTTTATTAAATTTAATTTTAAAAAAGATTTAATTTACATAATTTTAGTACTACTAATTGTTGCTGTCTCATTAAAATTTTTTAATTATAATTTTAAAATTGGTGGAGGATTTTTTTTAAAACTTTCTTTAATACTTTTTGATAATCTATTCTTATTTATATTGACAACAATTTTAGGATATTTAATGATTTATAAAATTTGCAAAGATAATATCCAAAATATTTTAATTTTCTCATTACTAATATTAATTTTTACCTCTAAATATATTTTAATGAAGTATTTTGAACCAATGTTTTTTATAATATTATTTATTTTAATAAGATCTAAAGCACCTGGTGTGTTTTTATTAAAAAGTAAAAATATTTATTTCTTTTTTACTTATTTCTTTATCTATTTTATTTCAGCTTATATAAATGATATATTTCAAATTACTAAAAATTCCATAGGAGTTATTAGAGTTTTTTGATTTATATAAATTTTAAATTAATAGTGTGATTAATAACTCTAATAAAATTTATAATGTATACTGGTATAATTTTTTTTAGCACTAGTTTAATTATGTTTTCTTTTTTTGCTAACCATTGATTATCAAATAATAAATTTGGATTTAAAATAAATCTTTTTTTTATTTTTAATTTATTAATAAGACTTTTTTTAACGAATATGCAATTTCCTGTATGTGAAACTAAAAAATAACCTTTTTTTAAACCAACTTTTACTGTTGATGTAAAACTATTTCCTTTCTTTTTATGTGAATTCTTTTGTAAAATTCCAGGTTTAATACCACTATTAATTTCAATTATAACAACTTGAGGATGGTAGTGTTTTAAACTTTCCCATATATCTAAATCATAAGAGTCTATATCAATTGATAAAACTTCAAAATTTTTTGGAATTTTGGTTTTTTTTAAAATTTTTTCTAAAGTAAAATTTGATTTTCGTTTGTGTGAAACAAATAAATTTATTGGAACAATACTCTTAAATTTTTTACTTGTTTTAGTGAGTAAATTAAATTTTTTTTTGTCACCCTCAATATATACCCCGTTAAATTTGTAATTTTTAATTAAGTTAAATGTATTGCTACCTTTGATTCCATCCCAAGCTCCAAATTCACAAGCCCATTTTGTCTTCTTACCTAGTAACCGTGATCTTCTCAGTATTTCAATAATAATTCCATCCTCACCATTTTGAGAATAAATATTTTTTTTGTATTTATTAAGATTTGACATAAAAGTAGTTAAAATAATCATTTTATGATATTAAAAAAAATGACTCAATTCTTTAAAATATTTTTTTTTAGTCTAATATTTTTACCATTAAATTACTTATACGCTGATACTACTAAATTTGATGTTTGGCTTAAAGAATTTATTTTAGTCGCAAAGAAAGAAGGTATTTCAGACTCTACGATTAATAGTACATTACTAAATTCAAAATTTTTGCCTAAGGTTATTGAATACGATAGATATCAACCTGAATTTTATGAAGACACTCATACCTATATTAATAAACGCGTAACAAAATCAAAAGTTAAAAAAGGTATTGCTTTGTATAAAAAAGAAAAAGATACCATCAATGTAGTTGAAAAAAAATTTTCAGTAGAAAAGGAATTATTATTATCTCTAATGGGTATAGAAACTAATTTTGGTAAGTATTTAGGTAAAATGGATATTATCTCATCTCTTGCAACGTTAAGTTATGACAAAAGACGAAGCGCATTTTTTACAAATGAGTTACTTATATTACTTAAATTAATTGATAAAAAAATAATTAATCCAAAAATCTTATATGGTTCTTGGGCTGGCGCTTTTGGAAATTTTCAATTTATGCCATCTACAATCAAATATCATGCAATTGATTTTAATGATAATTCAATAATAGAACTAAAAAAAATTGAAGATTCATTTGCTTCAGCAGCTAATTACATAAATAAGATAGGATGGAATAATAACCAACCTTGCTTTTATAAAATAGATTTAGATGACAAAATTCCTGACAAATACTTAAATACATCTGCAAAAAAAATTAAGAATAAAAGAAAATATAGTTTTTTTAAGAAATATATTAAAAACAATGAGTCTTTACTAATTAATAATGATATAATTTCAGCTATAGTTACACCAGACAAAAATATTATTCCTGGTTCTAAAAGACTAAAACCTGCTTATATAGTTTTTAATAACTATGAATTAATTTTAAAATGGAATAGATCTTTACGTTTTGCGCTAGCAGTATGTACATTAAAAAATAGATTTAAAAATGAAATTTAATTTATTTATAATCTTTCTGTTTACTATTTCTTGTTCCGTACAAAGTAACAATAGTCCTAAAAAATCCTCTTATACTTCAAGTGGTTTCGCTTACGTTTATAATGAAAATGATTTTTTAAATAAAGTAATATCAAAAAAACTTGACAATAATGAGCCTTTGCTTGGACATAATAGACTTAAAGTTGGGACAATAGTTAAAATTTCAAATCCTGAAAACAAAAAATCAACTACACTCAAAATTAGAAAAAAAGTTAATTATCCAGATTTTTATACAATATTGATAACTGAATCATTATTTCAAAAATTAGAATTAAATGCTGAGTCACCATTTGTTGAAATACAGGAAATTAAAAAGAACAAATCTTTTGTGGCAGGAAAAGCGACTACTTATAGTGAGGAAAGAAAAGTTTCAAATAAAGCTCCTATTATGAATGTAAAAATTGATAATATATCAAAAAATAAAAAATCAAAAAAAGTTAAAAAATATACGTTCACAATTCTTATTGCAGAATTTTATTCTATTGAATCTGCCAAAAATTTGAAAAAAAAATTAAATGATATTGCCTTTAATTCGACTAATAAAAAATTGTTAATAAAAAAGAAAAAAAAGAACAGTTTTGAACTTGTTTTAGGACCATATAAAGCTGTTAATTCTTTAAAAAATGACTACATTGCTTTAAAAGATTATGGATTTGAGGAACTAGAAATTAAAATCAATGAATAAACTTTTGGCCATATCACTATTTTTTTTAATATTTTTTAGTAACAGTCTATTTGCTAGCCCAAGTATTGTTGCAAAAACAGCAATCTTAGTAGATTTTGACTCAGATGAAATACTTTATGAATTAGAACCAGATATGCAAATCTATCCTGCATCAATGACAAAAATAATGACTTCTATTATTGTATTTGACTTATTAAAAAATAATAAGTTATCATTGGATGATAAATTTGTAGTTTCAGAAAAAGCATGGAGACTATCCCAAAGCGGCTACTCCTCTATGTTTATTATGATCAATGACGAAGTCACAGTTGAAGATTTATTAAAAGGAATAATTATTGCTTCTGGAAATGATGCTTGTGTTGCTATTGCTGAAGGTATAGCTGGTACCGAGGAAAACTTTGCTGATATGATGAATGAAAAAGCTGGTGAAATAGGGATGCTTAATTCTAATTTTACAAATTCTTCGGGAATTAACGATCCGGACAATTACTCCACTGTTAGAGACATTGCGATAATGTCAAAGTATTTAATAAAAAACTTTCCAGATTTATATAAAATGTATGCAGAAAAAGAATTTACGTGGGATAAAACAGGGGGCGATCCAATTAAGCAAGGCAACAGAAATGGTTTGTTATATAAAAATATTGGAGCAGATGGTATCAAAACTGGTTATCTAGCCGTAGAAAAGTACTCGTTAGCGAGTACTATTAAAAAAGATACAAGAAGATTAATATCTGTAGGCAGTGGCTTTCAAACAAAAAGATCGAGAACATCTGAGTCAATCAAGCTCTTAAGTTGGGGATTTAGAAATACTGATACTTTTCAAATTTCTAAAAAAGGTGAGACTAAATTCAATTTAGAAACTTGGTTAGGGAGAAAAAGAACTGTTGAAGGTGTAACAAAAGAAGATTTATTTATTACATTAAAAAAGAAAGATGTACGTAATTTTAAAGTTTTCCTAGAATATACAGGTCCTATAAAAGCCCCAATCGAGAAAGGGCAAGAAATTGGAAAAATCAAGATATTTAAAAGTGAAGAACTTTTAACATCAGCAAAACTCTTTGCATTAGAAGATATTAAGAAAATAAATTTTTTTAAAAGCGTATTTACCTCAATTAATTACATGATTTGGGGAGATGTTTAAAAAGAAACCTTTTTTTATTGTCTTTGAAGGTATTGAAGGTTCTGGTAAATCATACCAAAGCAAAAGATTATATAAGAAATTAAAACAAAAAAAACTCCCAGTAATTTTAACAAGAGAACCAGGCGGATCTAAAACAGCTGAAAAAATAAGAGAAGTTATATTGGATGATTATTTTCATAAAAACTCTGATAAACAATTTCATAAAAACACAGACACACTTCTTTATTTAGCAGCTAGAAATGAGCATTTAATTAACATTATTTTACCTGCATTAAAGAAGAAAAAAATAGTTATTTGCGACAGATTTATCGACTCAACTTTTGCTTATCAAATTTATGGCAAATCAGTTAGCAAAGAATTAGTTAACAATATTCATAAACATATTTTAGGTAAAATAAGACCTGATTTAACAATTTTACTTACAGTAAAAATTTCTAAGGCTTTATCAAGACTCAAAAAACGTAAAAAGAAAAATAGATACGACAAATTTTCTAAAAATTTTTATATTAAAGCACAAAATTCTTTTATAAAACTTGCAAAGAAAAATAAAAAGAAATATTTAGTTTTTGATTCTTCTATTGATAATAAAAATATCGAAATTGAAATATTTGAGACAATCTTAAGAAAAATTATGAAATTATATGGAAGATAAAAATTTATTAAATCCTTTTAATTCAAATAATTTAATTGGGCTTGATAACTACTTTAATGAACTAGTAAACTTGTATAATTCCAAGACTTTTCCGAAAGTTTTATTATTATCTGGAAAAAAAGGCTCCGGTAAATTTACTTTAATTATTCATTTACTAAACTATATTTTTTCAAAAAACACTTATAACCTAAATGAGAAAAGTTTTAATCCAAAATCACCTTTTCATAATAAATTATCAAATAACATATCTGAAAACGTAATTTTTTTAAAACATAAAGAAAATGGAAATGTTAAAATTGAAGATATAAGAAATTTAAAATCTACAATTTCCAAACATTCTATAAATGACAATCCTAGATTTATTATATTAGACGATGTTGAAAAATATAATATTAATTCTTCTAACGCATTATTAAAAATTTTAGAAGAACCAGCCAAAAATAATTTCTTTATCTTAATTGATAATAAAGAAAATAAGATTATTGAAACTATTTCATCTCGAGCAATAAAGATAAATATATTTTTAAACCAAACACAAAAAAAAACTATTATACAAAGACTTTTACAAATAAATGAAATTGAAAATGTTATGGATTTTAAATATTTGGATATTTCACCTGGTCTATTTCTGGAATATAACCGTCTATTAAATACAAATAATCTTCATGTAGAATTAAATTTTATGGAAAAAATTGAGAAAATACTTAATTTATATAAAAAAAATAAAGATCAAAAATTAATTAGTTTAGCTATAAACATAACCGAGTCACACTTCTTTTGTCTCTACCAAAAAAATGCTAGTAAAGCGATTGAATTAAATGAAATTAAAAATAAAATCGTATGCTCAATAAATAATTTTGTTAAATTTAATTTAAATTTTAAAACAGTATATAGTTCTATCAAATCTCAGTTTAATAATGCAAAATAAAAATTTTTATATCTCAACACCTATTTACTATCCATCTGGAAAACCACACATGGGTCATGCATACTCAAGTATAATTGCAGATATTTTTGCTAGATTTAAAAAAATTGAGGGATTTGAGGTATTTTATTTGACTGGTACTGATGAGCATGGTCTTAAAATACAAAGAGAAGCTGAAAAAAATAAAAAAGATCCAAAAATATTTTGTGATGAACTTTCTGAAAAATTTAAAGACCTTACCAAAACACTTAATTTATCTAATTCTGATTTTATAAGAACAACTGAGGAAAGACACTATAAGTCTGTTAAAGAAATTTGGCAGCGTCTACAAAAAAATGGTGATATTTATTTATCTAAATACTCTGGATGGTATTCAATATCAGATGAAGCATATTATGATGAAGATGAAATTGTTTCAAAAAATAATAAAAAGTTTTCAAAATCCTCTGGTTCAGAAGTTGACTGGGTAGAGGAAGAGTCATATTTTTTTAAACTTTCCAAATGGCAAGAAAAATTACTTCAACATTATGAAAAAAATCCAAATTTTATTTTACCAGAATCTAGAAAAAATGAAGTAGTCAATTTTGTAAAAAAAGGATTAAAAGATTTATCAGTCAGTAGAACTTCTTTTACCTGGGGTATTCCGGTCCCTGATAATAAAAAACATGTTATTTATGTATGGCTTGATGCTTTAACAAATTATTTAAGTGCTTTAAATTTTCCTGATACATCTAATAATTTGTATAAAAAATTTTGGCCAGCTTCAATACATGTGATTGGTAAAGATATTTTAAGATTTCATGCTATATATTGGCCGGCTTTTTTGATGGCTGCGAATATTCCATTACCTAAAAAAATTTATGGGCATGGTTGGATTCTTTCTGATGAAAAGAAAATGTCAAAATCATTAGGGAACATATTAGATCCAATTGAAATAATAAATAAATATGGAATTGACCAATTGAGATACTATCTAATTAAAGAAGTATCTCTAGGTAATGATGGGAATATATCGCTTAAAAGCTTAAAAGATTGTATTAATAATGATCTAGCAAATAATTTTGGTAATTTATGTCAAAGGGTTTTTTCTTTCGTAGAAAAAAATTGCTCTAATAAAATACCTAATTCAAAAAACTTTGATCAAATAGATCTTGCTCTTACAGACAACTTGATAAAAAATGTCCCAAATCTAATTGAAAATATGAATAATCAAAAATTGAATCATTATTTAAATGACGTGATAGGATTTTCTTTTGATGCTAATAAATATTTCAATGATTTAAAACCCTGGGAGCTTAAAACTAAAGACCCAAAACGAATGAATGCTGTCTTAAACACTATAATTACACAAATTAAAAATATAAGTATATTATTAAACCCAATAATACCAATTGCTTCAAATAATGTTCTAAATTTTCTAAATATACCTATTGAAAAAAGAAAGATTGCCTTTATTAAAGATAAAAATGTTTTTAACTATGAAAAAAAACTTAATAAATTTAATATTTTATTTAAAAAAATAGAAAATGATAATTGATTCACACTGCCATTTAGAGTTTGATCCCTTACACGGTGATTTAGATGCTGTTTTTAAAAGGGCTTTTTCCAACAATGTAAAATATTTTTTAACAATTTCTACAAAAGATAGTAGTTTTGATAAAATATTACAAATCTTAAAGAAATATAAATTTGTCTATGGTACTTATGGAATACACCCACATGAGGCAAAATTTCACAAAAACATAAAAAGTAATGACATTTTAAAAAAGGTTAAAATCAATGAAAAAGTTATAGGAATAGGAGAAAGTGGATTAGATTATTACTATAAAAATTCAGAAATAGATAACCAAAAAAAAAACTTTGTTGAACATATTAAAGCATCTCAGGAATCGAATTTGCCACTAATAGTTCATACAAGATCCGCTGAAAATGATACCTACGAAATTCTTAAATCAGAACTAAAAAATAAAAAATTAAAAATCTTGATTCATTGCTTTACCGGATCAAAGGAATTTGCAAAAAAACTTTTAGATATAGGTTGCTACATATCAGCTAGTGGAATAGTAACTTTTAAAAATTCAAAAGATTTAGCTGAAACTTTTAAGTTTATACCTAATGACAGAATATTAGTCGAAACAGACTCTCCTTATTTGTCTCCTGATCCATTAAGAGGAAAAACAAATGAACCTTGTAACATAATTTATACTTTAAAATTTCTTTCTAAAATAAAAAAATTAGATGAAACTGAGTTTGGAAAAATTACTACACAAAATTTTTTTAAATTATTCGGTGTACTTAGTTGAGTAAAATCTTTACAATATTAGGTTGCGGCAGTTCTTTAGGATCTCCTTGGATTACTGGACACTGGGGTAATTGTAATAAAAATGATATTAAAAATATAAGAACTAGATGTTCGGCACATATTTACTATAATGGTCTCTCAATTTTAATAGACACATCGCCAGACATTAAAGAACAAGTAAAAAAAAATAAAATAAAAGGCGTTGATGCAGTTATATATACTCATGAACATTCTGATCAAACTTCAGGAATTTTTGAGTTACGTCCTTTTACATGGATCAATAAAAAAAAGATTCCTATTTATGGTAGCAAAAGAACAATTAACGAATTAAAAAAAAAATATACATTTTGTTTTTTTCCCAAAAGTGGCTACACCCCTATATTAAAACCTAACATAATAAAAAAAAATTTTAAAATTTCAAAAGGTAATAATTTTCTCAGCATAAAATCTTTTGATGTTGATCACGGAATGATAAAAGCCACAGGATATGTTTTTGATAAAGTATGTTATATAAGCGATTGTAATAATATAGATAAAAAAAGTTTTAAATATTTAAAAGGACTTAAATATTTAATCATTGACTGTTTAAGAATTAAAAAACATCCATCACATTTTAATTTAGATGAGGCAATAAAGATATCTAATTTTTTTAACCCAAAGAAAACAATTTTAACAAATTTACATGTAGACTTTGATTACGAAACTTTAAAAAAGATGATGCCTTCAAATATTATTCCAGCTTATGATGGAATGAAGTTCAATTTTTGACTTCTTTCTCGATCAAATTTATAAATTTTTTTGACGTAGGTTTTGTAAAAGATGCAAAAGTATCTGATATTTTTCCATTTTTATTGACTATAATTTTATGAAAATTCCACTTTGGTATAGCCCCAATTCCGTAATTTTTTTTAGCCCATTTATAAAAAGGGTGAGCGTTACTTCCTATTACATTTGTTTTTTCTGTCAGAGGAAAATTTATACCATAATTTGACTCACAAAATTTTTTTATATCTGTATTTGTTCCCGGTTCTTGTTTAAAATTATTAGTTGGAACGCCAATAACTACTAAATCTTTTTCTTTATAGTTAATCCAAAGTTGTTGTAAATCCTTATATTGAGGAGTATATCCACATCTACTTGCCACATTAACTATAACGATAACTTTGTTTTTATAATTTTCTAAATTTATTAGTTTTCCGTCAATACCTCGAAAACTGAATTCATATGCAAGTTTATCGTAGCTTGCATTTAGATTTGAAATCAAACTAAAAATCATAAATAAAATAAGTATGCATTTTTTCATTTCAAATATTTAAAGCTTTTTGCACAGCATAAAAGGGCAACATTATACATTTATATCTATCTTTATTTTTTTTCTTCATTAAAATTTTAAAAATTTTATATTTTTTTGGTAATTTCTTCCCTTTTGTTAAAAAAAAATCTTCAATTTGAAGAAAGTCATTTTTTAGTTTATTAATTTTTAGAGAGGAAATAGTATTTGATAAAATACTTGCTGATGCTTGACAATATACGCATGACTCTGTCTCATATCTCATACTTTTAATCTTAATTTTATCAGCATTTAATTCAACAGTTATTTTGTCACCGCACAATTTATTTTTAGATGATGCTTTATGAGTACTTAATTTGGTTAATCCGTAATTTTTTGTATTAGAAGCTAATTTAATTACTTGAATATCAAACATTTTTTTTAGCAAAAATTAATAGTATAAAATATCCCAGTAAAGTAGAAAGCAATGACCCAACTAAAACGCCAATCTTTACACCAGGTAAATAGTTTGAACTTTCAACAAAGGCTAAATTTCCAACAAATAAACTCATGGTAAAACCAATTCCTGTTAATATGGACACTCCGTATAGCATCATCCAATTTGAATTATTTGGCATCTCTGCAAGTTTAAATTTTATTGATATATAGGAAAATATTAACACCCCAAACTGTTTACCAAAAAAAAGTCCGCACACTATACCTAGTGGCACAGGATTTAATAAAGTAGCAAAAGTAAGACCCTCTAATGAAACCCCTGCATTCGCAAAAGCAAAAATAGGCATAATTCCAAAAGCAACATAAGGAGAAATAAAATGTTCTAACTTGAGTAAAAGTGAATTCTTATGATTTTTGCTTTTATGGGGAATAGTTAATGCTAATAAAACTCCAGCTATCGTAGCATGAATTCCCGAGTGATGGGTAAAATCCCAAAGAAATATTCCAACTATAAGATAAGGTAAAAATCTTTGTACATTAAATTTATTTAATATAATTAAAATAATAATGGCAGCTAACATTAATAATAAATAAATTGTTTTGACACTTCCAGAATAAAAAAAAGCAATGATTACTATGGCTCCTAGGTCGTCTATTATAGCCAATGCAGTTAAAAAAACTTTTAAAGATAAGGGTACTCTTTTTCCAAGTAAAGATAGAACTCCCAAAGAAAAAGCTATATCTGTAGCAGAAGGAATAGCCCAACCATTTAATCTTGTAGGATCATCAATATTAATAAAAATATAAATAAGAGCAGGCACCAACATTCCCCCAACAGCACCAATAATTGGTAGCATTGCTTGTTTAGGATTTGATAGTTCCCCTTGTATAAATTCACGTTTAATTTCTAGTGAAACTAAAAAGAAGAAAATAGCCATCAGTACATCGTTAATCCAATGTAAAATAGAGAGTTTTAAACCAAAACTTTTTACTCCTAATAAAAATTTGTAATTTAATACTTCAAAATATTTACCTGAAAATTCACTGTTGCTTATGAATAGCGCTATAATTGCCGCAAATAGAAGAACTAGTCCAGAAGCAGATTCTAACTTAAAAAAATATTTAAACGGTCTAGTTATATGTTGAATCATTTTGATTACTTACTTATATAACACTAATCTTTCAATTGCCAAAAAGTCTTATTTAACTTATATAATTGAAACTTCGGGGTGTAGCGAAGCCTGGTATCGCACTTGGTTTGGGACCAAGGGATCGTAGGTTCGAATCCTACCACCCCGACCAATTCGTTATGAATATTAATAAAGTTGTTGTTATAGGATCTGGAACTATGGGAAGCGGAATAGCAGCTCATTTATGCAACGCTAATATTCCAGTAGTTCTTTTAGATTTAAAAACAGAAATAGCTGAAAAAGCAAAAGAGAGAATAATTAAATCTAGACCTCCTTTATTGTTTGATAAAACTAAAATTAGTAGTTTGAAGACAGGCAATATTTCGGAGAATTTTGATAATGTTTGTGATGCGGACTGGATAATCGAAGCAGTAGTTGAAAGAATAGATATCAAACATTCAATCTATGAAAAAATTTTTAAAAAAAGAAAAAAAGAGTCAATTGTTTCCTCAAATACTTCAACTATTCCATTAAAAATTCTCTCAGAAAAGTTAAGCGAGAATGATAAAAAAGATTTTTGCATAACTCATTTTTTTAATCCAGTGAGGTATATGGGTTTATTAGAAATAGTTAGAGATAATTTAAACAACAAGGAAAAAATTAAATTACTAAAAGATTTTTGTGAAAATAAATTAGGGAAAGGCGTAATTGTATGTGGAGATACCCCTGGTTTTTTAGGAAATAGAGTAGGTGTATATGCAATGCAAGTAGCTATGACAGAAGCTATAAAAATGAATCTTTCCGTTGAAGAAGCGGACTCAGTATTTGGCAGACCAATGGGAATTCCTAAAACAGGAGTATTTGCTCTATACGACTTGATCGGTATTGATTTGATGCAAGATGTTTTAGCAAGTTTTAAAAAAGAATTACCTAAAGAAGATAGATTTCATAAAGTTGCTTCAGATTTACCGGTAATTAAAAAATTAGTAGAATCTGGATACACTGGAAGAAAAGGAAAGGGTGGTTTTTATAGATTAAACAAAAAAAATGGTAAAAAAATATTAGAAGCGCTTGATTTAATTAAGAACGAATATTTTCCATCAAAAAAAATAGATTTAAAAATCGATAAAGTTAATCTTCTAGAACTTATAAACAGAAATGACAAATATGGAGAATATGCATGGTCAGTTATTTCCAAAATAATTTTATATGCTTCTTCATTAGTTCCCCAAATAACTGATGAATACAATGATATAGATGAAGCACTTAGATTGGGTTTTAATTGGTCAATGGGCCCCTTTGAAATGTTAGAGGCCATAGGTTTACAAAATTTTTTTTTAAAAATTGATAGTATTGAAAATAATAAATTTCTTCAAAATTTAAAAAATAAAAATTTAAAAAACTTTTATGGTCAAAGACAAAAATATACCGAAATAGAAACCTTAGGAAAAATTAAGAAATCTGTTATTAAATTAGATAAAAATGAATCTGCTGAGATTTTTAGATTTAAAGATTTTAATATAGTTGAATTCAATACCAAGGCAAATGCTTTAGATTATAATTCAATGGATGCTTTAAAAAAAGCTACAGATAAACCATTAGTAATTATTAATGAAGGTATGCAATTTTCAGCTGGTGTAAATTTAAATTATGTTATGGAATTTATTAAGAAAAAAGATTTAAAATCTGTAGAAAAATTTATTAAATATTTTCAAGATACATGTAAACATCTTAAATATTGTAAAAATCCAGTTATATCTGCTCCATCAGGTTTAGCTTTAGGTGGTGGCGAAGAAGTATTACTACAAAGTAATTATGTAGTGACACATACTAATATAGTGATGGGTTTAGTTGAGACAATTGTAGGCTTGGTTCCAGCTGGCGGAGGATGTAAAGAGCTATTATGGCGTTGGACACAAACCGATGAAGGAAAAAAAGATCTCGATTATGCTCCTTTAAAAGTTTTTGATATAATTGGTTATGCTAAAACAGCAACATCACCTCAAGAAGCTAAGCCGCTTTTATTTTTAGATAAAAAACATGATGTAATAATTAATCGAAATGAGCTATTACCTACTGCAAGATCTTTGATACAAAAAAAGGTAGAAATGTCGCCCCCAAAAGAATGTAAATTTAAATTATCGGGTGAAAATGTTAGAAAAAAAATGCACAAAATACTCGAAGAATTATATAATAAGAAGAAGATTCTAGATCACGGTATGATAGTTGGTCAAGAATTAGCATATATTTTAAGCGGCGGAGACACAAAATTAGATAAAGAAATTAGTGAGGACCAAATGTATAAATTAGAATTGGACAGTTTTATGAAACTTATTGAAACACAAAAAACTCAAGAAAGAATATTTCATACCTTAAAAACAGGAAAACCATTAATTAATTAAATGACAATTTATAATGCTCCAGTTGAAGAAATGATGTTTTTATTTGATCATTTAAAAGATAATAAAAACTATAATGAAATAGAAAAATTTAAAGAAATAAATTCGGAATTAGTTAAAGATATTTTAAACCAAGCAGCCAAATTAAATCAAGAAATCATTCATCCACTCGCAAAAATTGGCGATGAAAATCCATGTGTATATGAAAATGGTATTGTAAGATCTCCACCAGGTTATAAAGAAGCTTACAAAAAATTTATAAGCGAAGGTTGGACCTCATTATCTTGTGACTCTAAGTATGGTGGTCAAGGAATGCCAAAAACTGTAAGTACTTTTTTCGAAGAAATGTTGTCGTCAGCAAGTTTGTCTTTTAAACTATACAGTGAATTAAGTATTGGGGCGTATAATTGTATTTTACACCACGCGGATGATAAAATTAAGACTAAATTTCTTCCTAAAATAGTTGAGGGAAAATGGAGTGGCACAATGTGTTTAACTGAATCTCAGTGTGGAACAGATTTAGGTTTAATTAAAACAAAAGCTATAAAACAAAAAGACGGATCTTTTTCTTTAACAGGGCAAAAAATATTTATAACTTCAGGAGATCACGACTTAACAGAAAACATTATTCATTTAGTTCTTGCAAAAATACCGGGATCTCCAGATGGGACTAAAGGTATAAGTTTATTTCTTGTACCGAAATTTAATGTTAACGATGATGGAAAAATTGGAACAAGAAACGGAGTTAGCACTTTATCTATTGAGACAAAAATGGGAATTAAAGGGTCACCAACTTGTGTTTTAAATTTTGATAACGCAAAAGGATTTCTAATAGGAAAAGAAAACAAAGGTTTAAGCTCTATGTTTACAATGATGAACTTAGAAAGAATTATAGTTGGGATACAAGGCCTTGGTATTGCTGAGACAGCTTTTCAAAATTCTTTAGCTTATGCAAAAGAAAGAAAACAAGGTAAATCAAATAATAATACTGATAATAAAACTGACGTAATATTAAAACATGCCGACATAAGACGAAGTCTGATGAACATGAAATCGATTATAGAGGGTCAAAGATCTTTAGCTTTTTGGCTGTCTCAACAAATTGACGTAAGCTTAAATCATCCTAACAAAGAAGTAAAACAAGAAGCTGAGGAAATAGTTTCCTTGATGACGCCAGTAATAAAATCCTTTTTTTCAGACGCAGGAATGGAGATAACCAATGAAGCGATTCAAGTTTTTGGGGGATATGGTTATACAAAAGATCAGGGAATAGAACAATTATATAGAGATAATAGGATAACTCCAATATATGAAGGGACCAACTCAGTTCAAGCCATAGACTTAGTATTTAGAAAAATTTTAAATAACAAAATATTAAAAAAATTTATTTCAATAATAAATGATGAAATAAATAATGACCAAAATAATAAAGATTTGAAAGATTTTGCAAATATTTTAAAGAAAAATGTAAAAACTCTGACGAATTTTGCTAATTGGCTTGAAGTAAAAAATAAAAGTAAAAAAGATGATGTAAGTTCTGCATGCAATGATTTTTTAAAAGTTCTCGGATATATTTCACTTGGTTATGCATGGTTTAAAATGACAAAAGTTAGTTTGGAAAAAACTAATGAAAATAAAAATTTTTACTTAGAGAAAATAAATACAGCAAAATATTATTTTGAAAAAATTTCTCCAAGAATTGAAAGTCATTATAATTCTGCAATAAGTGGTAGTGATTCATTAATGAAAGCTAAATTTAATTAATAATGAGTGTATACGAAAAAAATCTAGATAAAAATAAAGCTAATTTTGTTCCTTTAACACCGCTAACATTTCTAAAAAGAGCAAAAGATATTTATCCAAATTATGAGGCAGTTGTTTATGAAGGTCGTAAATATACTTGGATAGATGTTTATAAAAGATGTGTTAAATTTGCTAGTGCCTTAGCAAAAATTGGAATTAAAAAAGGTGACACAGTATCTTTTTTAGCATTCAATACTCCTGAAATATTTGAAGCCCATTATTCAGTTCCGATGACTGGTGCAGTTTTAAATACTATAAATATTCGATTAGACGCAAAAACTATTTCCTACATTTTAGATCATGGAGAAGCTAAAGTTTTAGTAGTTGATCGACAACTACATACTGAAGTTAAAAAAGCTTTAAGCTCTCTCAAAAGAAAAATTATTATCATAGATATAAATGATAAATTTGCTGACCAATCTAAATTAGAAAAAATCGGTGATTTGGAATATGAAAAATTCTTAAGTACTGGTGATGAAAACTATGATTGGAAAATGCCTGAAGATGAATGGCAAGCTTTATCTTTAAGTTATACTTCTGGAACGACGGGGAATCCTAAAGGAGTAGTATATCACCATAGAGGATCTTACTTAATGTCAACAGGAAGCGCTGCAGCATGGAATATGCCTAACAGACTTAATTTTTTAACTATCGTCCCAATGTTTCATTGTAATGGGTGGGGATATCCCTGGACTGTGCCGATGTTAATAGGACGTACGATTTGTTTAAGAAATATTGATATTAAAAAAATTTTCGAACTAATAGAAAAATATGAAATAACTCACTTTGGAGGAGCACCAATAGTTTTAAATATGATCACTGGAGCACCAGAAAAAGATAGAAAAAAATTGAAGCACAAAGTTTTTGTATTAACAGCCGGAGCACCTCCACCAAGTATAATTTTTAAAAAAATGAAAAGCCTTGGTTTTGAAGTAATGCATGTTTATGGTTTAACTGAAACATACGGACATGTCACTCAATGCGCATGGAACGAGACCTGGGACGGACTAAATGAGGATAAACAAAATGAAATTAAAGCTCGTCAAGGTGTTAGATATCCTAATACTGAAGGTGTTGCCATAATGGATCCTAAAACTATGAATGAGGTTCCAAAAGACGGAAAAACAATTGGTGAGATAATGATAAGAGGTAACATAGTAATGAAAGGATATTTTAAAGATAAAGAAGCTACAGAAAATGCTATGAAAGGTGGCTGGTTTCATACTGGAGATTTAGCCGTTATGCATCCTGATGGGTATGTTAAAATACAAGATAGATCAAAAGATATAATAATATCAGGTGGGGAAAATATATCTTCAATAGAAATTGAAAATACTCTTTCAAAACATCCTTCAGTATCTATTGCAGCTGTAGTTGCCAAACCAGATGAAAAGTGGGGTGAGGTTCCATGCGCATTTATTGAAATGGTGAAAGACAAGCCTGTCACAGAAAAAGAAATTATTAATTTTTGTAAAGAAACATTAGCAGGATTCAAAGTACCTAAAAAAGTTGAATTTTGTGATTTACCGAAAACCTCAACTGGGAAAATTCAAAAATTTGAACTGCGAAAAAAAGCAAAAAATTTAAATTAAAAATATGTCAGAAATATCGATAGGTTTAACATGGAGACTAGGAGATGGCAAAATGACTCCTGACAATTATTCTAATGTTCATGAAATTGTTTTTACACCTAAAATTAAAATTACCGCAGACTCAGCACCAGATTGGCGAGGAAACGAAATAAATTGTAACCCAGAACAAACCCTTGCAGCGTCATTGAGCAGCTGTCATTTGATGACTTTTTTGGCTTTAGCAGCAAAAATGAAATGGCCAGTAATTAGCTATAAAGACAAAGCAATAGCGACTCTAGGAAAAAATTCAAAAGGACAAATGTCAGTAATCAAGTTAGAATTAAACCCTAAAGTTGAATTTTCTAACAAATTTATTGTTGATCCGAATGAAATGAAAAAAGTTCAAGATAGAGCTCACAGGTATTGTTTTATAGCAAATTCTTTATCTGATGAAGTGAAAGTCTTAATTAATTAATTTTTATGAGCGTTTCAAGAAATAACGAAATTTTAAAAACTACAATAGACCAAAATGGAATTTTTCGTCTTACTCTTAATAGTCAACACAATCATAATGCACTATCTGAAGAAATGATGTTAAATATTCAAAATGCTTTAGATGAGTCTGTTAGCAATAAAAAAATAAGAGTAATAATTGTTTCCGCAGATGGCCCAACATTTTCAGCGGGTCATGACTTAAAAGAATTAACTGAAGGCCGTCAAAACCCAGATAAGGGAAAAAATTATTTTACAACAATAATGAAAAAATGTTCAAAATTAATGCAAACAATAGTAAATAATCCAAAACCTGTTATTGCTGAAGTTAATGGTACCGCTACAGCTGCTGGCTGCCAATTAGTTGCTAGCTGCGATCTTGCATATGCAAGTAAAACTGCCACTTTCGCAACTCCTGGTGTAAATATTGGTTTGTTTTGTTCTACTCCTATGGTGGCAGTATCAAGAAATATATCCAATAAACACTCCATGGAAATGCTTTTAACTGGAGATTTAATATCAGCAACTAAAGCCGAAAAAATTGGTTTAATCAACAAAGCTGTAGATGAATCTCTTTTGAAGAAAGAAACAATGGAGGCAGCTCAAAAAATATCAAAAAAATCTGCTATTACTTTAAAAATTGGGAAAGAGGCATTTTATAAGCAAATTGATATGACTTTATCTGAAGCCTATGATTATGCCTCAGATGTAATGGTTCAGAACATGTTAAAACTAGATGCAGAAGAGGGCATAAAAGCTTTTATAAACAAACGGACACCATCTTGGAAAGATAAGTGATAATCTATTTAATTCTAAAGCAAGGGTACCATTTTGATATATAAAATTCAAAATAAGAAAATTTTTGCTTCAGATGGAGGTAGGCAATTTTCAAAAGAAAAGCACACAGTTGTATTAATTCATGGTAGTGGTCTTTCTCATATTGTTTGGTCTTTAACGGAGCAATATTTATCAAATCAGGGGTATAACGTTTTATCTTTGGATTTACCAGGTCATGGAAATTCTGAAGGTGATTGTTTGGATTCAATAGAAAAAATTGCAGATTGGTTAGAAAAAGTTTTTACCAAAATAGATATAAGAGAACTTACATTGCTTGGTCACTCACAAGGTTGTTTAATTTCTTTAGAATATTCCTATAAATACCCTAAAAGAGTAAAAAATATAATATTTGTTGCAGGTTCATATAAAATTCCTGTTAATCAAGATTTAATCGACCTAGCCTCTGCTGGTGACATGAATGCAATAAAATTAATGATGAAGTGGGGATATGGTGACCCTAAAAGATTTATTGGAGGTAATCCTGTTCAAAAAATAATCAACTCACCAAGAGAAGTAAGTCAAATTTTAGCAGTAGATCTAAAAGCTTGTAATAACTATAAAAATGGTATTACTGCTTCTAAAAACGTAAATTGTCCAACTTTGTTTATTTTAGGAGATTTAGATAAAATGATAACTGTTCAAAAAGGTAAAGAGTTCGCAAACTTAATACCTAATTCAAAAGTTCATTTAATTAAGCAATGTGGACATATGATTATGTATGAAAATGCTTTTGAAATGAGAGAAACAATAGCTAATTTTTTAAAAAGATGAAAAAGTTTTTTATAAGTAAATCTAGAAGACTTAGATCAACACCTTTTACTTCAAGAATTGAAGATCAGGGAGTCAAAAGTTATACCGTATACAATCACATGTTATTACCAACAACTTTTTCATCTGTTGAAGAAGAATATTTACATTTAAAAAAAGATGTTCAAGTCTGGGACGTTTCTGTTCAAAGGGAAATCGAAGTGTCTGGTAAAGATTCTCAGCAACTTGTTCAATTAATGACCTGTAGAGATCTCTCAAATTCTAAAATTGGCAGTTGTTATTATGTACCGCTAGTTGATGCTAATGGAGGAATGTTAAATGATCCATTAATATATAAATTAAATGACGATAAGTGGAGAATATGCATAGCTGACTCCGATGTACTATTATTTGCCAAAGGTATAGCTGGCTCAAAAAATTTAAAGGTTAATATTTTTGAAACCAATATCAGCACTTTAGCTATACAAGGACCTAAATCCTTCAAATTGATGGAAGAAATTTTTGGTAAAGAAATTACTGAACTTAAGTTTTTTAAATTTAATTTTTTTAATTTTAAGAATAATAAATATTTAATATCTAGATCTGGATTTTCAAAACAAGGAGGATACGAAGTTCATGTTGAAGATATAAAAGCTGGATTACTTTTATATGATCATCTCTTCAATATTGGCAATAAATATAATTTAAAACCTGGAGCTCCAAATCATGCAGAAAGAATAGAAGGGGGGTTATTATCATATGGAAATGATATGTTAATTACTGACAATCCTTATGAATGTGGTTTTGAAAAATCTGTTAATTTAGACACAAATATTAATTTTTTAGGAAAAGAAAGTCTCAAAAAGATTAAAGATAAAGGCATTACTAGAAAACTTGTAGGAGTTAAAATTGATACAAAAGAATTAAGTTTATCTGACACTGAACTATTAGATATAAATAGTCAAATAATTGGAGAACTTAGATCTGCAGCTTTTTCGCCCAAATTCAATAAAATTGTTGGCATCTCTATGATAAAAAATGAATTTAGTCAAATTACAACTAAATTCCAAATAAAAGTAGACAAAAAATATGTTTCTGGAGAAGTTACAAATTTACCTATTACGTGATTTTAGAGATTAAATTTTCAATTTATTAAGTGCATTATTCTTAAATAAATTTGCCTCTTTTATATATCGTCTAACCATTTGAGTAGTTTTATGACCAGTCATTGACATGATACTTCGTTCTTCAGCACCTGACTCCGCCGTTGAAGTTGCAAATCCCGACCTTAAACTGTGCCCTGCGTATTTATTTTGATCTAGTCCAGCTAAACGAGCAAATTTTTTGATTATTAAGACTACGTTTTTATCAGAAATATTGAAAATTTTCCCATTTTGAATGTTTCCTTGGTTAATCCAATTTTTTAAATTTGTAACCGGACAAAATTCCTCATTATCAAAGTAGGGGATTGCTTTAATCATACCCTCTCCTGATTGGTCAGTTTTTGATCTTTTTACATAAATTTTTACCCCTTCGCTAACGAATTCAATATCCTCATTCTCAATAGCTACTAACTCAGATCGTCTAAATCCGCCCGAAAAGCCAGTTAAGATTAGAGCTTTATTTCTCAATTTTTTCAAATACTTCAATTCTGATTGATCTATTGCTTTAATTATCAGTTTTAAATCACTGATTAATATAGGTTTTTTAGACTTTTGATTGCTTCCTTTTCGTCTTTTAATACCTAATAAATTCTCAATTATTAAGGGGTGTTTAGTATCAATGTAGTGACCTTTGAGCTTATGTATGACACTTATTGATGCCAACCTACGTTTTAGAGTGCTGTATTTAGAGTTAACAGAAAGATGCGTTATATATAATGCGAGAATTCGAGGCTCAGTGGGCAACGAACTAAATCCGTTAGCCTTACAGAAACCGGCAAAATCTCTAAAATCAGATTCGTAGGCCCTAAGTGTATTATCTGCCTTGGAGTTCTTTAAATTTTTTAAAGTCTCCAGTTCTAAGCTTTTTAAATCAGTAACTAAACTTCCCATTGTTTTTTCCGATAACCATTAATTATCGGAAATATATATTAGTGAAAAACTTATGTCAACCATCAATTGAAGTTTAATAAAAAAAATAATATTAGATATTTAAGAATGTTTTTTTCGAGTCGTAAAAGAATAATAATGGACAGAGGTCCAAGTTGGCCTGATTATCATAAAGCTGAGCCATTTATGATCAGATATTATCCTCTATTTAGAAAAAGACCTAAATGGTTTCCTTTTAACGTATTTATTCATAAGATATTAAAAGACGATTTAGGAGACTTACATGATCATTATTGGTCCTATATCACTCTAATTTTAAAAGGAGGTTATACGGAAACTACAGATAAAGGGACTTTTAGGAGAAGACCTGGATATATTGGTTTTAGAAGCTCTTCTGATAGACATAGTTTAAAATTAAATGAGGGAAAACCCGCATGGACATTAATATTTGTAGGGCCTAATAAAGGATCTAAAAGTCATGCAAAATATAGAGAAGATACCTCAAAAAAGTAGCCTATAACAAGCATTCTAGCTCATTTAAAGTATATTTCTTCAATATTATCTAATTCCCCGCTCAGTTGCATTCAATATTGAATAATCAAAGAAAATAGACCATCTATGGCCGTTTAAACGCTATATTCTCAAACTGCAAAGCTAATTTCATAAGGCCAAATTAGCCCCTATTTTATTAGATAAAACACAAGAAAATATAGCTTTTCTATATTTTATTTAAAATCTTTTTAAAGTTCCTTTATAATTAAAAACCTATCAAGTTTTTTATACTATTTTTAGCTCTTACTAATAACAATTAAATTAAATAATAAAAACAGTAATATACAATTAAGATTTAAAGTAATTTATTAATAAAGAATAAGATTATAATGCCAAAAGGAACAAAATTTCAATTACAGGTCTGGCAAAAAATAAGAAAGATTAAGAAAGGTACCGTTAAAACATACAATCAGATTGCAAGATCGATAGGAAAGCCAAAAGCAGCTAGAGCAGTTGCTAA
Source organism: Pelagibacteraceae bacterium AG-426-L23 (assembly GCA_003213115.1). Lineage (GTDB taxonomy): Bacteria > Pseudomonadota > Alphaproteobacteria > Pelagibacterales > Pelagibacteraceae > Pelagilacustribacter. Next base: position 74,997 of record QCNU01000002.1, read on the forward strand.
TGCATGTGGAAAGAACCCCTATCCTATTAAAATTCCATGTCATAGGGTTATACGCTCTGATGGATCAATTGGAGGTTACTCTGGTCAAGGAGGTAAGCGAAAAAAAGCAGAATTACTTAAAAAAGAAAAAGTTAAATTAGCTTTTTTTAACTATAAAACTTCAAGGCGAAATAAACTACGATTGGAATTGTAACAAAAGACATTATTGTAGAAACTACAATCATACTGGCTACGTTATCAACTATTTTTTTTGGTGAATAAATCGATCCAACTAAATAATTTAAAACTGCGCTAGGCATAGCACATTGAATTAATAATACTCCTGCAGCATAACCACTCAAGTTAAAGTATTTAATTAAATAAAAACCGATGATTGGACCTATTAATACTCTTGCAAAAGATGAAATTAACGCTTCATTAAAAGAAAAAACCTTTAATCTAGTGAGAGCAATCCCTAAAGACATTAATATTAAAAAGATTGTAGCATATGTTAATAGTTGCGTTGTATTAATAATAAAATTAGGCACAGGTAAATTAAAATAAAGAAATACCACTGATATAAGTATTGCATAAAAAGGTGGGCTTTTAACTATCACAGTTAAATTAAATTTTTTACTTGCTAAAAATACCCCTAGTGTAAAATGGAATAAAATTATAATAGAAGCTATGGCCCCCGCTACTCCGATTCCTTGAGAACCATAAGCAAATAAACATATTGGTAAACCCATATTACCAGTATTTGGTAAAATAAAAGGGGGCAATTCCATAATAATATCTTTTTTTAATGCAAAAAGAAAAAAAATCCCAATTATAGAGAAACATACTATCGCTATAAAATAATAAATAAAATATGATTTGAACAAATCAAATGTTAGTCCAGTAGTGGCTACTGAATAAAAAATTATTGCTGGTGAGCCTATGTTCGCACCAAAATTTGTTATGAAGGTTGTGTCGAGTTTTGGATTCTTTTTTCCAAGATAATACCCAATACCAACTACAAAAAAGACAGGAAATACGACCTCAAAAAGCTTAAGATATAAATCCATTAAATTCTTGCTTTGTATGCTCTCTTCGTAGTTTTGTTAAAATTAATAGCTTTTTCAAATTCCATCAATCGTTTGTAAATCGATCTCAATTCAGTAATTCTTGTCCAATTCTGTAAAAAGAGTGAAAAACTACTTTGAACTTCTCGAAAAGCGCTTGATGTTTGAATTAAAACACCCAATGTCATAGCTCCAGTGAATAAACCTGGTCCCATTAATAGATATGGGACTATAATCATTGTTTGATTATACATAATTAACCATAGATCAAAATAACCATAATGTAAGAAAAGCCTATGATAATTAAATTTAATCCCTGTAAATAATTGAAGAATGGTTGGAGCTTTTACGTAATTTCTTCTATCATCTTCACCGTAAACCAATTCTTTTCTGAAAGCGGCCTCAACTTTTTGATTATTATATTCTAATCCTGGTAACTTAATTCCAACTAACCAGCTTATAACTAAACCGCCCAAACTTGCTGTCAGAGATACCCACACCAAAGATCCGCTGATATCTTTAAAAAAAGGAATTACAACATTGGTAGATAAACCCCAAAGAATAGGTATAAAGGCAATTAATAACATAATAGCTCTTATTACTTGTAAACCAATGCTTTCTACAATTTTAGCAAAATTCATACAATCTTCTTGTATTCTTTGAGAAGCACCTTCAACTTTAGCGTCTACATTTCTCCAATATGGCATATAAGAAAAAGTCATTGCCTCTCTCCATCTGAAAGCCCATAACCTCGTAAAATAATTTGTAATTGTATAAATTATTACATATGGGATAGCTAATTTCATGAATAAGAAAATGCCATCATAAAATTCAGATAATTCTCTCTCTGGTGCTTTTTGGAGCAAATCATAAAAATCCTTGTACCATTCGTTAATTTTTACATCTATCCATGTTTGTGATAGGAGAGAAAAAATTATAAAGGTAAAACCTCCCCATGACCACAGTAGCCATTTTCTATCTGTAAAAAAACTACGCCACATAATTATTTCTTAGTAAAATTATCCGCATATGATTTAATGACAAATTCCCTTTTTTTTGGTTCAATTATTTTAAAATCAATATTGTTTTGTTTGGCATAATCTATGGCTTTTTCTTTTGATGAAAATTCTAAAATAACTTCACCCATTGTATCATCTGATGATTCCCATCCCATTAATGGATTTGTTGACGAATCTCTTGTAAAAAATTCTAATATCCAGTTTTTTGTTTTTCCTCTACCAGATTGCATAGCTGTTTTCGTTGGTACGTATATTTTAGCTTTTTTCATGATAATGTTCCTTTAATTAATATTTTTATAACATATTTGTAAATAAAAGAATTTGCTAATTTGACCAAATCACTTTGTAATACTTAAATATGAATAGCTTATTTTACACTTAATTAGGTCAAACCAATAATTAATACTTTTCGAATTAGGTTCACTTAGTGGTCCATCGAATTCTTTACATAAAATTTTACCATTTATAAATTCACCACCGTTTAGATAATATTTTACAAAAAAAGAAGGTGTTATACCCCACTTTCTCAAAAAGGTTTTAGCACCTTTATTCCTAGTAAAATTCTTCTTTTTTCTTAATACTAAAGATCCAAAATGATAAACTTTAAAATCACCTAATCCTTTAAAAATTCTTACTCCGGATTTCCATAGTTTCATATTCAAATCAGGGTCGGAACCAATTCCTGGGTTAAATTCTTCACTAAAACCTCCTACCCTGTCCCAATATTCCTTATGAATAAGATGTGGCGCCCAATGAGTTCCTTGATGGTTAATAAATCTAATATTTTTATATTCATTTATTAACTTATCCTCATTAAAATCTTCAAATGTATTTCCAAAATCAAGTTTAATATGACCTCCATTTTTTTCAATCATAGTTCCTGATATATAGTATGCGTTACTTTTTTGATTTTTTATTTCTTTTTCTAAAATCGTATCCCAGTTGGGACAGAAATACATATCGTCATGGCTATAAAGAATATAACTTGTACTAGCTTTTGAAGCAGCTAAATTAGTACCGGTGCATAGTCCTGAATTTTCTTTTGAATAAGTGTACTTTAAATCATTTTTTTTAACATAATCTAAAGTTCCGTCTGTTCCTTCATTGATATGTATTATGATTTCGTGATTATATTTTGAATTTTTTTTGATACTATTAATACAGAGTTTTAGATAATTCAAATTATTAAAGGAGGGTATAATGATAGAGAACATTATTTTTCCCAAAAGAATTTTTTCTTTATAGATGAATTTAAAGATTTTTTTATTATAAAATCAGAGACTAAGGTTGAGTTAAAGTATTTTAAATACTTATCTTTACCATTTTTAGCTATTCTTCTTCTTAACTTATCATCTCTTGTAATTTTAAGAATTTTTTCTGATAAATCATTTATATTTTTATAAAAAACCATTTCTTTGTCATTAAAAAAGTCTTTATATTGAGTTTTTTCATCAATTAAAGTTACTAAACCATTTCCAATAATTTGTGTAATTCTATCGCTACTATAATATTTAATTGGTTCACCCCTACTTAAATTTAAACCCATTTTAGAGTTTGAAATTGTTTTAAAATAATGGTCAGCCCAAATTGGTTGGATTTTTTTTATGCCATAAACATCGAATTTAACATTTTTAGTAATTTGCATTAGTTTGTTTATAAAATATGATCTTTCATCATATTTACCTGATTTTAAAACACCTCTATGTACTCCGTGGCTTAGTGCGAAAAATACATCCATGTTACAATCTTTTTTAAAATTGCTTAATGTTTCAAAAGAACTATCTGCAGGATTAGGTATGTAATGATTCTGAATTTTTTTTGGTAAAAAACTTAAGACATCTGGACTTGTGGTTAAAAAATTAGCCTCAATAAATTCACTTTTATCTAAAATTCTTTTCTTGTTTCGCTCAAAATCTGGTCCTTGTTTGTTTAGGGGATCAAGAAACCATTGAGAAATTTTTAAATTAGGATAATCGTCTTTAAGTTCACCAAGAGTTTGGGAGGATATTAAATCTGCATGTCCAAGCACTATAAGATCTGGTTTATAATTATAACATGTGGCCTTAAGTTTGTCATTCAAACTTTTGGCGCCAGTAATATCTTTGTAGTTTTTATAGTATTTTTGAATATCTCGATCACTAAATTCTAAGATGCTGTGTCCTAATCTTATAAAACCATTATTTAATCTTCTTCCGGTATTAAAATATAACCTTCCATCATGTCTTTCATTGAAATTTGTTACATGTAAAATTCTAAGTTTTTTATCTTTATTTTTAAGATAGAAATACTTATTTGAAATTAGTTTTAAATCTCGAAATGTATCAATTTTTTCACTTATAAATTTGTGGTTTAAATAAAAGTTCTTATAAGAAAGTTTCTGTAAATTCCGCCTCAATTTTTTATTATTTATAAGTTTTCGAATTTCTTTGTAAAGATTTGAAGCGGACAACTTGTTAAGAATAATGCCATTAGTTATTGTTTCTGGGAGACCTCCCCTGTTACTGATTATAACAGCACAACCGTTAGATGCTGCTTCAAGACTTGTTCTTCCAAAAGGCTCTTCCCATCTAGAGCAGATTACAGCAATACTTGTTTTTTTATAAATATCTAGAACGTTATTATGACGTAAAAAACCGTGTTGAATTAAGTTTTTATGTTGAAAGATAATTTTATCTCTTTGTTCATCTCCTATAACTAAACCCTTCCAATTTTTATGGTTATTTAAAACTTTAATAATTGCTTTTCCAAAAATATCATAACCTTTTGACTTATTAAGTTTACCAACGAATGTTATCCAATTTTTTTTTTTATTAAAATTAATTCTATTTTGCTTTGCGGATTGAAAAATTACAAGAAGTTTTTCACTATTAATAAACTTATTGTGCATTCCTTGTAAAAATCTTTTTCGGGACCAATTGCTATTAAAAACTATTTTGTAACAGATATTTAATAAAGATTTTCTGTCTTCAACAGATTTTGATCCATTCATGGTAAGTGGATCGTTATGAAAATAAAGTACGTATGTTCTCTTGTTTAAACTATCCTTTAAATGATGAAGATAGTTTGGTCTATTGTGAACTTCTATCAAATCTGACTTATTTTTTTTTTCTAATTTAGTAAATGCTTGAACATATTTTTTAGATTGGCTTTGGAAAAGTGATTTTGTAAGTGGAATATTACAGTATTTCAATTTAAAAATATCCTTATAGCTAGTATTTCCAAATATTGTAATTTTTTTTTTATATTTACTAATTTTTGTTGTATCGTTCACAAAAAGTGAAACTGCCCCTGGATATGTTGGTGAAAAATTTTCCTTATATGGTAAAAGAATAGATATTTTCATTTGTATCTGTTTTTTATTTTTTTTCTTAAAGTTCTATTTTTCTTTATATAATATTCTCTAGAAATTGCTTTATTTTTTGAGTGTATTTTTTCCTTATAAATTAGCTTCCATTTTCTTCCTCGAGTAAACTTTGCGCCCTTTCCTAGGTTATGTAATCTGATTCTGTTTTTTAAATTGTTCGAATATCCTACATATGTAATTGGATTGGATCCTAAAGATTTGAGCATATAAACATAGTAGCTCATTTAAAGATGATTAAGTTATAACCGTAATTACCCAGAAAGACCAAGATGTGTGTACTTGATGTTAAGATAATCCTTTATACCTACAGAACCTCCTTCTCGGCCGTATCCAGTTTGCTTTATACCTCCAAATGGAGTTTCTGCGGTAGCTACTACAGGTGTGTTTACTGCCACAACTCCAGTTTGAAGTTGTTCTGAAGCTTTGTAAGCTTTTTCCATTGAATTAGTACAAACATATCCTGCTAATCCACAGTCATGTTTGTTGGCTCTTTTTATAACTTCATCAAAATTTTTAAATGTTGTAATAGGTGAAATCGGACCAAAAGGCTCTTCCTTCATAACAGTAAAACTGTCTTTAACATTGTCAATTATAGTTGGTTCAAAAAAATAACCTTTATTAAATCCCGCTGGTCTCTTTCCGCCATAAAGAACTTTTCCACCTTCTTTTTTTGTTTTTTCAACTAAATTTTCAATTTCATTTAATCTTTTCTTTGTAGTTATAGGACCTAGATTCACACCTTCTTGTAAACCATTTCCAATTTTAAGTTTTTTTGTCTTTGAGATAAAATTTTTTGTAAATTCTTCTTTTTTACTCTCGTGAATATAGAATCTACTTGGCGATATACATACTTGACCATTGTTTCTATATTTTGATGCAATAGCCATATCTGTTACTTTATCAATGTTGGAGTCCTCAAAAACTATAAATGGTGCATGACCACTTAATTCCATTGTTACTCTTTGAACTTTATCTGCTGCTTTTTTTAAAATTAATTTCCCAACTCTTGTTGATCCTGTAATTGAAACTTTTTTAATTATATCAGATAAAATTAATTGATTAGATATTTTTTCAGGATCGCCAGATAATAAATTTACTACACCCGGAGGAACTCCTGCATCATTTATAATATTCATTAATTCCATAACTGACCCAGGTGTTATAACATCGGGTTTGACAATAACTGAGCAGCCAGCAGCAAGAGCAGTTGAAATTTTTCTTGATGCTAAAACTATAGGAAAATTCCATGGCACTAAAGCTGCAACAACTCCAATAGGTTGGTATATAACTTGTACTCTTGTATCCTCAAATCTACTCTCTACAGTTTGTCCAAATATTCTTTTTGTTTCTTCTGAATTCCATTCAAAAATATCGGCAGCTCCCATAACTTCACCAACGCCTTCTACAAGAGGTTTGCCAACTTCTATTGCAAGCCATTTTGCTAAATCATTTTTTCTTTCACGAATTAAATCAGCAATTTTTCTTATTTTGGCCGATCTTTCCCACGCTGGAGTCTTTTTCCAAATTTCAAAACCTTTTTCTGCAGATTTTAACGCTTTGATGACATCTTTTTCACTGGCTTTAGAAGCCTTACCAATAATTTCCTCAGTTGCAGGATTTATAACTTCATAAGTATTATTGTCTTCTGAGGGTTGCCACTTTCCATCTATAAATTGACCAAAGTTTGAATACATTTTACAAAAATTACTCTATTACATTTGCTTGTAAGATACAACTTTATGAACTTGTTCTCCAAGTTTATCAATGCCAAGTTTTACTTTATCGCCTTCTTTAAGAAACGTAGGTGGGTTCATATTTTCCCCTACTCCTGGAGGTGTTCCTGTACAACATATGTCACCAGGTAATAAACTCATACAATGACTCATGTAAGAGACCAGTTTTTTAACATTGAAAATCATTTTTTCTGTATTACCAGTCTGCATACGTTTTCCATTTACGTCCAAAAACATATTTAATTTTTGATAGTCAGGTAATTCATCTTTAGTTAAAATGTATGGACCAATCGGACCAAAGGTATCAAATCCTTTACCTTTATCCCAGGTAAGACCTTTGTTTTTTTGAAAATTTCTCTCACTAACATCATTCACTAAGAAAAAACCAAGAATATGATCAAGTGCCTGGTCTTCACTAACGTATAAAGCCTTTTTTCCAATTACAAATCCTAATTCAACCTCCCAATCTGTATGCTGAGAGTTTTTTGGAATTGTAATTCCATCATTGGGTCCAGTAATACAATTTGTGAATTTAGAAAAAATTATAGGCTCTTTTGGTATAGGAAGTTTTTGTTCTTCAGCATGATCTTTAAAATTTAATCCTATTCCAATAAATTTTGAAGGTTTAGAAACACAAGGTCCAATTCTATCATTAGGATTTAATTTATTTAATTTACTTAAGTCGGCCTTTTTGATTTCATTTAAAGTATTAAAATTTAAAGTTTCTGGATTAAAATCTTTAATTATGGTTGATAGATCTAAATAATTATTATCTTTGTCTATTAAAGCAGGTTTTTCCTTATTAAAATCTCCTATTCTACATAATTTCATTTAATTGCTCCTTTCATTCATTTTGGCGGTCCCTAGGGGAATCGAACCCCTCTTTGCAGGATGAAAACCAGCTGTCCTAACCGATAGACGAAGGGACCTTGTTTTTGATGTTCTTATTAACAGAAATGTCATCGATAATAAACTCTACATTTTTTTTACCTTTCCACTCATTAAGGCTTAACTTTCCAGCAATGTTAAATGTTTTAGACGATTTTTTCATTAAATAGGCACCAATATCATTTTCTACAGCATTAAAAGCAATAGTTTTAATACTTGAACCATCTGGGCCTAGTAGCACGGATTTAACATGTTTCTCTCCTACAATCGAAGAGTTCACAGATTTTAAATTTTCTATACTAAATTTTGGCTCTGGATTGCCGGATCCAAAAGGGGATAAATATTCTACTTTTTCGTAAAAATCTATATTAAGTGCGGAGGGTGATATTACACTATCTATAAAAAGTTTTTTTTGGTTGTTAATATCAATATTTATTGTCTGAAATTTTTTGTTTATAAATGACTTAAAATTCTCAATCTGGTTTACATTAATTGTAAAACCTCCAGCCATTTTATGGCCTCCACCTTTAATTAAAATTTTATCTTGAACACCATTAATTATAGTTTTTCCTATATCAAACCCCGCAATTGATCTTGCAGAAGCTTTTCCAATATCATTATTTATTGAGATAATAACAGTTGGTTTATTATATTTATCTTTAATACGTGAAGCAATAATTCCAATTATTCCCTCATGCCAATTATTTCCAGTTAAAACTATTACAGAATCAGAAACCTTATCAGATATTGAATTTTTTATTTTATTTAATAGGTTATTTTCTAAATCTTTTCTCTCATTGTTAAAAGCATCCAGTTCTGAAACAAGTTTAAATATTTTTTTTGAATCAGTGCCTAATAACAATTCAGCCCCATGTGAACACTTCCCTACTCTTCCTCCTGCATTAATTCTTGGTCCTATTACATAACCTAAATGATAAGAAGATGGTGCAGTTTCAATTTTACAATATTCGAATAGTGTTTTTAATCCTAGATTTTTTTTATTTTTAATAATTTTTAGCCCTTGTTTAACAATGGCTCTATTAAGACCTATTAACGGGACAACATCACAAACTGTGCCTAAAGAGACTAAGTCTAAATAATTAATGAGATTTGGTTCTATAACATCGTTTTTAATAAACCAATTATTCTTCCTTAATTTACGGTTTAAAGCTATAAGAAACATGAAGCATACACCGGCTGCACATAAATAATTAAGCTCAGAAGCATCGTCTAATCTATTCGGGTTAATAATCGAAAAAGCTTCTGGCAATTTAATATCTGACTGATGGTGATCTAAAACTATAACATCAGTTTTTAATGTTTTAGCAAAGCTAATAGGCTTAAATGAAAGAGTCCCACAATCAACTGTAAAAATTAGATTTGCGCCCTCATCAATTAATTTTTTAAAACCTTTTTCATTAGGCCCATATCCTTCACTTTTACGATCAGGAATATGGATATTAAAATCTTGTTTTATTTCTCTAAAAAAATTTCCTAATAAAGCTGTAGAGGTAGCTCCATCAACATCATAATCTCCAAAAATTCCAATTTTTTCTTTTTTGATTATAGATTGAAATGTTCGTTCTATAGCCGAATCCATTCCTTTCAATTTTAATGGATTTGGTAAAATATTTTTAATTGTAGGATTTAAAAAGTTTTTTACATTCTCTTTGTTAATTTTCCTAATAGCAAGTAATTTAGAGGTAATTTCATCTAAAAAAAAATTGTCTTTAAAAAAGTTGAGATCATTATTGTCAAACTTTTTAAGAATCCAACTTTTCCCAGTAACTGAATTAAAATTCATTTTTCGTGAATATTTGTAACTTTTTTATTTGTTTTAGATTCTCTGTGTAAAATAAAAGTAGTTGCAGAAAAACTATTTTTATTGTCTACAATCCCTTTGACTAAATCCCCATCGGTAATACCAGTTGCGCAAAAAATTACATCACCTTTTACCATTTCATCAATATTATATTTTTTAACAATATCTTTTATTCCAAGTTTCATCGCTCTTTTTTTTTGTTCTTGGTCTAAAATCAATCTTGTTTGAATTTGTCCTCCAAGACAACTTAATGCAGCAGCAGCCAATACTCCTTCTGGCCCCCCACCAATACCTAAATAAATATCATTTTTTGAATTTTCATCGATTACCGATATAGCACCACTTACATCACCATCAGTTATAAAATTAATATTAACTTTCATTTTTTTTAAACTCTCTATTATTTTTTTATGTCTAGGACGATCTAATACACAGGCATTTAGTTGATCTGGTTTAATATTTTTTGCCTCAGCTAAAATCTTAATGTTTGTCTCTACGCTGTTATCTAAATCTAATAAATTTGGAGGCAAATTTGAACCTATAGCTATTTTCTCCATATAAGTGTCAGGTGCAGATAAAAGGTTTCCTTTTTTAGTTGCTGCAAGAACAGAGAAGGAATTTGGAAGATTTTTTGCTACAAAATTTGTACCTTCTAATGGATCAAGTGCAATATCTATTTCTTCACCCTTGTTGGTTCCAACTTTTTCACCAATATAAAGCATTGGAGCTTCATCCATTTCACCTTCGCCTATAACAACAGTTCCTCTCATTTCAATCTTGTTTAACTCTTTTCTCATTAAATCAACAGCGCCCTTGTCTGCAGCTATTTTATCACCTTTGCCTATAAATAAAGAGGCTCCATAAGCTGCTTTTTCTGTAACGGAAACAAATTTTTTTAATAGATTGATATTTAAACTCATTAAATATTTTCTATTCTAATCAATTTTGGTTTTTTTAAAATGAAATTTTTTTTACTCAACTGAGTAACTATTTTAGTTAGCTTATCATCTTTAGATTTGTGAGTAATTATTGTAATAGATGAGTACTTTTTAGACTTGTATGGACTTTGAATTAACCTTTTAATTGAAACTTTATTTTTTGACATTATTTTTGTGATATTTGAAAGAACTCCATGTTTATCAATCACCTCTAATCTTAAATAAGAAGAAAAATATTTATTATTAATTTTTTCAAACTTTAATGATTTTCTTTTATTATAGGGTATAACAAACGGAAATTTAATATTTCCACGCATAATTGAAGAGATATCCGAAATTAGTGCAGAAGTAGTCGCTTCGGGGCCCGCTCCTTCGCCTTGGATTACTGTTTGCCCGGCAGGTTTTCCCTCTATAATAACTGCATTTAAAACACCATCTATTTTAGCTATATAAGAGTTCTTCTTAATTAAACATGGATGAACTCTTTGTGTAATTTTTTTATCTTTGAATTCTGATATTCCGATTAATTTAATTTTATATCCAAGTAAATTTGCATTAGATATGTCTAATTGATCAATATTGTTTATTCCTTCTATATGAACTTCTTTATTGTTAATATAAGAATTAAAACAAAGAGAAGTTAAAATTTCTAATTTTGATGCTACATCCTGACCATTTAAATCTGAAATAGGATTAGACTCTGCATATCCAAGTACTTTTGCTTTATTTAAAGCAAAATTGTATTCAATGTTTTGTTTGTCCATGGAAGAGAGAATAAAATTTGAAGTTCCATTAAATATACCGTAAATTTTTTGTATAGAATTAGCTATTAGACCCTCTTTTAAAGATCTAACTATTGGAACGCCACCACACACAGCTGCTTCAAATTCTAAATTAACCTTATTATCTTCGGCAATTTTTGATAATTTATCTCCATGTTTAGCTATTAAAGCCTTATTAGCAGTCACAACATGTTTTTTATTTTTTAAAGCCGCGAAAACTAATTTTTTTGCAGGTCCATCTGAACCACCTATTAATTCAATTACAATATCAATTTTTGGATGAGTGGCTGCATCCAAATAATTTTTAAGCCATTTAGTTTTTGGTACCTTAATACTTCTTTTTTTTTGTTTATTTTTTGCAGATACAAAAATTACATTGGGAGTAATATTTGTTTTTTTAGTTAGTAAATTTTGTTTTTTTAATAGATATTTATAGAGATATGATCCAATGTTTCCTAAACCAATAATAGCTATATTTATATTCTTTTTATTCATAGTTTCATTCGACAGAAAGATTAGGGTAATCCTTATTTATTCCAATATTCATCAAAAATTTTGAGATTTCATCTATCTCACATTTATTTAAAAGAGAACAAATTTCCTCATATTGTACAATCTGGTTATTTATTTCTTGATCGATTGTTTCCTTTTTAGGTTTTTTTATAAGCTTATCTTTTTTTATAGTATCTTTAGTAACTTTGGATAACTTTTTTTCCTCTTTTAATCTTTTTTTATCAAGTTTTTTTTGACTTAATATTTTTTCTTTTTCAATTTTTTTTAAATCTTTCAATATTTTTTTTTCATGTTTTTTTCTCAATTTTGCCAATTTCTTTTCATCATCAAGTTTTTTTTTAATAATATCTTTTTCTTTTTTAGATAATGATTTTAAATCAGGTTTAGAGTTATTATTTAAAGTTTTTTGTCTGATATCTTCATCTGTATTCAATTTAACTAAATCGTAAGTTTTAACTTTTTTATCTTTATAGATTTTTATTTCCAAAGAAAGATTTTTAGCAAAATAAGCTTCTGCTTCTTTTTTGTTTATACATTCTCTGTCTCCACAAATAAAAACTTTTTTACCAGTCGAGCAAGATATAAGAAATATAAATATTAATAATAAAAAAAATCTCATTTCAAACTGGCACTTTCCTTAAAATTAAATATGAGATTCATGTTTTGAACGGCCTGTCCAGAAGCCCCCTTTATCAAATTATCTATTGCGGAGAAAACAACAATGCGATTTTTATCTCTTCCTTGACATACTGAGATTTCACAAAAGTTTGTATTTACTACATTTCCTGTTCCTAGAGGTTTATTCATATTAATAATTTTTATAAATTTATTTTTTTTATGAAATTTTTTAAGTGCGTTATGTACCGTTTTAATTTTAATATTCTTTTTAAGTTCTAAATGTATAGAGGAAAGAAGACCTCTAAAAAAAGGAAGTATATGAGGATTAAAACTGTATTTTATTTTTCCTTTCTTTATTTTATTAAATTCTTGATCCAATTCTGACATATGTCTATGCATATTAGTTTTGTAAGCCTGTATGGATGAAAAAAAATTTTTATGTTTAAACTTAGTTTTAAAATTTTTTCCAGCTCCAGAGTAGCCAGATTTTGAGTCTATTATAATATTTTTTTTATTTATCAAATTTTTCTTTATAAGGGGTATAAGAGCCAGTTGTATCGATGTTGGATAGCATCCTGGATTAGAAATAATTCTATATTTTTTTAAAGAATCTCTTGAAAATTCAGAGATGGAATATATAGAGTCTTTTATTAAATTTTTTGCTGAATGATTTATTCCATACCAAGCCTTGTAAATATTTGGTTTTTTAATTCTAAAATCAGCGGATAAATCTATAAATTTAATCTTTTTATATTTAATTAGCTTTTTTATAATTTTTTGTGCCTTACCATTGGGTAATGATAAAAATAACACATCAATTTTAGGCCAGTTTACTTTTTTTAAATTTGTAATCTTTGGAAGTTTCTTTTTAATTCTTTTATCAAAAAATTGAATATTTTTTCCTAAATTTTTAGTCGCACAAAGATTAGTTATATTAACATTAGGGTGCTTGGAAAGTATTTTGACCAAATCTAAACCTACAAAGCCTGTTGCTCCTGCTATAACGATATTTATTTTTTTGATAGTCATTATTATTTATATCATTGATGTTGAAAAGAATAAATTAAATGATTTATCTTTTAGAAAACTGAAAGCTTCTTCTAGCTTTTCTATGGCCGTATTTTTTTCTCTCAACGACTCTTGAGTCTCTGGTCGTCAGTTTTTCTTTCTTTAAATCTTTTTTCAAACCTTGATCATAACTAACTAAAGCTCTTGATAATCCATGAATTATAGCTCCAGCTTGACCTGATAAACCGCCACCTTTAACAGAACATTTAACATCATAGGAGTTCAATGATTTAGAAACTTCAAGTGGTCTGGTAACAATAATCTGATGGACGGGTCTTTTAAAGTATTCGTTCATTTTCATTCCATTTACAAATATGTTTCCGGAACCTTTTTTAACCCATACTTTTGCTATAGATTTTTTTCTTCTTCCTGTTGCGTATTTACCTTCTGTGAAATTTAATTTAATTTTCTTTTTTTTTTGATTAATTGAGGAATTAGATTCTAAATTGTCCATTAGCTTTTTCTTGTGTTTTTTAAATTTAATTTTGAGAAATCAACTTCTTTTGGTTTTTGTATATCATGGGGATGTTGATCGCCACTATACATTTTTAATTTTGATAATTGTTTTTTTGCTAAAGGTCCTCCTGGTAACATTCTTTGGACTGCTAATCTAAGAATATCTTGCGTCTTGTTTCTGTCTTTTAATATTCTAGGCGTAGTTTGTTTTATACCTCCGGGATGACCTGTGTGCTTGTAATAAATTTTATTTGTTAATTTTTTACCTGTAAATTTCATTTTATTTATATTTGTTACTATAACGAAATCACCGTTATCTATATGTTTATTGTATGTAGGCTTATTTTTACCTCTTAGAACTTTAGATATATAAGCAGCCAATCTGCCGACTACAGCGTTTTCGGCATTAATTAAATACCAATCGTTTTTAATTTCTTTCTTTTTAATAAAAGGTGTCATTTTAATTAGGGCGATAGATACTCACAAAATTTAACAAAGTCAATTAATTAATAGATTTATAATAAAAATTTATAGTTAAAATTATTAAAATAATACTGGAAATTTGATGCATGGAAGCAACAATTATATTTAAATCAGTGATTAAAGCCAAAACACCTAAAAATATTTGTAAAAATATAAAAGCTAATAAATAAAAGTAAGCTTTGTATAAATAAATTTTATTAGTCTTTTTTATAAAATAACCAATGTAAATAATTAGAAATAAAATAATATACGCAACATTTCTATGAATAAATTGAACAAGGCTTCTGTCCTCAAAATTCAAAAATTCTTTATAGTCTTTAAAGTTAATATCGTTTGGAAAATATGAATTATTCATTAAAGGCCATGTCTGATAAATTTTCCCCGCATCAAGGCCAGAAACAAAAGCTCCAAGAACAATTTGTAAAAAAGCTAAAATAATCAAAATTTTTGTTGAAATTGTATCTGTTTTATTGAAAAAGAAATTTTTATTTGAGTTATATTTAAAATTTAAAAAACTCCATACTAAACAAGAAAGTATTATAAATGCAGTTAACAAATGTGCTGAAAGTCTATAATGACTTACATCAACTCTATCTACTAATCCACTCGAAACCATGTACCAGCCCATAAATCCTTGAAAGCAGATTAACAAAAATACTAGATATAAATCTAAAAGTTTTTTTATTTCAACTTTAAAAGAAAAATATATTAAAGGTAATAAAGCAGCTAAACCAATAATTCGTCCAAGAAATCTGTGAGCCCACTCCCACCAAAATATTATTTTAAAATCATTCATAGACATTGAAAAATTTTGTAGCTTATATTCAGGAATTTCTTTGTATAAATTAAAATAATAAATCCAATCTGCTTGATTAAGAGGTGGTAGAATTCCTGAAAATAATTGCCACTGAGTAATGGATAGGCCGGAATCTGTTAATCTTGTTAAACCTCCTACAATTATCATTAAAATAATTAACAAAATTAGAGTTAATATCCACGATAGGAATACTTGGTTTAATTTTTCGTTAGAAAATCTCATCATTAAGTAAGTATATAAATTAATTTAAAAATGAATATAATAATAATGTCGCTATGAAAAATAAAAACATTATAAAAGTAAGAATAAAATTAGATAAGCTAGATGACAAGTTACTTATTATATTTAAAAAAAGAACATTGCTTGTTAATAAAATTTTAAGCTCTAAAACTTATAAAAATCAAATTATTGATAAAAAAAGGATAAAGATTATTCTTAAAAGGATTAAAAAAAAGTCTAAAAAAAATAAAATAGATCCTAAAATTACTCATAGAATTTGGAAATCTATTATAGGTGCCTATATTGACTATGAGTTTAGAAACTTTAAAAAAAAATAACTTATTTACTATGGGGCGGTAGTTTCTTCTCTACAAAGAATTCGTGCTTTCTTGTTGATGGATTGTATTTCTTTAATTTTAATTTATTTTTTACTTTTTCACCTTTTGTTGGTTTTTTTACATAATAAAAAAAAGAACTATCAGGTTTAGACTCAGGTACTAAACGAACTTTCTGATGTGATTTTTTAGCCATTTATTTTCTCATTCCTTTAATCTTTTTTAATAACTCTTTAGATTTAATCTTAATTTCCTTCTTAAAATATGTTGCCTTTATACTTGATGAATTATAATCGTCAAGATTATTAATATTGCTATTTAAGACTTTTTTTGCACCACTAATTGTTAAGCCTTGATCTTTCAAAAGAAATTTAATCAAACTTATTTTTTCTACGTCCTTATTAGAGTAGTATCTTCTGTTTCCACCTAAAATAGTGGGTTTCAACTGACTAAACTGACTTTCCCAAAATCTAATAGTGTGTGTTGAAGGTTTTCCGTTTTTTTTATTAATAAGATTTAGTCTTTTTGCTAATTCACTAATACTAATAAAATTATTTTTAGACATTATTAATCTTTTTTTTTAAAATGTTAGATGCTTTAAAAGATACAGTATTTCGTGGTTTAATTTCATATTCTACTTTCGTTTTTGGATTTCTTCCAAATCTTTTTTTTTTCTTTATTTTTTTGAAAGTGCCGAAATTATCTATTTTAATAATTTCATCATTTTTGAGCGTTTTAATTAGTAATTCTATAGTGTCATTAAAAAAATTTTCTATGTAAAGTTTTGGCAATCCAAATTTTCTATATAATTCCTCACATATTTGTTTTTTACTTATATTTTCTCTTTTAATTTTTTGCATCAATATGTTTTAAATTATTTTTAATCTTATTCATCAAATCTCCTTTAATTATCCTATAACAAAGATCAATAGAGTGATAAAAACCGACTGAATCAGTTGAGCCGTGACTTTTAACAACAGGTCCTCTTAGACCCAAGAAAATCGCACCATTATATTTTCTGGGATCTAATTTTTTTTTAAATTTTTTAAGAGAAAAATAAGAAAAAATTAATGATATCTTTGATAAGAAATTCTCCATTAATGATTCTTTAAGAGAGTCTGTGAGAAACTTCGCTGTACCTTCCGCAGTTTTTAAAGCTACGTTTCCAGTAAATCCGTCAGTAACAATAATATTACTGTTGCCATCGTAAATTTTATTTCCTTCTATGTATCCTATAAATTCAAAATCTCCATAATTACTTAATTCTTTAAGTTTGCTGTATGCTTTTTTGATTACTTCAGTACCTTTTATTTCTTCTGAACCAATATTAAGTAATGAAACTTTTGGTTTTTCATTGCCATACAAAGATTTATAAAGTGCAGAGCCCATTTCAGAAAAATCTATTAAGTTATTTTCGTCACATTCAATATTTGCGCCTAAATCTAAAACAACACTAACACCTTTTTTATTTGGCCATATCCCAGCTAGCGCAGGTTTACTAACTTTATCAATAGTTTTTAAAAGCATTCTTGATATTACAAATAAAACTCCAGTATTTCCGGCTGATAAAGATATGTGAGCACCACTTACTATTTGTGAGTTAATAGAATTCCACATACTACTATTCTTAGAATTTTTAACAGCTGTTAGAGGAGTTTCGTCGTCTGACACTACGGTAAGTGTATTTAAAATTTCTATTTTATCTTTTTTTATATTATTTTTATTTAATTCTTTTATTATTTTCTGCTCATCTCCATAAACTTTGAAAAAGTAATCATCTTTATTTTTGTTTGCCTTTAAAAATAAACCAAGACCTTCTATGTTTTTTTTTGGTGCATTTTCACCCCCCATTGCGTCAATAGCAATTACAACTTTATTATTCATTTCAAAATTATTGTTATACGTCTAAAATCTTTTTGCCGTTATAATAGCCGGTTTTTAAATCTATGTGGTGCGAAAGCCTATACTCACCACTTTTCTTATCTTCAATCACATTTATAGCAGAAACCTTATGATGTGATCTTCTCTGATTTCTTCTCGATTTAGACGTTTTTCGTTTTGGTACAGCCATAAAATTAATATTTGTAATCTATTTGACCTTTTAGCATAATTTCATCTTCTAATTCAAAGCAAAAGTTGCAAAAATTTCCATAATACTCCTCCAATTTACTTACTATTTTAGAATTATTGTTATCATTTAAAATAAAATGCTCGTTAATTATATTCTTTTTAAAAACTAACTTATTGTCATTATTTATTTCCATTTTTAGTAAAATATTATAAAAAATTTTATTGAGTGTTTTCATTTTTTTATTTACGACTACATCTCCATGTCCTAATTCTCTTAAATGATATTCTATATTTAAAAAAATATTATCAAATATTTTTTGTGGGAACTTACTATTATTGTTTTTTTTAAATTTGAGTAAAATTACAGAAAAATGGAAAAAAATAAGCATTATTCTAGTTTCAAAATTGTCACTTAATTTCAAATCTTTATAAAAAAAAATATTACGTGATAATTCAACTAATTTGTTGTAAAGATTGTTATTATGCCGATTATAAAAAGCAAACATATTTGTTTAATTTGTATTTTTACTATTTTTATTATTCTAACACATTGCCAATTGCAAGAGCCCAAAAAAGTACACGGTATCAACTTCTTAGAAAATAGAGGAAAAGTTTTGATAGTTAATAAAACCAATAAAAATGATGTAGTTGCATTAATTGGAAAACCTCATTTAACATCAATCACTTATCCCAATAAGTGGATATATTTTCAAAGAACGATTACTAAAGGAAAATTACATAAACTAGGACAAAACGTACTTAAGGAAAATAATGTTCTAGAATTAGATTTTGACAAATATGGAGTCCTTAAAGATAAAAAACTTTATAAGAAAGAAGATATGAATAAAGTTGAATTCTCTAAAGCTGAAACAAAAAATGAAATTTCAAGACAAAGTTTTGTTGGAAGATTTCTTTCTAGTGTTAAACAAAAAATGTATGGGAAGAAAAAGTTTTAATGGGCTATTACTGCGAGTAATAGGAGAGCAACTATATTTGTAATTTTAATCATTGGATTTACTGCTGGTCCTGCAGTGTCTTTGTAAGGATCACCCACTGTATCACCAGTAACAGCCGCTTTATGAGCTTCAGAGCCCTTACCTCCGTAATTACCATCTTCAATGTATTTTTTTGCATTATCCCATGCACCACCACCAGCTGTCATTGATATGGCGACAAATAATCCTGTAACTATTACTCCTAGAAGCATAGCACCTAGCGATGATAGTGCTGCTTCAATACCTCCGATAGGTAAAATAATTAAGTATAAAACTATAGGTGACAATACAGGAAGTAATGATGGGATTATCATTTCCTTAATCGCAGCTTTAGTTAGTAAGTCAACTAATTTTCCATAATCAGGCTTTCTTTTGCCTTTCATTATTCCAGGTATTTTTTTAAATTGCCTTCTAACTTCAATTACAACTGCGCCACCTGCTCTACCAACAGCTTGCATACCCATGGAACCAAAGAGATAAGGAAGCATTCCACCCACAAGTAATCCAATTACAACAAATGGATTTGACAAATCAAAACTAACACTTATGTTTTCCAACTTTGATCCTTTAACGGTTGAAAAAAATTTAATATCTTCAGTATATGCTGCAAATAATACTAAAGCTCCTAACCCCGCAGAACCAATGGCGTAACCTTTGGTTACTGCTTTTGTTGTGTTTCCAACAGCATCTAAAGCATCTGTAGTTTTTCTAACATTTTTTGGCAATTTAGACATTTCAGCAATTCCGCCAGCATTATCAGTAACCGGACCGTAAGCATCCAAAGCGACAACCATACCGGTTAACGCTAACATAGAAGTTACTGCTATTGCAATTCCAAACAAACCAGCTAAATTATTTGTAAACAAAATTCCTACAACAATAATTAAAGCAGGTATAGCTGTTGCCTCCATTGATACAGCCAAACCTTGAATAACATTAGTTCCATGACCAGTTCTAGATGAATTAGCAACACTTTTTACTGGTCTATAATTTGTTCCAGTGTAGTACTCTGTTACCCAGATAATTAATCCTGTAATAACTAAACCAGCTACTCCACAAATATAAAGGCTGTATCCAGTAAATGAATTATTTTCAGTAGTAAAAACCTTATCTAAACCAATTACAGAATCTGTTACTGGGTAAAAAATAATAAGCGACAAAACTGAAGTTGCTATAAATCCTTTGTACAAAGCTCCCATAATATTTTTACTTTTACCAAGTCTTACAAACCAAGTTCCGATTATTGATGTAAAAATACATGAAGCACCTATAGATAAAGGGTAAATCATCATATTTGGATCATTTGGAAAAAAAATTGAGGATAAAACCATTGTAGCTACAATCGTAACAGCATAAGTCTCAAAAAGATCTGCTGCCATTCCTGCACAATCACCAACATTATCACCAACATTGTCTGCGATTACAGCTGGATTTCTTGGATCATCTTCCGGTATGCCCGCTTCAACTTTTCCAACTAGGTCAGCGCCTACATCAGCACCTTTTGTGAAAATTCCACCACCTAATCTTGCAAAAATCGATATTAAAGATGCTCCGAATCCTAGGGCTACTAAAGCATTAATTATTTCTCTCTTATCTACATTAGAGTTAACCAAAATTATATAATAAACTGTTATTGCTAATAAGGCTAAACCAGCAACAAGCAAACCTGTAATAGCACCAGATTTAAACGCTATAGTTAATCCATCTTGTAAACTTTTTCTTGATGCTTCTGCGGTTCTAACATTTGCTTTGACTGAAATTAACATTCCCACATAGCCTGCTACTCCAGAAAGAAAAGCTCCAATAAAATATCCTAAACCTACAAGAAAATTAAAAAAATAAGTAACAATTACAAAAACTATGACACCAACTATGGCTATAGTTTTGTATTGACGATTTAAATAAGCTTTTGCTCCTATCTGAATTGCCTCAGCTATTTCTTGCATTTTACTATTTCCAGGGCTAGATGATAATATTTGATTAGATAATAAATAACTATAGGCTACAGCAAGAATGCCTGTAAAAACAATTAGATATAATAATTCAAAAACTGACTGCATATTTGGTAAAGCACGCAAATTGCCAAATAAAATAAAAAAAGGCAAGCTAATTATTTGTTATTTTATCGTACTTTTTTTGAAATTTTGTCTAAAATTGCGTTAAGATATTTTATTTGAGCTTCCTCTAAAAAAAACTCGGAAGATTTAACGTATTCAGAAATTATTACATTTTTAGGATTATTGTGTTTAAAAAGTAGTTCAAAAACTGCTGCAGATATAATTATTTTTAACAACTTATCTGTTTTATTAAGATCAATATCTTCACTTAGATGTTGTAATATAGACTTTTCAATAAACTCTTTTCGTTCAAGAGTTCCGATAACGACATCTTTCATAAATTTTTTGTATTGGCTTTTTGGAAAAAGTATTTTTTCATCAGGATTCAAAAGATTGCTATATAGCTTTTGAATAATTTTAATTCTTGGAGTAGATGACTGTTTATCTTTTTTGATCATCTAATACACTTATAACTGCCTCAACTGCTTCTTTGCCCTTTTCATATCTTTCAGTAGCTTGGTCTTTATTTAAACAGGTCAATATAGCGTTACCTATGGGTTTTTTATGTGCAATAGTAAGATTCATTATTCCATGAGTGATAGCTTCGGAAATAAAATTAAAGTTAGGAGTCTCTCCTTTAATAATAGAACCTATAGCAATAAAACCATCAAATTTATTGATATTTTTTGAAATAGCGACTGGAATTTCAAAAGCACCTGAAACGCTTTTTGTTGAAAAAGTTACATTCTTATAATCTAATAATCTATTACTGGCACTCTCAAATATCTTTGATGTATCGTTATATGAAGATCTTACAATTAAAATCTTAGTTTTTTTTTTCATTTAATAATCTCTTGTTTAAATATTTTAATACCAAAACCCTCTAGTCCAATAATTTTCTTTTTAGATCGTGATACTAGTATCATATTTTTAATTTTCAAATCTTTAATAATTTGTGCTCCAATACCATAATATCTTAATGTATTATTGCTTTTCTGCATATCTTTTTTAATAGAGTTTAAATTTTGATCTTTAATAATTATAAGAGCATAATTATTAAATCTAGAAAGATAACTTAATGATTTTTTTAAAGTATTTTGGTTAAAATTTATCATATTATTCAGTATGTTTGTTGAAATAACCCTTACTCTAATTGGTTTAGATGATTTGATTCTACCTTTTATCAGAGCATAATGTTCTGATCTGTCCATTTTATTTTCAAAGATTTTGAGTTCAAATTTTCCAAATTTTTTCATACTAAATAGTTTGGTGGAAATATTTTTAATTAACTTTTCATTTTTCACTCTGTATGAGATTAAATCTTCTATGCTGGCAATCTTGAGTCTGTGTTTTTTGGAAAATTTTAATAAATCATCATATCTAGCCATTCTTCCATCTTCGTTCATAACTTCACATATGACAGCGCTAGGATTTAGCTTAGATAATTTAGATATGTCTATTGAAGCTTCCGTATGACCTGCTCTCTCTAGAACTCCACCACTTCTTGAAACTAATGGAAATACATGGCCCGGTGAAACTATATCTTTTTTTTTTGAATTCGGATTGATCGCAACTTTAATTGTTTTTGCACGATCAAAAGCCGAAATTCCAGTAGAAATTCCTTTTTTTGCCTCTATCGAAACTGTAAAAGCAGTTTGCATTCTTGCTTCATTAACGCTTGACATAAGGGGTAAAGATAATTTTTCAACTTGTTTTTTTGTGAGAGCAAGACAAATTAAACCACGACCATGTTTGGCCATAAAATTTATATTTTTAGAATTGCATTTTGACCCAGGTATTACCAAATCACCTTCATTTTCTCTATTTTTATCATCTACTAAAATAAACATTTTACCTTTTCTTGCGTCTTTAATAATATCTTTTATTGAGGAAAGTGATTTATTTTTCATTTAACTTGTAATATTAAGTAAATATTTACTAAAAATATCAAATTCAATATTTACTAAATCTCCTTTTTTTAATTTAATAAGGTTTGTCAGTTTTAAAGTATGGGGTATTACGGTTACCTGAAAACCCTTTTTAGTCAATTTAGATATTGTTAAAGACACACCATTTATAGAAATTGAACCTTTTTCTACGATATATTTCTTAAAAAGTTTTTTAATTTCAAAATCAATCGTCCAAGATCTTTGAACTATTTTGATATTTTTAATTTTAGATGTTGTATCAACATGTCCTTGAACATAATGACCTGAGATTTTTTGTCCATGATTTAAAGATTTTTCTATATTTATAGATTTTCCAATTTTAGCTTTTTTAAAGTTAGATCTTTTAATAGTTTCTTTCGAAAGGTAGAAAAAGAAAGATTTTTTTCCTATACCAATTAAAGTAAGACAAACACCATCACAAGAGACAGACTCTCCTATATCAGATTTTTTAAGTTTTATATTCGAAATTATTTCTAATACTAAACTTCCAGAAATATATCTTGGATTTTTTTTTAATCCTTTAATTATTCCTTGATTGTAAATTATCCCATTAAACATTATTTAATCTTTATTTTATAAAGAGTATCTCCATTTAAATAAACATTAACTCTTTTGTTATTTAGTTTAATTTTTTTAAGATTATTTGAGCTCGCATAATTTATACCTTTTCTACCTAATCCTTTATTAGTTTTAAAAATATATAAATTATTAATCATTTTACCTTTTAAAAAAAAATTAAATATACTTAGTCCACTTTCTAAAAGAATTCTAGATATGCCTAATTTATTCATTAATTGTAGGATTTTTAAGTAATCTTTATAAGATGACATTTTATCAACTTTTATTATTTTTATACCTCTCTTTCTAAAGAATAGTTCCTTATCTTTATTTTTTTTGATAGTAAAAATATATATTTTTCTATTTTGTTCATTTTTTATAATTTTTAAGTTTTTTTTTAATTTAAAGTTTCTGTCAATTATTACTATAGATGGTGATTTTTTTTCCAAACCTTCTATTCGGCAATTTAGTTCAGAGTTGTCATCATTAATAGATTTAGAAGTAGACATTATACAATCATAATTTGACCTAATTAAGTGAGCAATTGTTCTAGATTGTTGATTTGTAATCCACTTTGATGAAATATTTTTTGTAAAGTAGTCTCTGGAAATAGCTATTTTTGCATCTAAATAAGGAAGAAGTTTTTTTTTGTTAAAATAATAACTTTCATAAAACATTTTACCATAACTCTCATTTATTCCATTTTTAACTAAAATATTTTTAATTCTTAGATTGTGAATTGATTTTTTGTTAGATCTTTTATCAACATCAAATATTGAAAAAAAAACTTTTTTAATTTTTTTTTTTATTATAATTTTTGTGCAAGGTGGTGTTTCGCCGTAATGTGAGCATGGTTCTAAAGAAATATAAATATTTGAATTTTTAAAATCTAATTTCTTATTTAAAGCGTTAAATTCAGCGTGAGGACGCCCATTTAATGAAGTATGTGCTGAAGCTATAACTGAACCATTTTTTTCTACAATACATCCTACAGAAGGATTGGAACCTGTAGATCCTAAATTTATCTTAGCTTGCTCATATGCTAATTTAATAAATTTAGATACTTTTAAAGGAGAGTCACTTTTTCGATTTAACATGTAATTTGCCTATATATTCCTCAAATTCTTCAACCTCTTTGAAATTTGTGTATACAGAAGCAAATCTAATGTAAGCGATTTTATCTAAATCTTTTAAGCTCTCCATAACCATTTTTCCAATAATACTAGATTGAATTTCTGGTTGACCAATTTCTTCGAGTTCTCTAGATATTTTTGAAACAAGTTTCTCAATAGTTTCGCTATCTATAGGTCTTTTCTTTAGTGCTATAAAAAGTGATTTAGCTAATTTTTCTCTATCAAAAGGAGATTTACGACCATTCTTTTTAATAACTGTTAATTCTCTAAATTGAACTCTTTCAAACGTTGTAAATCTTTGACCCCCACCACAAGTGCAGCTTCTTCTTCTTCTTATAGCTGTACCGTCCTCTGTAGGTCTAGAGTCAACTACTGATGTATCTTTTTCTCTACAAAATGGACAAAGCATAATTTAATTTTTTAGCAAATGATTATATATAGGAAATTTAGAACAAAGTTCAATTACTTCTTTTCTTACTTCTGACTCTATAATGCTATTATCATTTGGATTTTGGGATAAACCTTTTATAACTTTAGTAATTAATTCACCAACTTTTTTAAATTCATTTAATCCAAAGCCTCTAGTTGTTGCTGCTTGAGAACCGAGTCTAATACCCGAAGTAATTGTCATTTTTTCTGTATCAAAAGGTATTCCATTTTTATTACATGTGATGTTTGCTTTGCATAAACTTATTTCAGCAGCTTTGCCTGTAACTTTAAACGGTCTGAGATCAACTAACATTAAATGAGTATCTGTTCCACCAGAAAAAATTTTAAATCCATTGGATTTTAAAGTTTCAGATAAAATTTTAGCATTTGCTAGAACAGATTTTATATACTCTTTAAATGAAGGTTTTAAAGCTTCTTGAAAAGCTACAGCTTTAGCGGCAACAACGTGCATTAAAGGTCCGCCTTGATATCCTGGAAACACTGCAGAATTGAATTTTTTTATTAAATCCTCTCTATTCGTTAGAATAATTCCACCTCTAGCACCTCTCAAAACCTTATGAGTTGTAGATGTAACAACATCAGCATAATCAACAGGATTTGGATAACCTTTTCCGGCAACCAATCCAGAAAAATGAGCCATATCAACCATCAGATAAGCGTTAACGCTGTCAGCTATTTCTCTAAATTTTTTAAAATCTATAATTCTTGAATAAGCGCTGCCTCCCGCAATAATAAGTTTAGGTTTGTGTTCCTTCGCTAATTTTTCAACTTCAGAATAATCTATCAAGCCAGTTTCTTTATTTACATCGTAATGAAATGATTTTAACCATTTTCCAGAAATTGAAACTTTAGCACCGTGAGTTAAATGACCTCCTGAATTTAAGCTCATACCAAGTATAGGGTCTCCTGGATTCAAAAGAGCTAAATATACAGCTCCATTAGCTTGGGCTCCAGAGTGTGGTTGAACATTAGCATATTTACAATTGTACAATTTTTTAACTCTTTCTAATGCTAATTCTTCTGCTTTATCGACAAACTCACATCCTCCATAATATCTTTTAGATGGATAACCCTCAGCATATTTGTTTGTCATTATAGAACCTTGGGCATCTAATACTGCTTTTGAAACAATATTTTCAGAAGCAATTAATTCTATATGTTGCTGTTGTCTTTCAAGTTCTAATTTTATTGAATTATATAAATCTGGATCTGTTTTTGACAAATCACTATCAAAAAAATTCTGATAATCGTCAGAGGAATATTTTACAAACTTTGACATCTTGTTTAAATTTTTTTTACTCTTCTTAGATGTCTGCCACCCTCAAATTTTGTTTTAAGAAAAACTTTTATTAATTTCATAGCTTCATCTTTTTTTATTAATCTTGATCCTAGTGCTATAATATTAGCATTATTATGTTCTCTGGACAAACGTGTAGATTTGGCGTTATAGCAGACTGCAGCCCTTATTCCTTTAGTTTTATTTGCAGATATTGCCATTCCAGTACCCGATCCACATACAAGAATACCAATATCGCTTCTTTTAGAAGCAACCCTTTTGGCAATTTTTTTGGCATAATCAGGATAATCTACTGAATTGGTTTTGTATGGACCAAGATCTATTAAAGGAATTTCTTTTTTAATAAAATAAGATTTAATATATTCTTTTAAATTATATCCAGCGTGATCAGATGAAATGCAGATTTTCTTAAAAATAGAATTCAATTTCAATTAAATTTGTAATCTAAAACGCAAGCCACTAAATGCACTCTATTTTCTTCTCCACCATTAAAGGCATTGTGATATTTAGTATTATTAGTAATCCATGCAGATCCATCAGCTGGTAAATGTTTAGCTACTTCCTCTATAACCATTATAGAGCCTGGATTTGTAATTATCGGTACATGTAATCTTGGTTCAGGGTCTCTGTGCCAGCTCAAAGTTGATCTTGGTTCTTTTAAAAGTATTCTTACTCTTCCTAATTTAAATTTTGAGGATAGTTTTTCATAAACTTCTTTGAAGTAAGTTTTTTCATATTCTTTTATAAATTCAGTATATTCAGACTCATTAATAGCTGTATCTCTTTTAGCTTCTTTTCCAGTATGATCTGGTTTAGTCCAGAAAATTCCTCTAGCTTTATTTCCTTTAATTGAGTCTGGTTGTCCAGGAATTTGGTTTAAACAAATAGCACCAAAATGAGATATGCCTCCAGCTGTATCATATTTTTTTATTTTTAAAACTTCGTGAAGAGCTCCTTGAAGTTTAGATATATCAAACTTCATGTTTTCTATTTTATAAAAATCTTTATGTAAATTTTTGTTGTTCACCGTTAACTATTCCTTTAGATTAGTTTATTATAGATGTATAATATATTAATTGTCACATCGTATAAACATTTTTAATTTATGAAAATACTTGGTAAATATCCTAACTTGAGATTGAGAAGGGTTCGCAAAAGCGACTGGATTAGAAGACTGATATCAGAAAATAAACTTTCTGCTGACGATTTAATATTACCTATTTTTGTTCGGGAAGGAAAAAACAAAATTGAACCTATAAAATCAATGCCGGGGGTAAATCGATATAGTATTGATAAACTAAGTTATGTAGTTGAAAAAGCGTGTAACTTTAAAATACCACTAATAGCTTTATTTCCTTATACTCCAAATAACAAAAAAAATAATTATGGTACAGAAGCTCTAAATAGGAACAACCTTGTTTGTAAGGCTCTAAAAATTATAAAAAAAAATTTTAAGGAAATAGGGACAATGTGTGATGTGGCGCTAGATCCATACACCTCACATGGTCATGATGGAATTTTTTTAAATGGAGATGTAGATAATGATAAAACAATAAAAATTTTAGCTAAACAAGCGTTACTTCAAGCACAAATGGGCTGTGATATTATCGCTCCCTCAGACATGATGGATGGAAGAGTTGCTGAGATAAGAAAAATTTTGGATAAAAATAATTTTAAAAATACAAAAATATTGTCCTATGCTGTAAAATATGCTTCAAATTTTTATGGACCGTTTAGAGAAGCTGTCGGTTCTAAAAGAAAATTAAAGGGAACTAAAAAAACTTATCAAATGGATTTTAGAAATTCTCAAGAAGCTTTA
Source organism: Pelagibacteraceae bacterium AG-426-L23 (assembly GCA_003213115.1). GTDB lineage: Bacteria > Pseudomonadota > Alphaproteobacteria > Pelagibacterales > Pelagibacteraceae > Pelagilacustribacter. Next base: position 103,423 of record QCNU01000002.1, read on the forward strand.
AGAGAAGTAGCTGTTGATATAAATGAAGGAGCTGACATGATAATGGTTAAACCTGGTATGCCTTACCTTGATATAATCAAAACGATTAAAGATAGCTTTAAAATACCAGTTATTTCTTACCAAGTCTCAGGAGAGTTTAGCCTTATTAAAAATGGTATTAAAAATAAATTAATAAATGAAGATAGTATATTAGAAAGTTTAACTTCTCTTAAGAGAGCAGGATCCTCTGCTATAGTAACTTATTTTGCGCTAGATGTAGCGAAAAAACTAAAATCTAATTAAAATAATTTTCAAGTAATACTCTAGATTTTGGTAAATTAAGGTTATTTGGTAAAAAAAACTTATTTAACATTATGCTTCTTGTAAAAATTAAAGATTTTTTTATTAAATGATTATTAATAGTTGTTGGTATAACATTTTTAATCAAGAATGATGGTATTTGATATTTTGAATTATCAATGTCTATAGTAACCAACTCATTATCATCATAATTCTCTGAGTTATATTGGCTTATATTGGTATCAAAACCAAGTTCCTTGATTAAACTTAATTCCCAATAAACAAATAAAATAATCCATTGATCTTGATAGAAATTTTGTAAAAGTTTTTCTAAAGAATTGTAAATGTTTTTGTAGGGTTGTGACTCTGGTAATAGAACATTTAATAAAGAGGTTAAAGACATTAATGCAGCTGATCTTTTTTTATCGTTAAAATATTTTGGTGAAATAGGCTCAACTAATTCGGTTTTAAAATATCCAATTTTATTTTCGTTTTTTGAAGTATAAAAAATAAAGATTTTATTAGAAATTTGAAGATAATTTCTTATTTTTCTAGAACTGCCTCCATATACAATACCACTAACTTTACCAAATGTATTAGTAAATACATTTATGATGTTTGCATTCTCTCTGAACTTTCTTTTAGATAAAAGATATCCCTCGTCTTCCCAATTCATTTTATATTTTTAAATCATTTATTAATTTTTTAGCCGCATTTTGTTCAGCAATTTTTTTTGAACCACCTATTCCAATGTATTTTTTTGAATTCTTAATTTGCACTTCTGCTTTAAATGTAGGCTGATGTTTAGGGCCTGATTGTTTAAATATTTTATAGTTAGGTAATTGTTTGTATCTTTTTAAGCTGTATTCTTGAAGCATTGTTTTAGAGTCAATGATGGTAATATTTGACTTGATTAAAAACTCTTTCCAATTCTTTTTTATGAATTTTTCTGCAATCTCTAAACCTTGATCCAGGAAAATAGCTCCAATTAAAGCTTCTAAGCCATCGCTTAAAATCTTCTCGTTTTTTTTATCATGTTTTTTTTGAGAGTCCCCAACAAAAATATATTTATCTAAACCTATTTTTTTTGATATTTGATAACAAGTTTTTTTATTTACTAAATTAGCAAATTTTTTATCTAGAATGCCTTCCTTTTCATTAGGATAGATTTTAAGAAGAGCATTAGAAAGTACTAAACCTAGTACCCTATCACCCAAAAATTCAAGTTTTTCGTTATTGTTATTGTTGTTGTAACTTTTATGTGTGAGACTTTTTTTAAAAATTTCTTTGTCATTGAAACTTATTCCTATTACTTTTTCTAAAGTTAAAAACTTTTTATTTTTCATAATTTTTTAAAAAAACGATCTATTCTTAATGAGTTTCCCCAGTTCCAAAATTTAAGAATACTCCCTTGCACAGTATCATTTGAAAAGAAAATTAAGCTAGCTTTTCCAACTAAGTTTAAATCAGTTACATAGCCTACGCTGCTTAAAAATCTGCTATCTCTAGAACAATCTCTATTGTCTCCTAAGAAAAAATAATGATTTAATGGAACTTTATATTTATCAGTATTTTGAATTGTTCCAACTTTGTTGTAAACAGTTATATGTTTAAAACCATTTGGAAGAGTTTCTTCATAAGCATTAACTGTTATTGAAGAAGTTCCACATCTTATTATTTCATCAATCTTTACTTCTTTTCTAGATATTTCATTGTTATTAATATAAAGCTTCCCATTTAGAAATTGTATTTCATCTCCGGGTAAACCAATTAATCTTTTTATATAGTCAGTTCTATTATCTGACGGTGTCTTGAAAACTACAAGATCTCCATATTTAGGTTCTTTCTTTAGTACTCTTTTGTTATAGATATTTGGACTAAATGGGAAAGAGTGCTTGCTATATCCATATGAATATTTTGATACAAAGATTCTGTCACCTATTAAAAAAGTCGGCTCCATAGATGAAGAAGGTATATAAAAAGGTTGGAAAAATAACGATCTTATAAATACTGCAATAATTAACGCATATATAATCGTTTTTAAATTTTCAAAAATAGTTTTTATAAGGCTTTTTTTCATAAAATAGTTAAAATTACAAATGCAATAGCGAATGGTTTATCATCTGAGATTGAAAGAAATATTTTGAACTTTTTGTTTTTGATAGTCTTATATAAAATTTTAAGACTCTTACCAGTAACTTTTATAAAAGGTTTTCCATATTTATCATTTTTAATCTCAATTTCTTTAAAACTTAATCCCTTTGAAATCCCAGTTCCGAGAGATTTAGAAAAAGCTTCTTTTGCGGCAAATCTAGAGGCATAACACGAATAATTATTTTTTCTTCTCTCACATAATTCAATTTCTGATTTTGAAAAAATCTTATTTTTAAATTTTTTATTGGATTTAATAATTTTTTTTACTCTTTCAACTCTAATTATATCAGTTCCAGATCCATAAATTCTCATAATCAAATGATTTTTTTAAACTTTTTTATTGCACTCTTTAATCCAATAAATATAGATTCTCCAACTAAAAAATGTCCTATATTAAACTCGCTTATATCTTTAATTTTAGATAAAATCTTTGCTGACTCAAATGTAAGTCCATGCCCTGCATGAATTTCTAAACCTAAATGAGATGCTAAACCCACAGCCTTTTTTATTTTATTAAGTTCATTTTTATAGGATTTTTTCTTATTGATAGCATTACAAATTTTTCCAGTATGAATTTCGATACAGTCTGCTTGGATTTCTTTAGCAACTCTTATATCTTTCAAGCTTGGTTCAATAAATAAGCTAATTCTCGACCCATTTTTTTTTAAAATTTTAATTAATTTTTTAAGAAAATGTTTCTTGTAATTAAGATTTAAACCTCCTTCAGTTGTTATTTCTTTCCTTTTTTCTGGAACTATGCAAATAAACGAAGGCTTTTGCTTCTTGGCAATTTTCAACATTTCTTGGGTTGCGGCTATTTCTAAATTTAATGGTATCTTTAATTTTGATTTAATTTCTTTTAAATCTTTTTCATTAATGTGACGTCTGTCTTCTCTTAAATGTATTGTTATAGAGTCCGCTCCATATTTCTCAGATAACAAGGCTGCTCTGAGAGGGCTTGGATAAATTTCACCACGAGCATTTCTAACAGTTGCTACATGATCTATATTAACACCCAATCTTATTCTTGGCATTAAATACCTCTAGAACCTGGTTTTACAGCTTTAATAGATAATAAGGTTTCTGGTAGATTATTTTTATCATACGTTGGAATATTAATTTCTATTTGAGAAACAATTTTATTTTTAATTACAGATTTTCCTTGTGATCTATCTATAAGACATGCGAATCCCACAATTTCTGCCTCAGACTTTTTTATTATTTCAACACACTCTAAACTAGACTTTCCGGTTGTGATAACATCTTCAACAATTAATACTTTTGAGGACTTTGGAATTGTAAAATCTCTTCTTAAAGTAAAGTTATTGTTAATTCTTTCAGCAAAAATTGCTTCTTTGTTTAAAAGTTTACCCATCTCATATCCAATAACAATTCCTCCTATTGCAGGTGAAAGTATTAGATCAATTTTTTTAAATTCATTTTTAATTTTATCAGCTAAAGAGGTACAAATTTTTCTTGATAAATGGGGTTTGCTTAGTAGTTGAGCACATTGAATATATTGTGAACTGTGTAGTCCTGAGGACAATATAAAATGACCTTCTAAAAGAGCTTTACTTTCTTTTAAAATTTCTAAAGATTCTTTGTATGAAAGCATTTTTTTTCTGTTTATGACGAATAATTTTAAAGTTCAAATGTTTTTGTTTTATCTGACTTATTAAGTTTGTAAAGTTTTTTAAATCGTTTATTTGCAGATCGAAAGAGAAAGTGAGAAATTTATCCTTTCTTTCTAAAAGCTCTACGTTCAATATATTGCTACCATTAGTGCCAATTATAGTGCTTACCTCACCTAACACTCCTGGTTGATGAGGTAAATCAATTTCTAGAGTTGTAAAATATTCTTTATTTTTTTTTGTTTTATTATCAATTAATTTGTCTTGCCAATATCGTCTTATAGCTGCCCTCGCTTTACCTGTTTTGGCTGATGACAGCCAATGTAAAGAAGGTGAGATTTTTTTTGAAGTTATAATTTTAATCATGTCTCCATTTTTTAAAATTGTTTGAAGAGGAAGTTCAGTTCCATTTACATAACAACCAACAGCAGTATCTCCTATTTTAGTGTGAACTGCGTAAGCAAAATCTATCGCTGTACCATTTTTTGGTAATTTTATTACTGCGCCCTTAGGAGTGAAACAAAAAACATTATCTTGAAACATTTGTAATTTAGTAAATTCATAATAATGTTCTGGGCTATTACCTCTTTCAATAATTTCTACTAAATCTCTTAACCAATCATATTCCTTCCATGATAACTCTGAAAATTTTTCAGATGATTTATATTTCCAATGTGAAGCTATGCCTCTTTCAGCAAATTCATGCATTTCCTCTGTACGGATTTGAATTTCAATACGGTGTTTTTTTGGACCAATTAAAGATGTATGAATTGATTTGTAATTGTTTATTTTAGGTGTTGAAATATAATCTTTAAATTTTCCTGGAATAGCAGAGTATATGCTATGAAAAATTCCTAATGTTTTATAACATTCATCAATGTTGTCTACTATAACTCTAAAACCTACAATATCGGTTAATTGCTCTAGAGAGATTTTTTTCTTTTGAATTTTTCTCCATATTGAAAATGGAGTTTTTTCTCTTCCAGTAATTCTAGCTTTAACTTTATTTTTTTTTAAAAGAACTATTAATTCTGAGGAAATTGAATTAAAGTTGTCTTCTCTATGATTTTTAATAAACTTTAATCTTTCTTGAATCAAATCTCTGGCATCTTTATTTAAAAATGCAAATGATAAATCTTCTAATTCATCTCTTATCCTGTTCATGCCCATTCTATCTGCTAACGGTGCATAAATTTCCATTGTCTCTTTAGCTTTTCTGATTTTTTTATTTTCATCTTTCACAAATTGTAGTGTTCTCATATTATGTAATCTATCAGCGAGCTTTACTAACAAAACTCTTATATCTTTAGATGTTGCTAATATTAATTTTCTAAAATTCTCTGCTTTAGAGTTTTCAGCTGCCTTATCCTCAAGTTCTGAAATTTTTGTAACTCCATCTACTAAATCAGCTACTTCTTTTCCAAATTCCTTAACTACTGAATTATATGTGATTTTTGTGTCTTCAATAGTATCATGCAACAAACCCGTTGTTATTGTTGCGCTGTCTAATTTTAAATCTGAGAGTATATCAGCTACTGCTAATGGATGTATTATGTATGGAACACCTTCGTCTCTTTTTTGATTTTTATGAGCGTTTAATGCAAACTGATAAGCCTTTGAAAGAATGCTAGGATTTAAAAATTTATTATATGATTTTACTTTATTAATTAAATCTTCATTATTGATCATAAATTTATTATAACACTTTCCTTCATTCTTGTAATCTCATTCCTTTTTTCAAAATTGAGTTTTTTTATTAAAAAATCTATTTTTTTATTAATTATTGGATGTTTCCAATTGGAATTAATATCGTTTAAGGGGTATAAAACAAAATTTCTCAAATGTGCTTTAGGATGAGGTATATTTAATCTCTTATTATTTAAGATTTGTCCTTTAAAATCAATGATATCTATATCACATGTTCTTGGGGCATTTTTTAAATTTCTTTTTCTATCCATTTTCCTCTCAACCACAAAAATTTCTTTTAACAAATATTCGGGCTTTAAATTATATTCAATTTCAATAATAATATTAATAAACTTAGGATTCTTTTTGTTAGGATAAGATGGTGTTTCAAAAAAATTAGATATTTTTTTAATTTTTATTTTTTTATTTTTTAATAAACTAACTGCTTTTGTAATATTGTCAAACCTATTTCCGAATTTTGAATTTAAATTTGAGCCTATACTTAAATAAATCATTATTTGTTTCTGCTTAAAATTCTTGCTTGTTCCCTTCTCCAGTCTTTCTTTTTTTTTGCCAGTCTTTTATCATATAACTTTTTACCTTTTGCGACAGCTAACTGAATTTTTGCCTTGCCCTTAGAAAAATATAGTTTTGTTGGAACAATTGTTAATCCTTCTTGATTAATTCTTCCAATCAAATTATTGATTTCTTTTTTATTGAGTAGTAATTTTCGATCACATTTGGGGTCATGATTATTGTAACTTGATTGTCTATAAAGTGGTATATGAGAATTTATTAAGTAAATCTCCCCGTTTTTATCTAAGGCATATGAATCAGCTATACTAGCTTTCCCATCTCTAAGTGATTTGACTTCTGAACCTTTAAGAACAATGCCAGCTTCAAAAAATTCTTTAAGATAATAATTAAAACTAGCTTTTCTATTTAGGCAAATTATTTTTTGACCAGAGCTCTTTAAATTTTTCATTAAAGCAACTTAGCAAATTTAAGTGCATCTTTTACCGTTTTTTTAGTTTCATCCATTACTTTAACTAAAGGCAAACGCACATCATCAGGTGCAAGTTTTAACAATGAAGCCGCATATTTAACTGGTGATGGATTGCTTTCAATAAACAAAGCTTTATGTAAAGGTTTTAAAATATTATTTATTTCTTCAGCTTTAATTTGCATATTCTTATCTCGTATTTTAAGAGAAGCTGACTGAAACTCTGAGCACAATTTTGCTGCTACATTAGCAGTTACACTAATACACCCTTTGCCTCCTCTTCTATTAAATTCTAATGCATTATGATCTTCACCGGTTAACTGTAAAAATTCGTCTCCCATAGTTTTTAGTTGTTGATCAACTCTATTTAAATCTCCGGTAGCATCTTTTACGCCCAAAATATTTTTTAATTCAAATAATCTAGCCATAGTTTCAACTTTCATGTCAATTACAGATCTAGATGGAATGTTGTATATAATTATTGGTATTCCAACATTGTCATTAATTTTTTTATAGTGCTGATACAATCCTTCTTGAGTTGGTTTGTTATAATATGGAGTAACAATTAACAATCCATTGGCGCCAACTTTTTCCGCATGTTTAGACAATTCAATTGCTTCGTCAGTTGAATTTGAACCAGTCCCAGCAATAACAGGAACCTTACCCTTACACTCATTAACGGAAATTTCTATAACCTTACGGTGTTCATTATGAGAAAGTGTTGGCGACTCACCTGTAGTTCCAGCAGGAACTATTCCGTTTGTACCGTTTTTAATATGATGGTTTATTAATTGAGCGTATTTTTCCTCATCTAGTTTATCATCCTTAAACGGTGTGATTAAAGCAACGATTGATCCTTTGAACATAAAAATATAAGATATTTTTTTTACCTTAAACTTATGCCTATTCGTATAATTAGTCTAGTAATTTTATTTATTAGTTTATCAGTCTATGAAATTTCTTATGCACAGAATAATGATTTCATAATTCCTAAAAAGAAACCATCTATATTCAAAAAAATTGATGAAAAAAAAAATAATACAAAATTGATACTTCCGTCTAATAAACCAATAATTGACTCAAAACCTAAAACATCAACTAGTTATTTTACAATGCCGGCTAAAAAACCCATCAAAGATCAGGTAAAAAAAGAAGAGACCATTGTTAAAAAGAGTCCAATAAAAGAGAATAATGTTGAAGTTAATAAAATTTCTTTAGAAAAATTTATTTATCCTAAAAAAAAGCCTTCTAGTTACAAAGCTATAGTTGGCACAAGTGAAACTTCAAAAATTTTATCAAAAAAAGATTATAAAAGAGCCAAAGAAGTTTTTAATTTAATAGGTTCTAGTAAATGGATAAGTGCAGTTAAAATGTCAGAGAAAGTTAGTGATAAAGATTTTAGAAATTTAATTCAATGGATGTATTTAAAACAAAGAGGTAACAAGGCAACTTTCAATGACTACACTGATTTTATAAAGAGAAACAAGGAATATCCGAGAATTAATAGATTAAAATATTTAGCTGAACATAAAATAATACTTAAAAATACTACTCCCAACACAGTAATTAGCTGGTTTTCGGATAATAAACCTTTAAGTGGAACTGGAAAATTAAAATTAGCTGAAGCTTTTATTGCAAAAGGTCAAATTGATAATGCTTCAAAACTTATTAAAGAAGGATGGGTAAATGCGAAGTTGAGTAAAAACGATCTAAGATATTATAGAAATAAATTTAAAAAATACCTAACAAATGAAGATCAAGTAAAAAGAGCAAGTTATTTAGCTTGGAACAACAAGTACTGGGATCTCAAAAGAATGCTTAGATATTTACCAAAAGATCAACGAGCACTTTATAATGCTAGACAAATTTTAATGAGTAACTCGTATGGAGTTGATAAATCAATTTCTGAAGTTCCAAGTCATTTAAAAAAAGACACTGGACTTGAGTATGACAGACTTAAATGGAGAAACAGGAGAGGAAGGTTAGAGTCATCTTTAGAAATTCTTTATTCTAATGCAAATAAATCAGAAGAAGATTTAGTGAGACCTGACCTTTGGTGGAAACAAAGAAAAAGTCTTACAAGATCTTTGATATACAAGAAGAGATATAAAACTGCTTATAAAACAGCTAGTGAACACTCTTTATCCTATGGACCTGAGTTTGCTGAAGCAGAGTGGCTATCTGGCTGGATAGCTCTTACTTTTTTAAACTCACCAGAATATGCAATTAATCATTTTCAGAATTTTTATAGTAATGTTGGATATCCAATAAGTTTGGCTAGAGGAGCTTATTGGTTAGGAAAATCTTATCAAATGTTAGGTGACGAAAGTAAATCAAAAAAATATTTTAAAGAAGGTTCTAAGTTTTTAACAACTTATTATGGACAATTATCCTTTAATGAAATTAACAACGGAGGAGAATTTAAATTGGATGACCAAACTTCATTTGACAATGAATATGAGAAAGAATTTAATAAAAATGTACTTATAAAACATGTTATTCTTTTGAAAGAATTAAATAAAACGAAATATAGTAAAGATATAATTAAACATTTAGCAGTTCTTAATATTGAAAAAGGAAGTGAAGTCTTAGCTGCAAAATTAGCTACAGAAGTAGGTAGATATGATTATGCTATTCAAATTTCAAAACAAGCTTCTTATGAAAAAAGATTTTTTAACATATATAACTATCCAATAATTACCACTCCTAGAGAAATTAATGGAAAAACAATGCCTAGGCCTGAGCTTATTTTAGCAATAATTCGGCAAGAAAGTGAGTTTGATAGCAAAGCCAATAGCTACGTAGGTGCAAGAGGAATGATGCAGTTAATGAAGTACACAGCTAAGGTTGTTGCAAAACAGGCTAAGCTTCCATACAGCATAAGTGGATTAACAAAAGATCCAGAGTATAATGTTAAATTAGGTTCATATTATTTTAATTCTCTTTTGGAAGATTATAATGGGGTTTTTCCGTTTGCATTAGCTGCATATAATGCAGGACCAAATCGTGTAAAGACATGGAGAAGAGTAAACGGTGACCCAAGTAAAAACCAATTAAGTTATATAGATTGGATTGAGTTGATAAGATTTAAAGAAACACGAAACTATGTGCAAAGAGTTTTGGAAAATGTAAACGTCTATAAATTTATGCTAAATAAAGCGCCTGTAAAAATTGATGGTTTCTATCAGTAAAAATGGCGGAAGAGGAGAGATTCGAACTCTCGGTACGATATTACTCGTACGGTTAGTTAGCAACCAACTGGTTTCAACCGCTCACCCACTCTTCCATTTTATTTAGTACTAATTATTAAATAACTATCTTATAAATCAATCAAAAAAATGGTCAAATGAAGAAAAGTTTATTTAAAGGCTCATTATTTACTATTGGAGCCTCACTTTGGTGGGGAGTGATAGGTGTATTATATTTTAATTTTGTCTCTTTCGCTTCAACTTTAGAATTAACAATACATAGAACTATTTGGACTGCTTTATTATTAGTGATTACAACCTCATACTTTTCAAGATGGAATGAATTTATTAAAATTATAAGTAAAAAAATTAATATACTCATTTTTTTCATAACCGGAATTTTAATTTCAATTAATTGGTTTACGTGGTTGTACGCTGTTAAAACAAATAATCTATTAGACTCTGCGTTGGGGTATTATATTTTTCCAATATTAAGTGTTTTTTTTGGTATTATATTTTTAAAAGAAAAATATAATAAGAACAAAATTATATCTATTATTTTAGTAGCCGCTGCCCTAGTTTACTTATTAATTAAATTAGGTGAAATTCCATGGATAGGTATTACTGTGGCTATTTCATTTAGTTTATACGGTTTGATAAGAAAAAAAATTAAAGTTTCTTCTGATATAGGGTTGCTCATAGAAACATTATTAATATCACCAATAGCTATATTTTTGTTTGTTTTTTTAATTAAAAATAATATGAATATCTTTTCTTTAAGTGAGCCTCTTTTATCTTTTTATTTAATCTGGGCTGGACTTATAACTTTAATTCCTCTTTTTTGGTATATAAAGGGGTTTGAGCTTATAGGTATCGGTCCAGCAAGTATGATCTTTTTTTTAACTCCAACTGCACAATTTTTTTTAGGATTATATTATTTTAGCCAACCTTTAATTTTAGATAAATTAATTTCTTTTATATTTATTTGGTTAGCTGTAATTATTTATTTAAACGAATTGCGCAAAGAGTAAATTGATATAATCAATAATGGTATAATTAAAGATACGCAAAATGAAATAAATAGTAAGTTTGTTTTAATAAAAACAGAAAAATTATCAATAAATATTAAATTACCAACCAAGATACTGCTTTTGAAATTTGGACTTGGAAAAAATAATAATCCCAATATAAGACCACTTGTTATAGAAATTCCTGCAAGTTTTGGATTAATTTTCTTTTTAAAAAAACCATAAAATATTGTAATAACTGCAGAACAACATAATAAATCTGCTAATAAAAATAAATATAAAATACTGTATCCTTTAGATGCTAAAACAAAAACTAATAAACTCAGTAATAAAATTATAAAATTAGTTTTACTCTTAATTTTTTTAGTTCCTAATGATTTATTAATTTGATCACTGTTTACAATAATTAAACTTGATATGGCATTAATTAAAGTATCTATAGTACTTAAAGTTAATGAAAGTGCTAAAATTAATATACCCAATACTGTAATAGAGCTTTTGTTGCTAAGCATTAAATCAAAGAATGCGAGATCTGGAACTACTTTTGAATTTAAAGAATAAGATATTAGTCCTGAATATCCCATCCAAAAAACAATTAAAAAAATAAATATTGAAGAAAAAACCAAGCTTAATTTTAAAATGGAATTATTTTTTGCAGAAAAGACTCTTTGCCAATTTCCTTGGTGAAATAAATTTGTTGCTGCAACAGCAATAAAAAATGTTAATCCCGAAGTATAATTAGGTAAATAATTTTTATTTATTAAATTAGGTGAATTTTGTTTAATTAATTCATAGCTAGATAAATCTATATTTCCTAAAACTATAAATACTGAAACTACAATAATTAATGTGATGAAACAAAATTGATATTTATCTGTTATAACTGAAAGTTTAAATCCACCTCTTAATATATAAAGTAAACAAATAGTTAGTATAATGCCTGAAGTTATCCATAATGGGACTTGAGATATAAATTTTAATAAAGATGCAATAGCCGTGACTTCAGCTATCAAAAATATTGTTAAGTAAAATAATATCAAAAATAAACATAATTTAAGAATTTTTATCCCAAATCTTTTTTTAATAAATTCAGTTAATGTAAGACCATTTGGAAATTCTTTTCTAATTTTCGGTCCAAAATTATACAGAAATAGCATAGGTGCAGCTGTGCCTAATGCATAACCAATCACAGCGCCTATACCGCCCCAAGTGGCTGCAGATGAAGGCCCAAATAAAATCCATGCTCCTAGAGCTGAAGCTGTTAAGCTAGCAGTTAAAGAGAATAAGTTTTCATCCCTATCTCCAACAATATAATTTCTATTGTTATAAATTTTTTTAGTATTTAAATAGCCTAATCCTATAAAAAATAATCCTACTATAATTATAGTTGTAAGTGATATTTCTATAGACAGGTATGTTTTTTCCATAATTCCCTTACTGAATTACCGGTCAGGTTCATCGGGTATGATCTCAGTCATTTAAGACACCCCGTGACAACTTATATATTGAATTAAACAAACGAGTCAAATAAAGTTAATGCATGTTTAGAGTAGTTTTAACATTATTTTTGATGGTTTTTTTAACAAATGCCAATGCTGAGTCTAGATTACAAAAAGTCTTAAAAAGTGGAGAATTAAGAGTTGGTACCACTGGTGACTGGGACCCAATGTCAATGAAAGATCCATCTACAAATAAATATAAAGGATTTGATATAGATGTAATGAACGAATTAGCAAAAGATATGGGTGTAAAAGTTAAATTCGTACCTACAGATTGGAAGACAATTGTCTCTGGAATTACAGCTAATAGGTATGATATTTCAACTAGTGTAACTAAAACTCCTAAAAGAGCTGAAGTGGCTGGTTTCACAACCACTTATTACAAATATGGTACAGTTCCTTTAGTGCTTAAAAAAAATTTAAAAAAATTTTCGACTTGGGACTCATTGAACAATAAAAATGTTACTATAGCAACTACTCTTGGAACATCTCAAGAGGAAAAAGCGAAAGAATTTTTTCCTAAATCAAAATTAAAATCAATTGAAGCTCCTGCTAGAGATTTTCAGGAAGTTTTAGCTGGAAGAGCAGATGGAAACATAACTAGTTCTACAGAAGCTAATAAATTAGTAATTAAATATCCTCAGTTAGCAATAGTTCCTGATGGTGAAAAAAATCCAGCCTTTTTAGCAATGATGGTTGCAAAAGATGATAAAGTTTGGAATGATTATGTTAGTAAGTGGATTAAAAGCAAAAAATCTTCAGGTTTCTTTAAATCTTTACTAGCAAAATACAATCTTAAAAGTTTGTAATTTAAGTTTAAATAGCCTCTAATAATAATATAATTAATTTTCAAAAATACATTTATAAAGTGAAATTTATTAAATACATACCCTTTTTTTTATTACTTCAAGGATGTAGCTCAAACTATGAATGGGGTTGGTACATCTTAAGTCCGAATAATTTTGAGGGTTTGACCAATCTAAAGTTTTTAATAAGTGGAATAACTACAACAATTTATATTTCTGTAGTCTCAATATTTTTTGCAATGATTGTGGGTTTAATCGTTGCCCTGCCCTCGATTTCTAATAATAAATTTTTAAGCTACGTTAATATTGTGTATGTCGAAATTGTAAGAGCTATACCTCTATTAGTATTAATACTATGGATCTATTACGGCCTACCAATAATGTTAGGTATAAGTTTCTCTCCATTTGTTTCTGGTATAATTGCACTAACTATCAGTGAAAGTGCTTTTCAAGCAGAAATTTTTAGAGCTGGTATTAATTCTATAAATAAAGGTCAACACGAAGTATCACACTCACTTGGAATGGATTTTTGGAAGAAAATGAGATTGGTGATTCTTCCTCAGGCAATTAAAGTGGTTTTGCCTGCTTTAGGGAATCAATTCGTTTACGTCTTGAAAATGTCTTCTTTAGTATCAATTATTGGTATTGCTGATTTAACCAGAAAAGCTAATGAGTTGGTTACAACTACTTATAGACCTTTGGAAATATACACTTTTTTAATTTTAGAATATTTAGTATTAATTTTACTTGTTTCTTTTTTGGTAAGAAAACTAGAAAAAAAATTAAAATACAAATAATTTTTTAAAAGAAGTTTTAAATTCTTTTTTTAATAAGAATGGCACAAAAGTTAACACAACTAACCCCATTCCCCAATTTGTAATCATTATTGTATAAAAAATGTCTTGGTATTCTCCATTTTTAATATTAATTACATACCAAAGAGACATAAATGGTATTAATGTAAGTCTTAGTATGGTCATGTATAAACTGTAAGTTGGTCTTTTTAGTGCCTGAAATAGTGCTGAAGTAATAAAAAAAACTGGATAAACTGGACCTATAAGGGCTGCAACTTGAAGATATAGTGCTCCGCTTTGGATTACTTGAGGATCAGTTGTAAAAAAAGAAATTACTACTTCAGATGTTACAAAAATCAAAATACCAGCTAAAATCATAAATCCTGATCCAAATAATAAAGCTTTTCCATATACCTCTTTGACTCTAAAGTACATTTTTGCTCCAAAATTTTGTCCAGCTATTGATAATACAGCTGTGTTTAATCCTATTACAGGTAACAGCAAAACTTGTTCTATTCTTACAGCTGTTCCGTAGCCCGCAGTTGCCAACTCACCGAACTGACCTACGAAATAAAAAATGTTAAAAACTCCAAACATAATCATTAACATTGTAAACATAATCGGAACCGATTGTTTAAAAAGTGTGCTAATAAAATCTATTTTTGGTTTAAAGCATTCTAAAAAAAGATATTTTCTTAATTTACAACAGTAAACCTTATTGGCTAAATAAATAAGCCCAACACATTGTGACACCAAAGTAGCAATAGCTAATCCAGCTATTCCGAAAGGGGGTATAAATGCGTAACCAAAAATAAATAATGGATTAAGAAATATATTTAAGAAAAATGTAAATATAAGAACGTTTCTATAACTTTTAGTGTCTCCTTGAGCATTTAAAGTTCCATTCAAAGATAATTGAACCAAGATAATTATAGCGCCAAAAAATATTATATCTAAATATTCTCGAGTAAGAATAATACTTTGCTCACTTGAACCCATTATTCTTAAAAGATCATCAGAAAAATTTAATCCGAACAATGTAACAAAAGCTGAAATAGCAATTGCAAAAATAATTGACTGAGCAACATACATTGATGCAATTTTGTCGTTTTTAGCTCCTATGGAATTGCTAATTAAAGCTGTTGTTCCAGCGCCAATGCCCACTGCAACAGCTATAGCGATAAAATATATTGGCCACGATTTTGCAATTGCTGCTAAAGCCTCAGGCGAAATTCTACCAGCAAAATATGTATCAACTAAGTTATAGAAAGTTTGAAAAAGAGAACCTGTGCTAGCAGGTATAGTAACTTTTCTTAACAACTGCCAAATAGACCCTTTTGTTAAATCCATAAATTTTAATATTCTTTTTGGAATATATGCTTTGATCCAGTATTTTTAGCAAGGTTTATTTGGTTTTGGCGCATTCTAAATCTTAATTTTTGTGAATTGGTGAGTCTATCGTGACAATTTGGACATGATACGCCCTTCTCATATTTGTTTGATTTCTTATCTTTTGTTGAAATTGGTGTTCTGCAACCACTACACATTGAATATGTTCCTTGTTTTAATTTATGCTTCAAAGAAATTCTATTATCAAAAACATAACATTCACCTTCCCATAAACTATTTTTTTTATTAATACTCTTTAAATAATTTAAAATACCACCTTTTAATTGGTATACATTTTTGAAACCTTTTTGTTTTAAATAGATTGAAGCTTTTTCACATCTTATTCCACCAGTACAAAACATTGCAATTTGTTTTTTTTTATTAAGTTTATTAAGATATTTAGGAAATTCTCTAAAATGTTTTATTTTAGGATTAATTGCTTTTTTAAAACTGCCAACTTCATATTCAAAAGGTTTTCTTGCATCTAAAACTAAAGTACTTTTATCTTTAATTAAATTATTCCATTTAATTGGATCTACATAATTATTTTTTTTTCTTTGTATGAAAGAAATATGAGTACCCATTGGGACTACTTCTTTTTTTATTTTAACTTTAGGTCGATGAAAAGGTTGGAACGAACTTTTTGAAATATTTTCACTATCAAAATCAATGATATTAAATAAATTTTTTATTTTATTTTTAGCCAATTTCAAATTTTTAATATTACTTGAAATAGTACCATTTAATCCCTCCTTGGTAATAATTAAAGTGCCTCTAATATTTTTTTTTTTAAAATAATCGTTAAGTATAATCTTTTTACTTTTTAAGGCTGATATTTTTTTAAACTTATAAAATCCAGATATGTAAAACATTATATTTTCCTACAAATTGTAAAGCCATCACCTATCGGTAATATTATTTGTTCTGTATTTTTATCATTTTTAACATGTTTATTAAACTCTCTAATTAAATTAGTAAATTTGTCTTTATTATTGTAGTCAGCAACTTCTCCATGCCATAAAACATTATCAATGATAATCAAATCTCCTTTTTTGATCATTTCTTTTGCTGAATTATAATAATTTATATAGTTTTCTTTATCTGCATCGATAAATACTAAATCAAAGTAATTGTTAGATTTTTTTAATTCTTTTAAACTTTCTAATGCAGGCTTTATTATTTGTTTTATTTTAGTTTCTCTGGCTTTTACATAAAAAGATTTTGCTATTTTACTTATTTCTTTATCTTTATCTAAACTGATTAATAAACCATCTTTAGGCAATGCTTGTGACATAGACAAAGCACTAAAACCTGTAAAACTTCCTATTTCCAAAATGTTTTTAATTTTTAATGACTCAATTAATATTTGTAAAAATTGTGCTTGAGAAATAGATATTTGTAACCTTTGTTTGTCACCAAGAGACTTATTGTAATTAATGATTTCTTTTTGAATATTGGATAAATCTGTTGAATGTTCAATAATGTACTGTTCAAGATTTGAAGTTAAATCTATATTTTTTGGCATTTTTAACTTTTTAATGTCTTTTTAAGAATTTCGTTTACCAGTTGAGGATTTGCTTTACCACCTGAAACTTTCATAACTTGACCTACGAAAAACCCGAATAATTTTTCTTTTCCAGATTTGTATTGTTCCACCTTATCTTTATTTTTTAATAAGATTTCATTAATTATTTTCTCTAATTCTTTTGGATTACTTTGTTGTTTCATGCCCCTAGTTGCAATAATTTTTTTAGGATTTTCCCCACTTTTAACCATGATTTCAAAAACATCTTTTGCAATTCTACCAGATATTTCTCCAGATTTTATAGATTGTACTAGTTCAGCTAGACTTTGAGCGGAAACTGGGGACTGAGATATATTTAAATTCTTTTCATTTAACATAGCGAATAAGTCTCCCATCATCCAAGTTGCAGCTAATTTTTTATCAGAAATTTTTGCTACTTTTTCATAATAGTCTGAGATCTCTTTTTCTGAAACAAGTACATTTGCTTCATAGGCAGTTAAACTATATTCATTAATAAATCTTTCTTTTTTCTTATCAGGAAGCTCTGGTAATGATTTTTTCAAGTCATTAATCATTTGTTGATCTAGTTCTAATGGTAATAAATCAGGATCTGGAAAATACCTATAATCATGAGCATCTTCTTTTGAACGCATAGATCTGGTTTGATTCTTTTTAGTATCAAATAATCTTGTCTCTTGGTCAATTTGTTTACCATCTTCTAATAATTCAATTTGTCTTTTAGCTTCATAATCTATCGCCATTTGCATAAATTTAATTGAATTAACATTTTTTATTTCACATCGAGTGCCTAATTTCTTATCTCCTAATTTTCTAACAGATACATTAACATCGGCTCTAAGTGAACCTTCTTGCATGTTTCCATCGCACGTGCCGAGATATCTCATAATGCTTCTTAATTTTTTAATGTAGGCATTAACCTCTTCTGGAGACCTAAGATCTGGTTTGCTAACAATTTCCATTAAAGCAATCCCAGACCTGTTTAAATCAACATAAGTATTGGATGGATCTAAGTCATGGATACTTTTACCTGCATCTTGTTCTAAGTGAAGACGTTCAATACCAATTTCTTTTAAGCCATAAGGCATATCTAATAAAACCTTTCCTTCTCCAACTATAGGATTTTTATACTGAGAAATTTGATAGCCTTGAGGTAAATCAGCATAAAAATAATTTTTTCGATCAAAAACAGAATAGTTATTAATTTGAGCATTTAAACCTAAACCAGTTCTTACAGCTTGTTTGATGCATTCTTCATTTATTACTGGCAACATTCCAGGGAATGCTGAGTCAATCAAACTTACTTGGTTGTTAGGTTCGGCACCAAATTTAGTTGAAGAACCAGAAAAAAGTTTCGAATTAGACAAAACTTGGGCATGAACTTCAAGACCAATAATAACTTCATAATTAGCTTTGCTTCCTTTAATAATAT
>QCNU01000003.1 GCA_003213115.1 Pelagibacteraceae bacterium AG-426-L23
TTGGAATTTTTAAAATTTCTATTGTTTCAATTTGAAACTTTTCTTTCGCATCTGGAAATAAAAAAAAATCTATTTCCCTTAAGTCTGTAATTTTTTTTAAAATAGCTAATCTAGGAAGAACATCAAAAAGCCAATGCCAGTAATTTGAATTACCTCCTCCACCAGTAAGTAAAGAAAAAACAGTCCCATTTAACTTTTTCTTTACTCTTGGAGTTCCTTTTTCAAAAACAATATTTTGCTCACATTCTACATTCACATTTTTTCTATATTGAAAAGATGCACCCTCTAGTATTTGGTTTTTACATATAATGGCAGTATCATTTATTGTATCGGTATAAAGTCTAGATTTTTTAGCAATAAATATTTTATAAGATATGTCCTTTTTAAAGATAACACTTTTGATTTTAATATCTTCATTATTGATATTTACTTTACCCTTAATTTTGCCATATATAATTTTAAATATTCCATAAAAAATTAATTTAAAAATATTTTGTAGTTTTTTTTTTATAAATAGCATTTTGCTTGATATTAACATAATATATCAATATTGCTTATATTAAATTTAGTAAACGTAAATTATGTCTGTAAAAAAATTATTCTATAAGTTTACGAACGCAAAAAAATACAAGGAATATAAAAATAATCTAAATAATCAAAAAAAGATTAATTTTTTAAAGTCTGGTTTTGAGTCACAAATATCAAATATCCATAAAAAAATTCGTACAAAAAAAGATCTATCATTTTTACATTCTGGTCATTTGGGTGATATAATAAATGCATTGCCTGTAATCAAAGAATTAGCAAAAACACATAAATGCAAGTTCTATATTCAAGCAAAGAAACCATTGCCTGAAAAAACTTTGGGATATAAAAATCCAAAAGACTATGTGTTCATGTCAGATAAAATGGTAGATATGGTTCTTCCTTTATTAAAAAACCAAGAATATATCCACAAGGTAGATATATATAATAGTGAGGAAATAGATATTGATTTAGATCTTTTCAGAAAGATCCCTATGAACTTTAATTTAGATGAAGTCAGATGGTACTTTCAATTAACCGGTATACAAACAGATCTTTCAAAACCTTACATAACTGTAGAACCAAGTAAAAAAGTTCAAAATAAAGTAGTTATTATGAGAAGCACAAGAAGAAAAAATATTTTTATAAATTACAAATTTTTAAAAAAATATAAAGATTTACTGTTTTTAGGTCTTCAAGAAGAATATGAAGATCTTAGAAAAGAGGTTCCTCACTTAGAATTCTATGACTGTAAAGATTTTTTAGAAACCGCAGAAATTATAAAAGCAGGAAAATTTTTTCTTGGTAACTCCTCTTTTGGTTTTACTATAGCGGAAGGATTAAAAGTTCCAAGATTAATGGAGTCTTACCCTGATTTTCCTATGATTTATCCAAATGGAAATCATGGTTATGACTTTTACTTTCAAGACCATTTGGAAAAATGGTTTGATTTTCTCTATAATCTCAGAAAATAATTAAGTTTTTTTAAAGCTTAAAAGCGTCTTTACAACAAAAGATATTTCTTTTCTTTTTAAGCTTGTAAAAAAAGGTAAGCAAATAACATTTTTTGATAACTTATTTGAATTTTTTAAATGTGAAGTTTTAAATTTATTATAGATAGGAAGACGACCAGGAGAGTAAAAACCATTTCGTGTTTCTACTCCTTTGGTTTTCATCTTTTTAATAAGATTATCACGCTTAGGAAAAAATCTTGGATTCAAAACAATGGCAAACGTCCAAACAACAGGTTTAATGTTTTTAGAAAATTTTTGAAGTTTTAGACCCTCAACATTTTTTAATAAATTTTTATAGGTATTATATATTGTTTTCCTTTTGTTTATTATTTTTGAAAATTTTTGTAATTGAGCATAACCAATAGCTGCTTGAACATTTGTTAATCTAAAGTTGTGGCCAGGAAAATGATGAAAATATCTAGTAACTTTCACACCGTGATTTCTGTACGCTTTTAATTTATCTGTAAAAATTTTATTTTTTTTAGTAACTATCATACCGCCTTCACCTGTAGTAATTGTTTTTGTTGCTTGAAAGCTAAATGTCCCAATATCTGCTATTCCGCCAGATTGTCTACCTTCGTATTTTGAACCAAAAGACTCTGCACTATCCTCAAGCACTGGTATATTTTTTTTCTTTGCAATTTTAATTATTGAATTTAGATCGCACATATTTCCGTAAGTGTGAATTACTACAATTAATTTTGTTTTAGAATTTATTTTTTTCTTAATATTTTCAGCTGTAACACAAAAAGTTTCTGGATCTACATCTGCAAAAACTGGTTTTATTCCCATCTGAAGTGCTATATTTGCAGCTGCCATATATCCAAAACCTGGTACGATTATTTCATCGCCTCTTTTCAATCCCATTGCTAAATAGACTAAGTGCAAAGCAGTGGTTCCATTTGTTACCGAAATAGCAAATCTTGAGCTTACGTAACTACAAAATCTCTTTTCAAAATTTTTTATAAAACTACCATCAGATATCCAGGTAGATTTTAAAGCTTGTCTTACGTATTTTTCCTCATTGCCGTGATAATTTGGTTTAGCCCAGGGTATCATGTTTTTTTTTATTATTTTTTACGAAAATAATATTATATTATATCTATCAATCTTGTATATAGTCTTATTTGAATTACACTTAGATATTTAAAATGGGCAAAATTCTAACAGAAATCTCCGAAGCTGAATTATTAGACAAAATAAGTATTTTAGAAATTAAGCTTAAAGAGATTAAAGATCCAGATCTTCTTAAACAAGTTGATAAAGAATATAAAATATTAATTAATATTAAGAACGACAATTTAAATCTAACTAAAGAAGTAGAGGACCTCTTTTTAAAATTAAAAAATACTAATGCAAAAATTTGGCAGATAGAAAATGAAAAAAGATTATGTGAAAAAAATTCATCTTTTGGAGAAAAATTTATAAAGCTTTCAAGAGATGAGTTCTATGCTAATGATGAAAGAGCTAAAATTAAATCAAAAATAAATAATATTTTAAACTCTAATATAAAAGAGGTAAAACAACACACAAAATATTAATAATATGTCAAAAGAGAATAATTTCATATCCTATTTAAAAAAATGTAAAATTTGTGGGAATACGGATCTTAAAAAAGTTATTAAACTTGATGAGCAATTTATTTCTGCTGCTTTTGTCAAATCGAATAAAAATAATGACTTGAGTGAGATTAAAACACCTTTATCTCTTGTGCTGTGTGATACAACCAAAAATAAAAATTGTTGTGGGTTACTTCAACTTTTAGAGATTACGAAACCTGATCTACTTTACAAAGAATACTTTTATAGATCGGCAACTAGCGATACAATGCGTTTTGATCTTAAAAATGTTGTTGATCAAGTAACTAAAATAGTTCAACCAAATAAAAGTGATATTATAGTCGATATAGGTTCAAATGATTGTACGTTACTTAATTTTTATAGTAAAGAATACACACTAGTTGGATTTGAGCCTGCAAAAAATATCAAATTTATAGATGAAGGAAAAAATATCAAAATTTTTTCAGACTATTTTAATTCAAAAAAATTTCTTAAAAGCTTCCAAAAAAAAGCAAAGATTATTACCTCATGTGCAATGTTTTATGACTTAGCTGATCCCATAAAATTTGTTAAAGAAATAGATGAAATACTTGATGAAAATGGAGTTTGGTGTTGTCAAATTAGCTACTTAGTTTCAATGCTTAAATACAATAATTTTTATGATATTTGTCATGAGCATTTATCCTACTATTCAATTGAAACTTTTGAAAGATTGTTAAATGGCACTAACTTAAAGTGCTTTTATGCCGAAACTAATGACGTAAATGGTGGAAGCATAAGATTATTTATTTGTAAAAAAAGCAATAAGAATTTTAATAAAGATGAATATTTAAATAAAATTAATAATTTAAAGGATGAAGAAAAAAAATATAAACTTAAAGAAACAAAAACTTTTACAAATTTTCAAGAGAGTATTACTCAAATTAAAAATAAAACTAATGATTTTGTAAATCAAATCATAGATTCGAATAATAAAGTTTTTGGTTTGGGTGCAAGTACTAAAGGAAATGTTTTATTACAACATTTTGGTCTTAATAAAACAAAAATTCCATTCATTAGTGAAAGAAATCCAGAGAAGGTAGGTTTAAGATGTTTGGGTTCTGATATTGAGTTAGTATCGGAAGATAAAGCAAGAGAAATGAAGCCTAAAGCATTTGTTGTATTACCCTGGAATTTTAAAGATGAAATTGTTAAAAGAGAAAAAGATTATTTAGATAAGGGTGGACAATTAATGTTTGCTATGCCATATCCTCACATTGTTACAAAAAATGGTGAAACAAAACTATAATTTCAGGATCAAAAATTGATAAATAATTCAGCAAAAAAATATCTTCAAAGACTTATTTTAAAACAAAGTCCGAAAAAACCTTCTTACGACAAGTATCCATTGGTATCTAATCCGTTTACAACACAGGATTTGATGTCAGGTATTGAAACCATATTAAATGGAAGAATTACCATGTCTCAAATTACTAAAAGATTTGAAAAAGAATTTGCTAAATACATAGGAGCTAAATATGCTTTAATGGTAAATTCTGGATCATCAGCAAATTTATTAGCCTTATTCTCCTTAATTAATCCTAAAAGTAAAAAACAATTAAAATATGGAGATGAATGTATCATACCTTCAATTTGTTGGTCGACATCTTTATGGCCTATAGTGCAAGCTGGTCTTAAACCAAGATTTGTTGATGTGAACTTAAATACCTTTAACATAGATATTAATAAATTAAAAAAAAAAATAAACAAAAAAACTAAAGCTATCTTGGCAGTTCATGTTTTAGGAAACTCAACAAATATGATTGAATTAAAAAAAATAATAAAAAAAAATAAACTTATTTTAATTGAGGATACTTGTGAGTCACTCGGTTCAAAGTACGGTTCAAAATACTTAGGAACATTTGGAAGATTTGGTACATATTCTTTTTTTGTTTCACACCAAATTTCTGCTGGAGAAGGTGGAATGATTGTTTGTAATGATTACAATGATTTTAAAATAATTAATAGTTTAAGAGCACATGGTTGGGATAGAGGTTTAAGAAAAAACGATAATAATAATTTCAATTTTGTTAACTCCGGGTTCAATTTAAGGCCATTAGATGTAACTGCGGCTATTGGCTATAATCAATTTAAAAGATTAAACCAAATGATTAAAATAAGAGCTTTCAATAGAAAAAAAATTATTAATGAAATTAAAAAATCACCAAATTGGGAAAATCAAATAGACTTTTTAAAACCTAATAGTAATATTAAACCAAGTTGGTTTGGCCTACCCATTTTAATAAATAAAAGATTACTTAAAAAAAAGAGGAAATATTTGAATTTCCTCAATAAAAACGGAATAGAAACAAGGCCAATAATAAGTGGTAATTTTTTAAATCAACCTAGTATTAAATTATATAATCTAAATAAAAGAAAAGAATATTTTAAAAATGCACAAGAAATAGAAGAAAGAGGCTTTTTTATTGGTTTACATACTAAAAAAATAAATCAAAAAACAGTCAAATTTTTAACAAACAAATTATTAAAAATTAAAAATATATGATAAAAAAAACTGCATTAATAACTGGAGTAACTGGTCAAGACGGTTCTTACCTTACAGACTTTCTTCTACAGAAAAATTATAGAGTTATAGGTGTAAAAAGAAGATCCTCAAGTTTTAATACAAAGAGAATTGATCACGTTTATAACGATGTTAAACAAACTAAAAATTTTGTTCCGTATTACGGTGATTTAACTGATTCAAGTAATCTATTAAGAATTATACAGGCTACAAAACCTGACGAGATCTATAATTTAGGTGCACAGTCACATGTGCATACAAGTTTCGAGATACCAGAGTACTCTGCAAACTCAGATGCTCTTGGTACACTAAGAATATTGGAGGCAATAAGAATTTTAAAATTGCAAAAAAAAACAAAGTTTTATCAGGCATCTACTTCTGAAATATTTGGAAATACAGATATTCCTCAAAATGAAAAAACACCCTTTAGACCAAGAAGTCCTTATGCTATTTCAAAACTTTACGCTTATTGGACGACTGTTAATTATCGTGAAGCTTATAAAATTTTTGCAGTCAATGGAATACTTTTTAATCATGAGGGTCCAAGAAGAGGTGAAACTTTTGTTTCTAGAAAAATAACTAGAGCAGTTACAGAAATTTATAGAAATAAAAGAAAATTTTTTACTTTGGGAAACTTGAATGCAAAAAGGGATTGGGGCTCTGCAAAAGACTACGTTAGGAGTATGTGGCTGATGTTAAAAGCAAAAAAACCTTCTGATTATGTAATAGCTACCGGTAAAAGTCACACAGTAAAAGAATTTGTTGAGGAAGCATTTAAATATATTAATGTCAAAATTGGGTGGAAAGGCAAAGGGTTAAAAGAAGTAGGATATAATAAAAAAAATGGAAATATACTAGTAAAGGTAGATCCAGTTTATTTTCGCCCAACAGATGTACATGAGTTAAGAGGTGATGCCTCAAAAGCTAGACGGGAATTGAAATGGAAACCAAGTATAAATTTTAAGAATTTAGTTAGAGAAATGATGATATCGGATCTAAAAGAGATTAAATAAAGCTAAAATCTTCCTAAATAATATCAAAATTTTTTATTTTTATTTTTTTTATATATTGACATGAAGTCCAATTAGGCTTTAACTGGCCCATAATGAACTTGTGAACAGATTAAAACTATGACGCCCGAAAAATTAAGTGTTGTTGAAATTCAAAAAGTTTACAAAAATAATTACCGAAAAATTATCGGTGAGTTCATGAATATTCAAAGTGAATTTTTATCAGGTATTTATAACAGATATGATAAAGATCTCGATGCGGCTAACATAGTTTTATTTTTTGCAAAAAACCTTCACCAAGATACTTTAAGATTAAGAGATAGTGATTTAAATGTCGATATATCATTTAATAACTTTTGGAACAATCATAGTAAAATTAGACAGAAGAATTTTAAAATAATAAGTATTGCTAAAGAAACTGGACTACCTAAAGAAACTACTCGAAGAAAGATTAATAATCTCATTAGAAATAAAATGCTAGAAAAGCAAAAAAATTCTCTTTCTTGGACACCCGTTGAAAAACATAAAGAGTCTTATAATAAAATAGTTAATGAGGAATTAAAGCAAATTTCAAAATTAATACAAGTTATATGTGTTCATCTAAATATTACCTTTTCAAGAGATAAAATTACTGACGAACTAAAAAAATATTATTCTTTTTATTGGTATCATTATTTAAATACACAACTTAAATATTTGAAGATGTGGCAAAATAGATTGAATGACCTCGAGCTTTTATTAATTTCTATGCAATGTTTAATACAATCAAA
The DNA here is from genome assembly GCA_003213115.1 of Pelagibacteraceae bacterium AG-426-L23. Lineage (GTDB taxonomy): Bacteria > Pseudomonadota > Alphaproteobacteria > Pelagibacterales > Pelagibacteraceae > Pelagilacustribacter. The sequence goes on from QCNU01000003.1 coordinate 7,441, forward strand.
TTTAAATTCTGAGAAAGGAATAAATGAGAATATAAAATCAGGATCTGTAAGTGCAACATCCATTTCTGATGTAACAGGCATTCCAAGAGCAACATGTATCAGAAAATTAGATAAATTATTCAAAATGAAAATAATTAAAAAAGATAATGAAACGAAAAGATACTATTTTGACAACAAAAAAATTTATAATGCAAATATTATTAAACCAGATGAAATTGCTGAAAACACAATTGAAATTTTTAGTGATTTTTTTTTAATAATCCTTAAAGCTTTATTAAGATAAAATATGTACTTTAAAACTATAAAGTAAGTATAATTCCAAGAACAGCTACTGCTGACACAGCTACTAAAGAAATAAGTATATTATTTTTTCTTTCAATCTTTTTTTCTTGCTTGAGCCTTTGTACAAGATCTGTAAGATTAACTTTTGCTGAACGAGATGATGGCACAACTATATCCTCAACAAAGTTTTTTTTTGAACTCTCATTTTCTTTTGGCCTTACACTCATACTGGGTCCAATTAAACCAAAAAAATATATAATTTGAAAGCAAAAGAATGATCGCATTGGGCTTTGGGTGATTTAATAGCTAACTTTTTGGTCAAAATGGGTTTTAAAGTTATTTTGCCTCTCTCGTATTCGCATTAACTGACTCTGTAAAAGGAAGTGGAACAACAGTTGCATTAACAGGCTTTGCAGAATATTTTTGCGGCAAATGAACTTTATACTTCTTGCCAAAATTACCTGTAGGGAAACCATTGCTGTTTAAGTTTCCTTCGTAAGGAACGTATCCCATGGCAATATTTGTTCTCTTTTCCGGGTGATACCATGGTGAAGTGATAAACCCAACAGGTTTACCACCCTTTTCATTTGATATTAGCCAAAAATCATTTGCATAATCTTCAACAGGTTTTCCACCAAATTCTAAACCGACAAGTTGAAGTTTATAAGGTTTTTCTCCATTTTTAAGTTGAGACTTCATTTTTTCTAGTGCCTCTTTACCTACATAATCTGTTTGTTTATTCCATTGACCTTTGCCTGACAAAGAAACTTGATAACCTAAGTTACATTGAAAAGGATTATGTTCATTATCTAAATCCTGACCCCAAGATAATATCCCTGCTTGAATTCTTCTATGGTGCGCTGGAGCTATAACCATTAATTTATATTTTTTCCCAGCTTTAAGCACCGCATTCCACATATCCTCTGCGTATAATGTTGCATTTCTTAAATAAATTTCGTACCCAGCCTCGCCAGAGAACCCTGATTGGGAAATTACACAATCTCTACCGCCAATCTTTGCCTTAGCTAAACCATAAAAGGGAATGTTGTCCATCTCTACTTGGTTTCCAACTAAATCTTTCATTAAAGCTTTAGATTTTGGGCCTTGAATTTGGACTGGACAGGCATCAATTTCATCTATTTCTACATTGAATCTTTTATCAGCATTAACACCTTGTAGATATAAACCGATATCTGAGTCCGATAAACTAAACCAAAATTCATCGTCTTCAACTCTTAACAAAACTGGATCATTAAGTACTCCACCTTTATAATTACAAAGAATTACATAACGACCTCGCATTGTTGAAATTTTTGTAGCATCACGAGTGATCACGTAATCAACAAATTTCTCGGCGTCCGGACCTTTAACTCTAATTTGTCTTTCTACAGCAACATTCCACATTGTTACATGATTTTTAATAGCTTTATACTCGACCATAGCGCCACCTTTTTCAGGTCTTACATAACCTCTAGGGTGATAAACTCGATTGTAAACCGTTGCTCTCCAACAACCAGCTTTCATTGATAAATGCCAATATGGTGATTTCCTTACTCTAGTAGAGATCAGCATTTCAACTTTAGTTGGTCCGCTTTGTCTTAAATTATAAGGAACATGGCGGTCAGATTGATCTACTGAAGTTTCGTGTCTTAATTTGTCATAGTTTACTTTTTCAACCTTATAAGAATTAGGTATTTTTTTAGGCATACTTATTTTTTGTTAACCACGCATTTGTTTCTTTTAAACCACCAAAAGTGTAAATATGAAAATTACTTGTTGAATTTTTTAATTTTGTTATTAAATCGTTAGGATCTGATGGTTTTAATAAATCTAAAGCTTTTGAAGCATTGGACTTTAAAAAATTAAGCGAATTTTTTGCTCCAACAATATTTGCAAATTTTATTAAACTAGTCAGTTTTAAAGGTCCAGTTATTCCAACATGTACTGGTAAATTTTGTTTAGATATAAATTCTGTTATTGGTTCTGGGTTTAAGAGCCACTGAGTCACTATGTAATCTGCAAAAGGTTTTTTATCGTCCATAGCTTTTTCTAAACTAGAATCGGATATATCAGGGGACCCCTCAGGGTGTCCAGCGATTCCTATCTTCATACCCTTGAACAAACCTGTTTCTAACAGCTGTAAGGAGCAATGGTAGTTACCAACAGGCTCTGCGCTCCCCCCGATTACTAGTGCTTGTTTTACGCCAAAATCCTTACACATACTTACGTACTCTTTAAGTTCATTTAGATTTTTAATTGATCTTGCAGGAAAATGGGGAACTGCGTTAAACCCGGATTGGACTAGTTCTTTAGCTTTGTTGGCTACATCTTTAAAATTATTACCAGGTAACATAGTTATGTAAACGTCTTTAACTTTAGGTAAAGTTGATAAATCCGTTTTCATCGTTATTTCCAAAGAAAAATTCATAATGAAGTTTAATATTTAAATATTTTTTATAACTTTTTCAGGAGGTATATATTTTAGTCCGAAAGCATCTGCAACGCCTTTATATGTTACAGAGCCTTTATAAACATTCAGGCCGGCTAGGTAATTATTGCTATTTTTTAGTGTTTTTTCGCATCCTTGGTCAGCAATCTTAATTAATAAAGGGAGAGTTGCATTGTTAAGAGCCATTGTTGATGTTCGTGGAACGCCCCCAGGCATATTTGCCACACAGTAATGTACAACCTCATCGACAATATATGTAGGATTATCATGCGTTGTTGGTTTACTTGTCTCGATACAGCCGCCCTGATCTATCGCTACATCAACTACTACTGATCCTCTTTTCATAAGTTTTATCATGTTTTTAGTAACTAATTTTGGCGCCTCAGCTCCAGGTATTAAAACGCCTCCTATTAAAAGATCGCAGTTTCTTACAAGTTTTTTTAAGTCTGCCTCATCACTCAAAATTGGATTAATTTTGTCACCAAACATTTCAGATAATTCTTTAAGCCTTTTTGATGATTTATCTACTATAAAAACTTTAGCTCTCATGCCAGTTGCAATTAAAGCTGCATTTTCGCCTACTACTCCGCCTCCTAAAATAACAACATTGGCTGAGGCTACTCCAGGCGCACCGCCTAAAAGCAAACCTCTCCCCTTTTGATTTTTTTCTAACGAGTGTGCTCCAGCTTGTATGGACATTCTCCCAGCTACAGCGCTCATTGGTGCTAAAAGTGGCAGTTTTCCGTTCTCATCAGTAACGGTTTCATAAGCTATGCATATCGATTTAGACTTAATAAGACCATCTGTTAGATTCTTAGCTGCCGCGAGATGAAAATATGTATAAATTATTTGATTTTCTCTTATCATATCTATCTCTTTTTTTTGAGGCTCTTTAACCTTAACAATCAAATCTGAACTTTTGAAAATTTCCGATGCTTTATTTTCTATTTGAGCGCCAGCATTTTTATAATCTTCATTGGAAAATCCTGCTTCAAAACCGCCATTATTTTCAACTAAAACTTGATGTCCTTTAATAGTTAAAGCTTTAACGCTCTCTGGTGTTAAACCTATTCGATGTTCCTGTTGTTTAATTTCTTTTGGTACTCCGATACGCATTTAAGACTTCGTGTAATTAGAAATTCCTGTCCTTAATTTTTCTATAATTTCATCAATATGTTTTTTTTCACATATAAATTGTGGAGCTATTATTAAGCTATCTCCAGTATTTTTAAAATTAACCCCTGCATCGTAGCAATGTTTGAAAGTTTGAAAGCCTGCTTTTCCTGGTTTGTCTTTCATTTTCATTTCAATACCGCCCATCATTCCGTACCCTCTTATACTTACAACTTCTTTTAAGTCTTTAAGTGAATGTAAACCATCTTGAAAATATGGTGACATCTTTTTTGCTCTACTAAAAATATCTTCTTTTTCGAAAATATCTTGAACAGCTAATGCTGCTGCAACAGCAACTGGAATTCCTGAATAAGTATAACCATGAAATAATTCTGGTGTACCCTCAGGAGCTTTCGATCCATCTAAGACAGAGTCATAAATTTCCTCTTTAACAGCAACTACGCCCATAGGCACCACTCCGTTAGTGGTTGCCTTTGCCATAGTCATGATGTCAGGAGTAACATTCCACTCTTGAGCAGCAAATGCAGATCCTGTTCTTCCCCAGCCTGTAATAACTTCATCAAAAATAAGAAGTATTCCATGTTTGTCACAAATTTCTCTCAATCTCTTTAAATAACCTTTCGGAGGAACAAGTGTCCCTGTTGATCCTGCTATTGGTTCAACAATACACGCAGCTATATTTTCACCACCAAAGTTCATGGCTATTCTCTCAAGATCTTCAGCCATTTCTACACCTGTAGTTGGTTCACCCTTTACAAACTTATGTTCTGGCAAATGGGTGTGTCTCATATGTTGAACTCCTGGCATCAAAACACTAGCAAACGTTTTAACATTATTAATCATTCCGCCAACAGTCGTAGCTCCGATATTCATTCCGTGATAGCCTCTTTCACGACCAACAAATCTAAATCTTTTTGAATCACCTTTTGATCTATGATAAGCGATCGAAATTTTAATTGCTGTTTCAACTGCAGTAGATCCACAAATTGTATAAAAAATTCTATTAATGCCCTCAGGTGTTTTTTTTGATATTCTTGTAGCTAATTCAAACGAACCTCCGTATCCCTGATTAAAAGGCTGACAATAATCTAATTTGTCTAATTGTTTTGAAACAGCTTCTGTAATTTCTCTCCTGCCATGCCCCAAAGGATTACAAAACAAACCTGAACTTGCATCAATCATTTTCTTTCCTTCGTGGTTTGTGAGATAAACGCCTTTTGCCTCGGTAATTAATCTTGGATTTTTTTTGAAACTCTTATTGTCAGTAAATGGCATCCAATGTTCGTTAAGAGAATTGGGTATATTTGTTCTGTTAGATGAGCTCATAAGCTAAATTAGTAGACGTTTGTTAAATTAAATCAAGAATTTAATATACAACCCAAAGTAGTATTTTATTTTTCCTGCTCTATAGCGTATACAGAGTTAGATGAAGGTAAAGTCCACAAAATTTTCAGGTCTAAAAATAATAACTTCTAAAACTTATCGGGATAAAAGAGGTTTTTTTCAAGAGAATTTTAAACAAAAATTTTTCAAAAAAGAAAAATTTATTTTTAATTGCATATCTAGTTCTAAAAAAAATGTGTTAAGAGGAATACACATTCAGACTAAAAATGGCCAAGGAAAATATGTAGCAGTTGTTAAAGGAGCTATCTTAGATGTAGTTGTAGATTTAAGAAAAAACTCTAAGACATTTGGTAAGCATTACAAAACAGTGATCTCTGATAAAAATAATAAGTCAATATATATACCTCCAGGATTCGCTCATGGTTTTTTAGGTCTAAAAAAAGAGAATATTATATATTATTTAAACACTCAATATCAAAACAAGAAAAACGCAATTGGTATTCTTTGGAATGATAAAGATTTAAATATAAAATGGCCGATTAAAAATCCAATTTTGTCAAAACAAGATAAAAAAAATATTACCTTTAAAATTTTTAAAAAGTTTTACCTAAGAAAACTTCGAAAGTAATTATGCTAAATAAAAAAAGAATTATAATTACAGGTGGTACTGGACGATTTGGATCGGTATTAAAAAAAACCAAATCAAAGTACGATATTTTTTATCCAACTAAAAATGAATTAAATATTTTAAAGTATAAATCAATAAAAAAATATTTAGCTAAAAAAAAACCTAAATTTTTAATCCATTTAGCTGGATTATCTAGACCAATGAAAATTCATGAAAAAAAAATTAAACTTAGTATTGATTTAAATATTATTGGAACTGCAAATATTGTTAAGGCATGTTCAGATTTTGGAATAAAACTTATTTATTTTTCCACTAGTTATGTTTATCCTGGGCATAAAGGTAATTATAAAGAGAACCACCCACTATTGCCTAATAATAACTATTCATGGTCGAAACTTGGCGGTGAAAGCTCAGTTAAATTATATAAAAATTCATTAATTATCAGAGCGAGTATGACAGAAAAACCTTTTGTTCATAAAAAAGCATTTTATGATTATATTACAAATTTTATTTTTCATGATGATGCCGCTCATTTGTTATACAAGATAATTAACAAAAAGGGGGTAATTAATTTTGGAGGAAAAAAACAAAGTGTCTATTTATTCGGAAAAAAATATAACAAAAAATTAAAAAAAATTTCAGCTAAAAAAATATTTGGAAAAAACTATCCATTAAATCCTTCAATGAATATGGACAAACTTAAAAAAATTCTTAAAAATTAAGTTAGTATATTGTAAAACTATAAGTACAATCCTTAGTTGTAATATTAAATATAAAACCCTTTTAATCTAAGATTCTATGTATTTACTTCAGGGAAAAATTCATTTTAAATCTCCGTAATTAACAAACTATATAGGGGAAATATGAAAAAAATAATAAGTACAGTTCTTGGGATGATTGTGGCTTTTTCTCTTTACTCTTCAGTAGCAAACTCTGCTGCCAAAGAAGTTAGAGTTGCATACTTTTTAGAGTGGCCATCTCCTAATCTTGAGGACATGAACAAGAAAGCATATGATAATGCTCTAGGTGTTCCTGTTAAATGGACAAATTTTACTAATGGTGTAGCAATGACTGATGCTATGTTGGCAGGAGATATTGATATCTCTTACTCACAAGGTTTAATGCCATATATTAATGCTGTTAAGGCTAAAGCGCCAATAAAATTAGTAGATGTTGCTATGGAATACGGTATGGGAGGAACGACATGTGTTACTTCTAAAAAATCTGGTATTACTAAAGCAAACGCTTCAGAACTTGAAGGTAAAAAAGTTGCAGTTCCTTTAGGAACTATGGCTGAATATGTTTTTACAGAAAGTATGAAGATTGTTGGAGCTGATAGAAAAAAAATGAACATTATTGCAATGGATCCTGAAGAGGGTGCTGCTGCACTAGTAAGCGGCGATGTTGTAATGGCATGTTTATTTGGGGGTAACTCTATTAAATCAGCTACAGCTGTTGGAACTAGACTGTTAACAGTAGACGAAGCACGTGCTGGCGGTATTATGGGTATAGATATCGTTTCTGTTACGAATAAATTCATGAAAGAAAATCCTGGAATGGTTAAATCTTTTGTAGAATTAACGCACGAAGCTAACCAAAGATATAGAAATGGTAATAGTGATTTAAAAGTCATGGCTAAAGAGTCAGAAATGAAAGTAGCTGATATGAAAGATACTTTGAGTGGCTTTAAATTCTTAACTCCAAAAGAAACTAAAAAATCTATGAAAAGTGGAAATCTTTCAAAATTTTTAAAAGGATTTGACACTCCAAGAGGAACGGTAACAACTAAGTTTTTACCGTAATTTTATAGAGCAAAATTAATAGGCGCCAATTTATTTAATTGGTGCCTATTTTTTTTTTAAATATCTAATATAATTATTTTATGAGTGATCTAGTTTCTCAAAATTTAAATATGATTTTCAAAACTCCAAAAGGAGAAACTGTTCATGCGCTTAAAGATTTAAATTTTACAATTAAAAAAGGAGAACTTTTAACAGTTCTTGGGCCATCAGGTTGTGGAAAAACAACATTATTAAATATAACTGCTGGTTTTATTCGTCCAACTTCTGGCAAAATTACTCTTGGTAATAATGAAATCAACGGTCCAGGAGTTGATAGAGGTATGGTTTTCCAACAAGGGGCATTGTTTGAATGGTTAACAGTGGCTGAGAATGTGAATTTTGGTTTGAGAATGAAAAAACAAAATATATTAGAAACTCAAAAAAAGGTTGATGAGTGGTTAGATATTGTTGGGTTAAAAGGTTTTGGTAATACTCCAACCTATCAATTATCTGGTGGTATGCAACAAAGAGTAGCTTTAGCCAGATGTTTGATAAATGATCCAGATTTAATTTTAATGGATGAACCTTTGGGAGCTCTAGATGCTTTGACAAGAGAAAAGATGCAATCTTTAGTTCTTAAAATTTGGAAGGAGACTGGAAAAACAATTATTCTTATAACTCATTCTGTTGAAGAAGCACTATTACTTGGTGAAAAAGTTTATGTTATGGCGCCTAGACCCGGAAGAATTCATAAAGAGTATAAACTGCCTTTTGCTTCTAGGGGTCTTAAGGGAGATTTAAGGGAAATTAAAAATGACAAAGAGTTTGTATCTAAGAGAGAAGAGATACTCTCAATGATTTGGGATATGGAAGAAGAAATTATGGGTAAGGAAATCTAAATGATTACGGCAGTTCTAACATTTGTATTCTTTTTTGCTATTGTTGGTTGTGTTTTATACGGTAGAAAATTAATTAAAACAGAAAAAGTCGATGCAGTATTTGGAAACCCAGAAAGAGCAAAAGGTGGTGCTCACTGGGTAATAGTTGGTAGTAGTTTTCTATTATTGGTTTGGCTTTATTATTCTTGGGATATAGCAAAATCATTTTTCCCAAAATCAGCAAACGAACTTTGTCAGGTAGGGAAAATAAATGAGTCTCTTCTTTCACTGAAATATCTTTTCCCAATTGAAGAACGCCAATTAAAAAGTACATCTAAAATAGAAACAGAAACTGAAAATTTAAATAAAATATCTATAAATGTTGAAAAATCTAATAAAATTAATGGTCAAGATAAAGTCAAATTGCTAAATTTTATTAATCAAACAAAAAATACAATTCCATTACTTACTAGTGAAAAACTGTTGGAAAATAAAACAAGAGAACAAGTAAATTTAATAACTAATAAGATAAATAATTTAACTGACAATTTTAATAGAAAAGATTTTCCTAACGAAAGTCCAGAAGAAGAAGTTAAAAGGATGGAATTAGCAAAGCAAGAAGGCACATGGGGTGCCTCAAGTACCTCTATAGAGAATACAATTGAAATTCCATCAATACCTAAAACAAAAAAAGGTTTAAAATTTCAAGCTGCTGCTATGGAGTTAAATATAATTAGCGATGAATTTTTTGAAATACGAAACCATAATCCACAATATACATTGGCGATGGAGACGCTTAAAAAAGAGATTAAAGATTATAGATCTAAGATAAATTCATCTGAAGATATTGCTTCGTCTTTTGCTAAGGATATTCTTAAAATTGCAAGAAGAATTGAATATGCAAGTATATTCCCGCCTAACACTTTAAATAATATGCAGGCATCAATAATTAACTTTGATAATGCTCAAAAAAGAGAACAAGGGGGATTAAAATGGGTTGACCTTATTTTGTTTCCATCTGGAACAATTATGTCTAGTGGTCCTAGTTGTACAGAGCAAGGATCAGGTAGATGGCTTCCTAAACCTTCGGACACTCTTAATAAATTTACTTTAATGCTAAATCCAAATGTAGGTTTTAAACAAATCCCTTTAATTTGGTATGAGATGATGGACGTTAGTAAAGTTATTGGCTTTATTCTTCCTGATTGGATTGCTGATATGATGCCAGGCGAATATCCGATCCATAATGAAAAAGGTGAAGTAAAACCTAATTTTAAAAGTAAGGTTTTAAGTTTTGTTACAGGAGATTTTAATTTATTTAAAATACCAGTACCTACAGGGCATATTTGGGATTCATTTCTTAGAGTTTTTCTTGGTTTAATTTTTGGAATAATAATTGGAGTACCTCTAGGTTTGTTTATGGGATTAAATAGATTTGCAAAAGGATTTTTTGATCCGTTAATTGAATTATACAGACCGGTTCCACCGTTAGCATGGGCACCACTAGTTATTTCAGTTCTTGGTATTGATAACCTTGGTAAAGTATTTTTATTATTTATGGTCTCACTTTCAATTATGATTATATCAGCTCGTGCAGGGGCTTCAGGAACTCAACTTTCAAAAATTCATGCCGCTCATTCTCTCGGTGCATCTAGATGGCAAATATTAAGGCATGTAATATTTCCAAATTCATTACCAGAAATTCTTACCGGTATAAGAGTTGCTACTGGTATGTGCTGGGGTACTTTAGTCGCTGCTGAATTTTTAGCTGGAACAACTGGTATTGGGTTTGTAGAAAATGTCGCAAAAAAATATTTTCAATATGAGGTAATTTGGATAACTATTTTTATTATGGGGATGCTAGGTTTGATATTTGATATTACAATAAGAAAAATTATTGACAAAACTATTCCATGGAGAGGAAAAGGTTAAAAATTTATGAATAGAATATTTTTAATAACTTTATTATTATTAATACCTAGTACCCTTTTGGCCAAAGAAAATGTAAAAGAAAAGAAAATAGCAAAATATGTAATGGAAAACATTCAGAAAGATTATTTAAATTGTTATAGTTTTTATAAAGTAGCAGCTGAAAGTTTAAAAAAGGCTGGTAAACAAAAAGAAATTATTTCGGGTTTAGAAAAAAGTGCTGATATTTCGCTTAAGTATAATTATGATTTAGGAGAAATTATGGGATTAAACCCTAAAGTTATGGCTGTGATGACTAAAGATAAAGTTAATCAATTTATAAAATTAGCAAATGAAGATTTCCCATCTTTAGCTCAAAAATATGGTCTTATGTGTAAAGGTTTAGTTGAAAATCCTGAACAGAGAACAAATTATTGGGAAACTAAGGGTGCTAAAATAATTAAGTGAAAAGAAAAGAATTAATTTTATATCTTCAGAAAATTTTCCAACAACATCACCTTTCCAAAAATCATTCTTTAATTTGCGCTCAGTATCTAGTTAAGTCAGAACTTATAGGAGCTAAATCTCATGGTCTTTCAAGATTAAAGATGTACTGTGACAGGATTAAAAAAGGGGTAATAAATCCAAAACCAAAAATTAAAGTTAAAAAATTAACTTCATCAATTTTTCATATTAATGCAGATAATAGCATTGGATTTGTAGCTGCAGACATTGGTATTCAATGTGCGATCAAAAGTGCGCAAAAAAATGGCATGGGTCTAGTAGCTATAAAAAAAAGCGGTCATTATGGGTTGTCTAGTTTTTATGCTGAACAAGCAGTAAAAAAAAATTTAATAGTATTTTGTTTTACTAACGCTCCTCCTGCCTTGGCTCCTTATGGAGCAAAAAGGTCTTTATTTGGAACTAATCCCATTTGTTTTGGAGCACCTACAGGCAAAGTTCCATTTATTTTTGATGCATCTGCATCGATTATAAACCGAGGAAAAATAAGAATAGCTGAAAAATTTGGATTGAAAATTCCAAAAGGAGTCGCTCTTAATAAAAATGGAAAAATAACGACAAATGCTAGACAGGCTTTATTAGGCACACAATTACCCATTGCAGGTTACAAAGGATCTGGCTTAGCATGGATGGTAGATATTCTTAGCGGAATTTTAACGGGTAGTAGCCATACTGGTAAAACTAGAGACCCATTTGAAGATTTTTCTGGCCCTCAAAATGTTGGACATTTATTCTTAACTATAAATCCTAGAATTTTTCCAAAGAATAATTTTATCAAAGAAATGAAAAAAAGTATTAAAATAGTTAAAAAACTTCCAAAAGCCAAAGGTTTTAGCTCAATTCTATTTCCTGGAGAAAGAAAAAATAAAATATATAAAGATAATTTAAATAAAGATATATCTATACCTTCAAAAATACAAAAAGAAATGAAGGCGCTAAATGTTATCAAATAAGAAAATAATTTGTCCTGACAATCTTTTAAAATTAGGAAAGAAAAGAGGACCAATAAAAGCAGTGATTGTTAACGCAGGTAAGTCTGTTGCAATTGAGTCTGCAAAACAAGCTGTGGAGGCAAATTTAATCGAACCAGTTTTTGTTGGTGATAAATCAACTATTGAAAAAATTTCGAAAGATATAAAATGGGATATTTCAAAATATCAAATAATTCACGAACCTACTGAAAATAATACTGCCCCTATCGCTGCTAAACTTGCTAGTGAAGGAAAAGTTAAAATAATTGTAAAAGGTCACATACATACAGATATTTTAATGAAAGCTGTTTTAAAAAGAGACCTAAATCTTATTGGTAAAAAAAGATTAAGTCATATTTGGCATATGACTTTAGAAAAAAATGACAAACCATTTATAATAACTGATGGTGCTTTAAATGTTTTACCTAAATTAGAAACAAAAATGCATATTCTAAAAAACTCTGTAGACTTTGCTAAAAGAATTGGAATATCAAAACCGAAAGTATCTGTATTATCCGCTACAGAAGAGGTCTTGGAAAGTGTGCCAAGTTCAATTGAAGCAAAGGAACTAACTAAAAGAGCAAACGATGAAGGTATTGACGCTAATGTTTTTGGTCCGATGGCTTTTGATAACTCAGTTTCTGAAAAGGCCGCTCAAATAAAAGGTATAAAAAATGCAGTCGCAGGAAAAACTGATATATTGCTTGTGCCTAATGTAGAATCTGGCAATGCTTTAGTGAAAATGATGATATTTTTTATGGGAGCTTGTGCAGCAGGAGTGGTTGTTGGAGGTAAAATTCCTGTTGTAATCACCAGTAGAGCCGATGATACACAGGCTAGACTAGCATCTATGGCAGCAGCTGTTGTAGCTCTTTAATGAGACCTCTTAAAAACTGGGATAATAAAACTTGGCTTTCTTCTGAAAAATATATTTCTAACTTTCATAAATTTTTAAAAACAAAAACTCTATTAAATAAAAATACTAAAATTCTAGATATTGGTTGTGGTAGAGCCAATATAATAAGTTTTCTTCAAAAAAAATATAGATTTAAAAATATGGCAATAGGTGTAGATATTTTAAGAAATAAGAATACTAAAAAAAATATATTATTTAAAAAGTCCAACGCAATAAATTTCCTTAGAGAAGGAAGAAAATTTGATTTAATTTTAATCAAACAAACAATACATTTTTTTTCTAAAAATAAACTAATTTTATTATTAAATTTTGCGAAGAAAAGTCTTAATCCAAAAGGAAAAATATTAATTTTTTCCCTAAAAACTAAAAATAACAAAATTCCATGTTTTAAAAAAATGAAGCATCAACTAAATAAAAGTTTAAAAAAAGATGAGTTTTTGTTTAAAGTAATAAGAAAAAATTTAAAAAAAATTAATGAATCAAATTTCAATTATGAAGTAAATATCTCTAAAAATAAGTATATAAATATGATAAAAAACAGATACATATCCTGTCTTTTAAATCTGACTAAAAAGGAAATTAATAAAGGAATCGGTGAAATTAAATTTAAATATAAGAATCAAATCAAATTCACCGATACCTTAAAATGTATAAGTTTTAAAAAATAATTATTTTCCTGGCTCTTTGTAAGTGCTTGCCATCTTTTGTGCTGTTTTAGCTATTTCATTTAGATTAACATCTTCTAAAATAGTAAAATCAGATACGGCGCCACTAGATACAGCAACCATTGCTGCAGCTGCAGCCTGTTCAAATGTACCTTCGATTTCAGCCATAAAATCATACTTACCTCTCAAGCCAGCGTAACGAGTTACTTTAGCTCCTCCTGCAGCAGCAAGTGCGGATGTTGCAGCTTTTCTGTCTGTACCTGGATTGCTTACAAACCCGCCAAGTCCTTTAGCAGTATAAACCCCAAGAGTTATGAATTTTGCCATGTTTTCCTCCTTGTTTTATTTTTCTACTATTATTGTTCCCGAGTGTGGATCAGTAACTCCTAACTCTGGGGACAATTCTTCTAAAGTGTGTCTAGCTTTGTCCAAAAATTCAATCATTTTTGGTCTTGCTTTAGCTATATCATCTTCAGAATTCCATTCGCCAATCATAAAAAATTCGTTTGGTTTTGTTTCAACAAACTTCGCTGAAATTTGCCCATCGAATTTCGGCATTTCATTAATTATTTTTAAATATTCTTCTCTGCTTGAAGATTTGACTTTACATCTAACTATATTCATAAATTTTGCCATTATGCCTAACTTAAACGTAAATCTTATCAGCTAAGCCGTAACAAAGAACTGCACTAATAATTACAAGAACAAGTGGCGCGTATATCCCATCGTTTCTTGTTTTTTTAGTTAAACCTGTCTTATCAATTTTTAACGTATAAAAATTTACAGCTAATATTGAAACATTAATTATAAAAACTAAGTTAAAGAACGCCCAAGTAGCATCTAAACCACCTGATCTTACAAAGGCTACGTAGATCGCCATTAAAACTATTGCAACCATAAATGAACCAGCGAATCTAGTGATTAAAGTAGCTGTCTTATCTACTCCTCTACCTTTAAGAAATTTTTTAGTATCAAATACAAGTTGGTACGCGTAACTTCCAACTATAATGAAATGAGCTAAGTAAATTATTAAATAAAATGCGTTTCCAAATTTATCTATCATATTTATCCTTTTAGTTATCCTTTATATTGTTCTAACAGATCTTCACTCATTAGAGTTGTAACGGATTTCTCTAAGACTACTCCAGCTGCTGCTCTTTCTTTATGAAGTTCCTCATCAGCCTTAAAAGCTTTAAGACCATCCATTGTATCAAATCTAATAATGGTAGTGATTTTTGAGTCATTATCTTTTTCTGTTCCAGCATAAAGAAATGTCATACCGTATTTTTTAATCTTTTCTGAATTGCTGTGAACCATCGCTTTCCACTTTGCAAAAGTTGCAATTGGACTTTCTATTTTTACTATCATGTTTTACTCCTGTTAGTTTAATAAATTCCAGATTTTACTAGTTTATCAATTTCTGCTTTAGCTTCAGGTATTAGTTTGTAAATATATTTATCGCAATCACCTGTTTTTTTTTCATTATATGGTTTTCCATAAAGTTCATCAATAGATTTGTTAAGTTCTGAATTAATAAAATCTTCTTTAACTCCCTCTTTTATTAAATATGATGTTAAAAATTTCTTTGCCGAAATAGAATAAACAATCTTATCAAGTTCTAAAGTACCCTGAGGTATCATGCTATTAGCATAATATAGTCCTGTACATTTTAATGTAGCTTTTTTCTCTTTTTCACTTAAATGCCCTGCAGCGTAAGCTGAGGAAAACGCTGTTAAAAATAGTATTATAAAAAATTTTTTCATAAATTATCCTCCATAAATAGTTCTAGATAATTTTTCTATTTCTTCTTTAGAACCAGGGATTAGTTTATAGATAAATTTATTACATTTATCATTCATGCCTTTATCAAATGGTTTTCCATAAACTTTGTCTACATGCTCATTCATACCTTTGTTCATCTCATCGTCACTAACTTGTTCTTTTTGTAGAAAAGATCTTATTACTTTAACTGAAGCTAAAGCCATTTCCATATCTTTAACTTCGATAGTATCAGCAGGTAAAACAGCCGTTGCACTATAATGTCCAAGACATTGTATAGTTTCTACTTTTTGTTTTTTAGTTATATGTCCGCCAGCATAAGCTGAGGAAAATGCTGTTAAAATTAGTATTATAAAAAGTTTTTTCATGTATTTTTCTATCTGAATTTTTTAGTAGTATATTAAAATAAATTTTATATTAGCTATGTTAAAATTTTATTTCAGGTATGCATAATGTCTACAACCTGCGATGTATGCTTAGATTATTTTTTTTTGTACTTTGCAGCTTCTTCTGAACCGCCTGTTGCACTACCTTTACTGTAAGAGTGGGCACCCATGCCGGCAAGTTGACCGTCTTTAACAATTAAATATTGTTCTCTAATTGGTTTTTTTTCAAAAAAACATTCTAAAATTTCTCTCACGCCTCCCGCATATCTTGCTTGAGCTGATAATGAAGTACCAGACGTATGCGGAGTCATACCGTGATTTGGCATTGATCTCCAAATATGATCGTTAGGCGCTGGTTGAGGGAACCAAACATCACCAGCGTATCCACTTAATTGGCCTGACTTAAGAGCCTTAGCTATTGCCTCTCTGTTACAAATTTTACCTCTTGCAGTATTTACTATGTAAGCACCTTTTTTCATTTTGTTTATTAACTTATCGTCAAATAGATTTTCAGTTTCAGGATGAAGAGGGCAGTTTATAGTAACTACATCACAAACTTTAACTAAAGATTCCACTGATTCATGAAATGTTAAATTTAATTCTTTTTCAACAGAGTCTGGTAATTTGTGTCTATCAAAATAATGTAAGTGAACATCAAAAGGTTTCATCTTTCTTAAAGCATCTAAACCAATTCTTCCAGCTGCAACAGTTCCTACATGCATCCCTTCTACATCGTAAGATCTTTGAACAGCGTCTGCGATATTCCAACCTCCGTCATTAACAATAGCATGTTGATTGTGGTAGTCTCTCACCAAAGACAATATCATCATCACTATATGTTCTGCTACAGATCTTGAGTTACAATAAGTAACTTCAACGACATCTATTTTATTATCCATTGCAGCCTGTAAATCTACGTGATCTGATCCAATACCAGCTGTTATTGCCATCTTTAAATTTTTTGCAGATTTAATTCTTTCCTTAGTAAGATAATAAGGCCAAAAAGGTTGTGAGATTACAATATCTGCATCAACTAATTCTTTGTCAGCTTTACATCCTTTAGCATCTTTGTCAGATGTAACTACTAATTTGTGACCGTTTGACTCTAAGAATTTTCTTAAACCAAGCTCTCCAGAAACACAACCAAGCAGATCGCCTGGGTTAAAGTCAATTGATTTCGGAGTTGGAAGTGTCATTCCATCAGGGTATTTATTTAACTTAGGAATAGAGTTAAGAGGATAATTTTTGGGCATACCTCCTTTTGGATCATCATATAACACGCACAAAATTTTCATTTTCCCCCTTGTTTAATATTCTTATTTGACTATTGAATTTCATCAAAGTCAAATTTTAATTTATCAATAAAATTAGGTGTTCTAGGTTAGTATGTTGCTCTGCCTCCGCTTATGTCAAAAATAGCACCAGTAGAAAATGAATTCTCCTCACTAGACAACCATGTTACCATAGAAGCAAGTTCGTCTAACTCTAGGTATCTATTTCTAGGAACTTTTGAAAGCATGAAGTTTACGTGTTTTTCGGTCATTTGTTTTAAAATTCTAGTATTTGCTGTTGTTGGTGTTATAGCATTAACCGCTATATTTTTGTCTGCTAATTCTTTTCCTAAAGATTTAGTCAATCCTATTACACCAGCCTTAGCTGAACTATAGGCACCTGCGTTAGCATTTCCCTCTTTTCCAGATATCGAAGCAACATTTACAATTCTTCCATAATTATTTTTAATCATAACTGGAACTATTGCTTTACAACAATAAAATGTGCCTAGTAAATTTATATCCATTACCTTCTTCCATTCATCTACTGGGTAATCCCAAACTGTAGCGTTCTTTCCAGTAATTCCTGCGTTATTAATTAATATATCAATTTTTTTTTTATTTGATATTTCATTCACATGATTTTGGACATCTTCAAATTTAGTTATATCCAATATATTAAAAGAAATTTTTTTATCTTTATTTTGATCTACGATTTTTTGGGTTTCCGCTTTATCAATATCCCAAATGATAACTTCAGCTCCAGAGTCTAAAAACTTTTTTGTAATCGCTAATCCAAAACCTTGTGCGCCACCAGTAACAATAGCAACCTTCCCGCTTAAATCGTATTTGTTCATTTATTTGAAAAGCCGTATTTTCTAAGTCTAATGTCTGCTGTTCTAGCATGAGCTTCCATTCCTTCAGCTCTCCCAAGTCGTGCAGCAGTTGCGCCTACTACTTTTGTAGCTTCTTTAGTCATCCTTTGAAAAGTTAAAGTTTTAATGAATTTTCCGACAAAAAGTCCGCCTGTATATCTCCCGCCTCCTTTTGTAGGAAGAATATGATTTGTTCCAGAGCACTTATCTCCATAAGCAACTGTAGTCTCTTCTCCTAAAAACAATGATCCATAATTTCTTAATCTTTTTAACCACCAATCTAAATTTTCAGCATGAACCTCTAAATGTTCAGAAGCATATTTATCGCTGACCTCAGCCATTTCTTCATTAGTATCGCAAAGTATTATTTCACCGTAATCTTTCCAAGCTTCCGTAGCATTGACTTTTGCTAACTCTGGTAATTCATTTATTAATTCAGGAATTCTTTTCATGCAGTAATCAGCTAGTGATTTATCTGTAGTAAAAAGCCAACCAGGGGAATTATATCCATGTTCTAACTGACCAACAATATCAACTGCTACTATCTCTTTGTCGGCAGACTTATCAGCTATAATTGCAATTTCAGTTGGTCCTGCGAACTGGTCTATACCTACTTTTCCATAAACTATTCTTTTTGCTTCTGCTACATATTGATTTCCAGCTCCAACAAGGAAATCAACTGGTGGATTATTGAAACAACCGTGAGTTAATGAACCTATTGCAGCTACGCCACCTAAATTCATTATTATATCAGCACCACAATGATTAGCGGCAAAAATAATTCCTGGATTTGCTCCGTCTTTGTCTTTTGGTGGACTTGCACAAATAATTGTCTTAACACCTGCTACTTTTGCAGGAGTAATTGCCATAACTGCTGAAGATATGTGTGCATAACGCCCTCCTGGTATATAACATCCAGCGGTATCAACCGGTATCAATCTTTGTCCTGCAAATAACCCTTTCGATAATTCAACTTCAAAATCATTATTCATGCTTTTTAATTGATGTTCGGCAAATTTTCTAATTCTCTCGTGGGCAAACTTTACGTCATCTTTAGTTTTTTGATCAACTTTCTTAATCGCTTCCTCAATTTTATCCTTTGAAACGATTACTTCTCCCTCGTATTTATCAAATTTTTTATTTAACTCTTTTAACGATTCTTCTTTTCTTTTTGCAATATCGTTAAGAATATCTTGCACTGCTGCTTGAGTTTTATGATCATCCGTTTCCGGAGTTTTAGCTGCTTTTTTAATATATTTAACTGCCATAAAGTAAAGTTGGTAACCACAATGCTATTTGTGGAAATACTACTATTAATACTAATCCAATAATTTGCAATACCATAAATTGCATCATACCGTAATAAATATCTTTTAAATCCCACTCAGGTACTACACCTTTTAAAAAATATGCTGAAAGCGCGACAGGAGGAGATAGCCAGGCGGTTTGTAGATTGACGGCAACCAATATGGCAAACCAAGTTAAATTAAAACCTAATGCTTCTACTAATGGTAAAATAATTGGTATAATAATCATAACAATTGGTACCCATTCTAAAGGCCAACCTAATAAGAATATCATAGCCATTATCATAGCTAGGATAAGATATTTATTCATTTCTAATCCAAGTAGGAATTCAGTCAATAGTGTTGGTGTTCCCAGTCTTGCGAATACTGCTCCAAAGAAATTTGATGCAGCAACTAAAACCATTATTAACGCAGTTATCTCTAAAGTTTTAACTAAAGCTTCTTGTAATTTTGGTAATGTTAATTTCTTGTATGCAAGAGATAAAAGTAGTGCGCCCATAGCTCCACATCCAGCTGCTTCTGTAGGAGTTGCAAATCCAAATAAAATACTTCCAAGTGCTGCAAAAACTAAAGCTGCTGGTGGTACTAATCCAAGGAAAAATTCAACCCATACTTTTGACATGCTAGTAGCATGCATATCTTTAGGTAAAGGAGGACCTAATTTTGGATCCATCATACATCTTATTGTAGTGTAGGCTGCATATAAAGTTGCAAGAAGAATTCCTGGAAATATTGCTGCAGCAAATAAATCAATTACTGGAATTTCCATTATTGGCCCCATAACTACAAGCATAATGCTCGGGGGTATTAAAATACCAAGAGTCCCTCCAGCAGTAATTGTTCCTGCTGCTAATCTTACATTATAACCAGATCTATTCATTGATTTAGCTGCCATGATTCCTAAAATTGTTACAGAGGCTCCAACTATTCCTGTTGCAGCTGCAAATATTACTGAAACAAATAAAACAGCATAGTAAAGTGATCCTCTAACTCTTGCCAACATTAGTTGGAATGCAGAAAACAGTCTCTCCATTAATCCAGCTTGCTCCATCATAATTCCCATAAAGACAAAGAGCGGGACGGCAGCGAGAGTCTGTTCTGTCATCACCATCGAGAACTGTAAGGTCATTAAATAAAAAACAAGTTTACCAAATCCTAAATATCCAAAAACAAATCCTAAAAATATAAGAGTAAAAGATATTGGAAACCCTACAAATATTGCAAATAACATCACACCAACTAAAATAAAGCCAAGAATAGCTGGATCAATTAATTCGGCGATCATTTAGTATCTCCTGGCCACTCACCTTTTTTTGATGCCCAGTAACTTTTAAGTAATTCTGAAACACCTTGAACAAGAAGAAGTATAATTCCTATAAGTAAGCAACTTTTGATTGGCCACATATATGGCATCCAAGTTGTATCCATTCCTCTTTCACCTCTTTGTATTGACTCACCTACATAACCAATAGTCATGTAAAGAAAAACTAATAATCCTGGAAAATAAAATAAAATGTATAACCAAAAATCAATTAATCCTTGGTTTTTAATTTTGAAGTTTCTGTATAAAAAATCTGCTCTTATATGAACTCCTCTAGAAAGTGCATAGCCTGCACCTAACATAAACAAAGCGCCATATAAAAAACGACTTATATCGTAAGCCCAAATAGTGGGAGCTAAAAATAACTTTCTCATTATAACTTCATAAGTCATTGCAAAAATTAAAGGCATAAGTATCCAGCAAACTATATTTCCTACCCACTTACTGAATTTATCTATTGATGTAATTGTTTTAGCCATCCAAGAAGGCATATCAGCGGGCATTTTTCCTGATCCGCCACGTCTTTCGGCTATCATTTCATCTGAAATATCTAATTTTGATTGTTTGTTACTCATAATTAATTCTAAAAAATTAGAGCGGACTTTAAAAGTCCGCTCTAAAGATGTTTTAATTTAATTTATTACTTTAATGTCGCTGCGTGAGCCATACCTAGCTTAGCATTTGACATTTGAGCTCCTGCCCAGAAAGGAACAGCAATATCAGCAAACTCTTTCATTGAATCATATACTTCTGCAAAAAATTTATTTTTTTGTGCGTTTGAATTCAAAGTTTTCTTTGCTGCTGCCATATATTCCTTAAAGTAGTCAGTTGGAGTATCTTCAAGAATTACTCCGTGCTTAGTAGTTAACTCTCTTAAAGCTTTTCCATTTTCATAGATTCTATAGCTTAGAGATTTAGCTAATGAAGCATTAGCAGCTACCTCAAGAGATTTTTTCTCATGAGCAGTCATTTTTTTATAAGTTTTTCCAGTAATATAAAAATCAGCATTTACCACTACTTGGTGTAAACCTTGTAGGTAATAGTGTTTTAATACCTTTTGAAAACCAAATGTTAAATCTGGTTTAGGGCAACACCACTCTGCTGCATCGATTGTACCTGCTTGAAGAGCTGGTAGAATATCTCCACCACCCATTGCTACAGATGCGATACCGATATCTTTATATGTTTGACCAGGTATTCCTGGAGGTGTTCTGAATTTATATTTTCTAAAGTCGGCCATATTTTTAATTGGTTTAGGAAACCATCCTAAAGCCTCAGGTCCAACTGGTTGAAGCATAAATCCTTTAATGTCTCTTCCCATTTCTTTCCAAAGTCGATCGTATAATTCTTTACCACCGCCGTATTGGAACCAAGATAAGAAGGCTAAGTTATCTATACCAACTCCACCACCTGCTACTGGAGATCCAAATAACATAGCTGCTGGATGATCGCCTGACCAATAGTGTGTCCAAGCAAATCCGCAGTCGATTAATCCTTTGTCTACTGCATCAAGTGTCTCTTTTACTCCTACAACAGCTCCAGCCGGTAAAATTTCAAATTTTAACGAACCATCAGTTAGCGCTGTTACAGTGTCAGTAAAGTCCTTCAACATTTTAACTTCATCAGCTTTAGTGTTTAGAACGGTCTGACATTTTAACGTTTTAGCGTTAGCGGTAGTCATCGAAAAACCAATAAATACAGCTAAACTTAAAACAACAGTTAATAATTTTTTCATTATTCCCCCGTTTAATTATTGATAATTGAAGAATTAAACCTCTTTAAAATTTTAGAGTCAAACAATAGTATTTAAACTACAGGTTGAATTTCATACATTGGCAATTATATGTTTTAGACCTATAACATATAATTGTTCATGGAAAATTTTGATTTTATAATAATTGGTGCAGGCTCGGCTGGATGTGTTTTGGCTAACCGCTTAACTGCCGATGATAAATGTAAAGTTCTTTTATTAGAAGCAGGAGGAAAAGATAATTACCCTTGGATACATATTCCAGTTGGCTATTACAAAACAATGCATAATCCAAAAGTAGACTGGTGTTTTCATACTGAAAAAGATGAAAGCATGAATAACAGATCAATTAGGTACCCAAGAGGGAAAACTTTAGGTGGAAGTTCTTCAATTAATGGGCTTTTATGGATTAGAGGTCAAAGTAACGATTATGATAATTGGAGACAAATGGGAAATAATGGATGGGGTTGGAATGATGTTCTTCCTTATTTTTTAAAATCAGAGAATAATGAGTTAGGTAAAAGTGAATTTCATAATGACAGCGGTCCAATTATGGTTTCAAACAAAAGAATAAATCTAAAAATGTTAGATGAGTTTCAAAATGCAGCCGAAGAATGCGGAATACAAAAAACAAATGATTTTAATACGGGAGATAATACTGGAATAGGTTTTTTTCAGTTTACAACTAATCATAATAAATCTTTACTCAAATTGAGATGTAGTGCTGCTAAAGGATATTTAAGTCCAATTAAAAAAAGAAAAAATTTAAAAATAATAACTAATGCACACGTTCAAAAAATTAATTTTGAAGGTAGAAAAGCAGAGAGCGTTAGCTTTTATCAAGGAGATAAAATTTTTACTATTAAAGCAAGAAAAGAAGTAATTTTATCAGCAGGTTCAATAGGGTCTCCTCATATACTTCAGGTATCTGGAGTTGGAGACGCGAATAAACTTAAAAAAAACGGCATAAAAACTATTCATGAGTTAAAGGGGGTCGGCATGAACTTGCAAGACCATCTTATGTTCAGACCAGTTTACAAAGTAAAAAATTTAAAATCCTTAAATGGAAAAATAAATAGTTTACTGGGAAATTTTATGATTGGTTTAGAATATCTTTTCAAACAAAGTGGTCCAATGACAATGGGCGCGAGTCAAGTTTGTGGTTTTGCTAAAAGTGATCCTTCAAAGGAAACTCCTAATTTACAATTTCATGTTCAACCAATAAGCACAGATATTCTTGGAGCTTCTAAATTACACGATTTCGATGGAATAACTCCAACAGTTGCTAATATTAGACCATCTAGTAGAGGTGAGATTTCAATAGTAAGTAGCGATAGTAGAATTAACCCAAAAATTAAAATGAATTACTTGTCTACACAAGATGATAGAATGGTTGCTGCTCAAGGTTTAAAATTAGTTAGAAAAATTATGCTTGAAACTGAAACTTTTAAAAAATATGAACCAGAAGAATATAGGCCAGGACTTCATATTACAGATGATGAGGAGTTGGTAAAAGCTGGTAGTGACTTTACTCAAACTATTTTTCATCCGGTAGGGACATGTAAAATGGGCAAAGATGAAAATGCTGTTGTAAATGATAAGTTATATGTACATGGACTTCAAAATCTAAGAGTCATAGATGCATCGATAATGCCAAATATTACTTCGGGAAATACAAATGCTCCAACTATAATGATTGCAGAAAAAGGTGCAGATTTTATTTTAAATAACCAAATCAAATGACAGAAGAATTTATAATTTTAATACAAATAATATTCATCGATTTAGTTTTAGCAGGTGACAATGCCATCATTATCGGAATGGTCGCATCAAAGTTTGATCAAGATAAACGAAAAAAAATAATTTTTTTTGGGATAGGTGCAGCAGTTATTTTAAGAATATTATTCACATTAATTACAACGTATTTATTAATGATAACTGGCTTAAGATTAATTGGAGGAATTTTACTACTCTACATATGTTACAAATTATATGTAGATGTAATTAAAGGCCAAATTGAAAAGAAAGATATTAAAGTTGACAACAGCTCTTTTGGAAAAGCAATTTTTACAATAATTATGGCAGATGTAACAATGAGTTTGGATAACGTATTAAGTGTTGCTGGAGCAGCAAAAGGACATTTTGTGCTTTTAATATTTGGACTAGCTTTGTCGATTGCTTTAATGGCTTTTGCAGCTAATCTTATAGCTAAATGGATTGAGAAATATAAATGGATTGGGTGGCTCGGTTTATTAGCTATACTATTAGTGGCTATAGATTTAATATACACTGATCTTAAGTTGATTTTTTAAATATGTACTTAAAAAAATATAATTTAAAAGGCAAATATTCTCTAGTAACAGGAGCAGGTAAAGGTTTAGGTCGGGCATGTGCAATAGCTTTAGCTGAAGCAGGATCAAATCTTATATTAATCAGTCGAACAAAAAAAGATTTGGACGCAGTTGCAAAAATAGCAAAAAAACATAAAGTTAAATGTAAAACTTATGTTTGTGATTTAACTAATTACCTTCAATTAAAACAAGTAATAAATAGTCAACAAAGAATCGATGTTTTGATTAATAACGCAGGAACAAATATTCCAGAACATTTTTTAAAAATCCGTAAACAAGACATGGAAAAAGTAGTTAAGATAAATACTATTGCTGCTTTCAATGTTGCTAATTTAGTAGCTTTAAAAATGGTTCAAACAAAAAATAGAAAAAAGAATGGTGGTGCAATAGTTAATATGTCTTCTCAAATGGGGCATGTAGGAGGTCCTATTAGAAGTGTTTATAATATGACGAAATTTGGTATTGAAGGATTAACAAAAGGTATGGCAATAGATTTAGCTAAATACAATATAAGAGTTAATAGCATTGCTCCTACATTTGTAGTAACTCCAATGACAAAAAAATTTTTCAAAAATAAAAATTTTAGGAAAGAAGTTTTAGGTAATATTCCTCTAGGGAGATATGCAGAACTGCCTGAAATATCATCTGCTGCAGTTTTTCTAGCTTCAGATGCTGCTTCAATGATAACTGGAACTTCTTTATTAGTAGATGGCGGATGGACAGCAAGATAGTAAGATATATTTTAATAACCTTTTTTATAAGTTTTGAGGTTTCCGCACTAGAATTTAATGGAAAATTTATTCAAGGTCATTTTATTATTGGGAAAACAGAACCAAAATCTAAAATATGGATAGATAAAAAAAAAGTTAAAGTAACAGATGATGGGTATTTTGCATTCGGTATAGGTAGAGATCAAAAATATGACATTATAATTACTCATGAATTTAATGGTAAAAAGCAAAAAATATTAAAAAAAGTTCAAAAAAGAAAATATAAGATTCAAAAAATAGACGGACTTCCAGAAAAAAAGGTTACACCGCCAAAAGAAGTCTACGAAAGGATAAAGAAAGAAAATAAAATTATATCTGATGCTCGAGCTATAGAGAGTAATTTAACATTTTTTAAAAAAAAATTTATACCACCTCTTGAAAACGCGATAATAACTGGCGTATATGGGAGTCAAAGAATTTTAAATGGAAAACCTAAATGGCCTCATTATGGAATTGATTTTGCTGCAAAAGAAGGGACAAAAATAAAAGCCATGTTGGATGGAACTGCAACAATGGTTGAAAGCGATTTGTTTTACACAGGAGGCACTCTAATTTTTGATCATGGTCATGGAATTTCAACATTATATATGCATATGCAAAAAATATTTGTTAAAAAGGGACAAAAAGTAAAACAAGGTGATGTGATTGGCACAGTAGGTTCTACTGGTAGATCTACAGGTGCACACTTAGATGTAAGATTAAATTGGTTTGGTGTTAGATTAGATCCTGCAACAGTTTTAAACATTAAATGAAAATTAATAAATTTTTTTTAAACTTATTATTTTTGACGATTATCTTGGTTGTAATTGAGTTAACTTCAGCGACTATAATCTATTTAAAAGAAAATAAAGTAAGTTTTTTGTTTAAACCCTTTAGTAAAATTTCAAAAAATTTTCAACAAAAGCAAGAAGTTTTTCTTGTAAATTGGGATACAAATAAAGATAGGTTTGTTCCAGGTAATTATTCTCATGAAAAATATGGAAAAAAAATAAACTATAAAATTAACTCTAAAGGTTTCAGGGGTAATGAATTTAGTTTTAAAAAAAAAGTTAAAAATCGAATTATTGCTTTTGGAGGATCAACTACTATTGGACTAGGTAGTGAAATAAATCAAACTTATCCAAAAAATCTAGAAGATAAGCTTAAAAAAAAAGATTTTGATGTAGAGGTTTTAAATTTTGGTCTACCAGCAAAGTCTTTGAATTTTATTAGAGAATTATATTTTAAAGAAGCATTTAATTACGAACCAGACATTATAATTATTTATTCTAATAGAAACCCAACAATGTATGACTCCATCGGAACTAAAATTATGATTGATGAAAGATTGGATAACGACAAAATTATAAGAATAAATTTGATTTTAATGGATAATGTAATGACTTTTAGACTTTTGTATAAAGCTTATAGAAAAATTATAAATTTAACCATCAAATCTGACAAAATTATATCTCCATACAAAGATGATATAAAACATAATGTTTTTTATTTTACTGACCAATATTATGAAACTTTAAATGAGATAATTAATTTTAGTAAAAAAAACTCAACAAAAGTAGTTTTGGTAAAACAAGCTTTCTTTTTTAATCCACCAATTCAAAAAAAATTAAGATCATACGATCTAAAAGAAAGTGTAGAAGTTTTAAAAAATTTAAAAAAAGATAACATTGATCAATTAAACTATCATGATAGTTTTTGGTCGGTGACTAATGTAGTTCTTAATAAAACAATGGATAAATTTAAAAATCATCAAAATGTAATTATTGTTGATCCGATTGAGGCACTACTTAACAGTAAAGAAAACTTTACTGATTTCGTTCATTTAAGTCCAAGGGGCAACACAATTCTAGCAGATAAAATAAGCGATAAAATTAAATCTATTTTGAATAAATAGACTAATCTAATTCGAATTTTTCTTTATAATTTTCTTTGGTCTTTTTAATTTGTTTTTCTTTATATAAAATGTAGTTTTCACAGACTAAAATATCCAAATTAGTTCCCATAAAACATTTATAAGCATCCTCGATACTACAAACTATTGGTTCTCCTCTTACATTAAATGAGGTATTCACTAAAATCGGACAATTTGTAATTTTGTAAAATTCTGAAATTAAATGATGATATCTGGGATTGGTTTCTTTATGAACTGTTTGAATTCTCGCAGAATTATCAACATGTGTTACAGCAGGAATTATCGTCCTTAAAACATTTAATTTATCAAAGCCGGAAAGATTAATTTTTTCATCTTGTTTTGTTTTTTTATCCTCTTTTACTTTCGCGACAAGAGACATATAGGGACTTTCTTTATTTAAGTTAAACCAATTTGAAACTTCTTCGCTCAAAATTGAAGGAGCAAAGGGTCTGAAACCCTCTCTAAATTTAATCTTTAGATTTAATTGTTTCTGCATTTTTTCTGACAAAGGGTTGGCTAAAATTGATCTAGCTCCTAAAGCCCTTGGGCCAAATTCCATTCTACCTTGAAACCATCCTACAATTTTATTTTGACTTAGTTCCTTTGCTAATTTTGGCAAAAGCTCATTGTCTTCAAGCTTATCAAAATTTGCATTTAAATATTTAAGATCTTTTTCTATACGATTATTACTAAAACTTGGACCTAAAAATGAACCTGACATTTCATCTTTATAATGATCTCTTTTATTACCCAATTCCTTAAACCAAAAACTCAAAGCCGCACCTATAGAACCTCCAGCATCTCCTGCAGCAGGTTGAACCCATATATTTTCAAAAATCTTATTATTTAAAATTTTACCGTTAGCCACGCAGTTTAAAGCTACACCGCCAGCTAAGCATAAATTTTTAATCTTAAATTCTGCTGAAATTGATTTAGTAAGCTTAATTATAATTTCCTCAGTAACTGATTGAATGGAGGCAGCTATATCCATATGAAATTGAGTTAACTTTTCTTTTTTTGGATTTCTTACGGGTTCACCAAATAATTCTGAAAATTTGTTATTTGTCATTGTTAAACCGGTAGCATAATTAAAATATTTCATATTTAGCTTAAAGGAACCGTCCTCTTTAACGTCAATTAGGTTTTCTAAAATAATGTTTTTAAATTTAGGTTCACCGTAAGGAGCTAATCCCATAAGTTTGTATTCACCGCTATTTACTTTAAAACCCGTGTAGTATGTAAAGGCTGAATAGAGTAATCCTAAAGAATGAGGAAAGTGAATTTCCTTTATCATTTCTAGTTTATTTCCTTTGCCCAGCGCAACAGTAGTTGTTGCCCATTCACCTACTCCATCAAGAGTTAAAACAATTGCATCCTTAAAAGGTGAAGGAAAAAAAGCACTTGCTGCATGACTGTAGTGATGTTCTGAAAAAAAAATTTTATCAATATCATTAAAATTCTTATCGTGAATTTTTAACTTTTCAAAAATAAACTTTTTTTGAAATAACTTTTCTCTCAACCATATTGGCATTGACATACTAAAAGATTTAAAACCCAATGGAGCAAAGGCCAAATATGTCTCTAAGAGTCTCTCAAATTTTAAAAAAGGTTTTTCAAAAAAGACTATGTGATCAATCTCGCTTAAGTTTAATTTACCTTCAGAAAGAACATAGTCGACAGCTTTAGCGGGATATTTTGAGTCATGTTTCTTTCTTGAAAATCTCTCTTCTTGAGCTGCGGCTATGATTTTTCCGTCAACAACTAAAGCAGCCGCACTATCGTGATAAAAAGCTGAAATTCCTAATATTGACGTCATATTATTTATAATACTAATCTAATCTTTTTTTTGACCTAAAAAAATATATAGCCCGCCTTCATCACCCTGTCTATTAAAAATCATAGATATTTGAGTGAATAATCTCTCAAGTTTTGTCCCCACTTTTCCTTTATTAAAAAGATTAGAAACATCCTGATTTTCTTTATTGCTCTGAAAAAAATCACAACTAGGAAAAGAATTATAGAACTCTATTTTATTAATTTTAAAATTCTCAATAACTTCATCAAAAGTATGAGATCTTTCAACAGGATGCGTATACTGGTCTTTAATCCAAGCGTCAATTTTTTTTAAAGATTTTGTATCAGTTTTTCTTAGAACTGGATCAAAAATCATTAAATATTTTTTTCCAAAGATTTTATAGAGATATTTTCTTATAAAAGTTCTTAATCTTCCATACTTATTATATAAGCCAACTAATAAAATTCCGTCTTTTTTTAATGACTTAGTAACTTTCTTCATAGCAGCGAAAGTATCTTTTGTGTGATGTAAAACACCATTACACAAGATAATATCAAAGTAATTATCTGAAAAGTGTTCATCAAAAATATCACCACAAACAAAATCAACATTTTTAATTTCATTTTTTTTTGCAAAATCTGAACCCGCCTTTAGAGATGTAAAATTTGCATCAAATGCAACAACTTCATTATTGTTGCCAATACTTAAATAATTAGAAAGTTGGCAAGTCCCAGCACCTACCTCAAGAATTTTTTTATTATATCCTATAAATTTTTTAAGGTTTGATGTAAAAAGATTTTCATCACCTTTTTTTAGTATAGCTAACTTGTCATCAGATATTTCATAATTTGGAAATGGGTCATCATGATAGAAAGTAATAACTTTTCCAGTTATGTTGTCTGAATAATCAAAAACTTTTATACCATCTTGGATAGTATAATTATTTTTTTTTAGCATTTAATTATTAAAATATTGCGTAAATGAATGGAGCTACAGTAGATCCTTGGCTTAAAACTATCAAGAATCCAAAAATTCCAAGTATAAAAAAGATTGGATATAGCCACCATTTTTTTCTGTATCTCAAAAAAACTATAAACTCTTTTAAAAAACTTATCATTAAAATTGATTTTTCATAGATCCAAGATCTTTGTCTCTTTTAATCCAGTAGGATTTCTTTTCTAAAAATTTAATTCCCAAAAGGTCTTTACCAAAAATTCTTAAGAGAAGACCGATTGGAGTTATTACTATAAAATAAACAATTGATAAGACTAAAGGTGCAATCACTTTACCAAGAATCTCACCAAATTTTATCCAAATTCTTTTAAATGGATTTAAAATTTTAGAATTCAAAAGTCCTAAAACTAAAAAAATTACAGCTATTAAAAGGGACCAGATTCTCAAACTATCGCCTTTAAATAATGGCCACAATGCTATTAGAAGAAAAACAATAAAAAAAAGTACCCCAAAACTTTTATTACTATTTTTTTTATCCATTCCTTTAATTAATTAAATCCCTTTTGGGCCTTCATATCTTCTCTTTTAATTCCAGCTACTTTAACTGGTTTTTTCATTGCATCTCTTCTGAATGGTTCGCCTAACTCTTGGTTTAAAATAACTTCTATAAAAGTAGTAATCCCTTTTTTTTGATCTTCACAAGATTGTTTTATTGCTTTAGTAGTTTCTTCCATTGTTTTTACGGTAACACCTTTTAAACCGCATGCATTAGCTACTTTTGCATAACTCAAATCTGGATCTAATTCTGTTCCAATAAAATTATCATCAAACCATAATATAGAATTTCTTTTTTCAGCACCCCATTGATAATTTCTAAAAATTACCATTGAGATAGCTGGCCATTCTTTTCGAGCACATGAACTCATTTCATTCATGCTAATTCCAAAAGCTCCATCACCAGCAAAGCCAATTACAGGAGTATCAGGACAACCAATTTTAGCACCAAGTATTGATGGAAATCCATAGCCACAAGGACCGAATAGACCAGGCGCAAGATATTTTCTTCCTTTTTCAAAAGTAGGATATGCATTACCTATTGCACAATTGTTTCCAATATCACTAGATATTATTACATCGTTTGGCATTCCTGCTTGTATAGCTCTCCATGCTTGTCTTGGCGACATTCGATCTTTGTCTCTTTCTCTTGCTTCTTTATTCCATACTGTACCTGGATCATCATCTTCATGGTCTAAACTTGATAATTTTTGTAACCATGCCGATTTAATTTGATGGATTAAGTCTTTTCTTTTCTTTCTATCTTTGTCTCCTGCTTTTGGAGAAAGTTTACTTAATAATTGTTGAGCAACAAGTTTTGCGTCTCCACAAATACCAACGGTTACTTTTTTTGTTAAACCAATTCTGTCAGAATTCATATCAACTTGAATTATTTTTGCATTTTTAGGCCAATAATCAATTCCATATCCAGGTAAGGTAGAAAAAGGATTTAATCTAGTTCCAAGAGCTAAAACCACATCAGCTTTTGATATTAATTCCATTCCTGCTTTAGAACCGTTGTATCCTAAAGGCCCAACTGCTAAAGGGTGACTTCCTGGAAAGCTATCATTATGTTGATAGCCAGAACATACTGGCGAATCTAATTTTTCAGCTAACTTTACACAATCATTAATTGCTCCACCTATAACTACTCCAGCTCCAGATAAAATAACTGGAAATTTTGCATCAGATAATAATTTTGCAGCTTTGTTGATTGCTTCTGCGCCTCCAGCTTGCCTTTCTAGTCTTACAATAGGAGGTAAATCTATATCAATAACTTGTGTCCAATAATCTCTTGGTACGTTAATTTGTGCAGGAGCAGAACCTCTAATTGCTTTTTCTATAACACGATTTAAAACCTCTGCCATTCTAGATGGATCTCTCACCTCTTCTTGATAACAAACCATATCTTTAAATAAATTCATTTGCTCTACCTCTTGAAAACCACCTTGACCCATTGTTTTATTTGCTGCCTGAGGTGTTACTAAAAGTAAAGGAGTATGATTCCAATAAGCTGTTTTAATTGGTGTGACTAAACCGGTAATCCCTGGACCATTTTGAGCAATTACCATAGACATTTTTCCTGTTGCTCTTGTATAGCCATCAGCAATTAACCCACCATTAGTTTCGTGAGCAACATCCCAAAACGTAATTCCAGCATCAGGAAAAATATCAGAGATAGGCATGAAAGCTGATCCAATTATCCCAAAAGCATGTTCAATACCATGCATTTGTAAAACTTTTACAAAAGCTTCTTCTGTAGTCATTTTTGCCATAAAAATCCTGTTTACTTTAATTATATCAAATTATAGTTTATATCCATTAAATATTTTATGTCACAGCCAGACCTTATTATCCATGACGAAAAAGATAACGTTGGAGTAGTTGTAATAGAAACAACGAAAAAGGGCCAAGAATGTAGTGCATGGATAATGGAAAATGATAAAACTATCAAAGTTCACTCAACCAATGAAGTTCCATTAGGTCACAAAATCGCACTAAAAGATCTGAAGGAGGGAGACACAATATTAAAGTATGGTCATGATATTGGTAAAGTTGTAAAATCAATAAAAAAAGGTGATCATGTTCATGTTCACAATGTAAAAACAAAGAAATGGTAAATGTATGGAAATTCCAAAAAGTTTTTTAGGTTATAAAAGGGAAAACGGAAGAGCGGGCACAAGAAATCATGTAATAATTTTACCAGTTGATGATATATCAAATGCATGTGCGGAAGCAGTGTCAAACAATATTAAAGGAACCATTGCTTTACCTCACTCCTATGGAAGACTTCAATTTGGTGCAGATCTTGAGTTACATTTTAGAACAATGATAGGAACTGGAAAAAATCCTAATGTAGCTGCAGTAATAGTTATTGGAATAGAGCCAAAATGGACAAAAAGGATTGTGGACGAAATAGCAAAAACAGGAAAACCTGTCGAAGGATTTCACATCGAAAGAACTGGGGATATAGGAACAATTATGAAGGCTTCAAAAAAAGCACAGGAATTTTCACAATGGGCTTCGGAAAAACAAAGAGAGGAATGTCCACTAAGTGATTTATGGATATCTGTTAAATGTGGGGAGTCAGATACAACTTCTGGATTAGCATCAAATCCTACTGTAGGTAATTTAATGGAAAAACTAGAACCCTTTGGTGTTCATTTGTGTTTTGGAGAAACTTCAGAATTAACAGGTGCTGAAACAGTTTGTGCAGCTAGGGGCGCAACTCCAGAAGCAAAGAAAAAGTTTATGAAAACATGGAATGCTTATAATGACTTTATATTAAAAGAAGCAACAAATGATCTATCTGAAAGTCAACCAACTGCTGGAAATATTGCTGGTGGTTTAACAACAATTGAAGAAAAAGCTTTTGGAAATTTTCAAAAAATTGGAAACTTAAAGTTTATTGATGTTTTAGAACCTGCAGAAGAACCAAAAAAAGGAAAAGGTTTGTATTTTATGGATACTTCTTCGGCAGCAGCAGAGTGTGTTACTTTACAAGCAGCAGGAGGATTTAATATTCACTTATTTCCAACAGGACAAGGAAATATTATAGGCAATCCGATTGAGCCTGTGGTAAAGCTTACTGCTAATCCTTTAACTGCTAAATTAATGAAAGAACATGTAGACTGCGATGTTTCAAAAATTTTATCAAGAGAAATGAATTTGTCTCAAGCAGGAGATGAATTAATCAAAGTGATGTTGAAAGTTGCCAATGGAAGACTCACTTGTGCTGAGGCTTTAGGCCATAGAGAATTTGTTATGACAAAACTTTATAGAAGTGCATAAAATTATTTAGTAACTTTAACATCTTCTAGCTTTTTTTTCCTAAAATCACTCAATACTTTTCTTGCAAGTGCCGCTAGAGCACCTAAAGCTATAGCAATTATTATAGCAAAAGCTCCATATAGAATTGGAGTATTATTAGATAAACTTAAAACAAATTCTGAAATAGGATTTAATTCTGGTTGTAAAGGTTTTATACTATCAGCTTTTTTTGAAGTTTCTTTAAAAAAAGTGTCGTAAGCTATAGCAACAGATACGCTGCACAAAAGAACAGCGAACATCGTTTTTAACTCTGAACTTTTTAAGTATTGTCCGAGTTTTTGTCCAACTTGAACTCCAAAGATAGAACCAAATATTAATGGAACTACTAAAATTAAATCAATAGAACCGTAGTTTGATGCATGAAGAATTGTTACTATTGCACTGATAAATAGCGTCACAAATAATGACGTACCAGGTATTAATTTGGTTGGCATACCTATTATATAAATCATGGCAGGAACCATTAAAAATGCACCGCCAACTCCCATCATTGATGCAATAAATCCAACAACTAAACCTAAAATGATAGGTGTAAAAATGCTTTCATAAAGTTTAGATTTTTTAAACCTCATTCTAAATGGTAAACCTTGCAACCAATTATGGTTATGTAATTTTTTTCTTAATACAATTTTTTTTCTTTCCCTGTCTACTTCCGCAACCCCCTCTAACAACATTAAAGTTCCAATAATCGCTAGAAGATACATATAAGCTAATGAGATAATTAAACTAATTTTGCCTATTTCTTTAAAATATGTGAAAGTTATAATGCCTATTATAGTACCAAAAACTCCTCCTACTACAATCATAGAACCCATCTTATAATCTAAAGTATTTTTAAACCAATGAGTTAACGATCCAGAAACTGATGTAGCTAAAATATTATTTACTTCATTTGGAACTGCATATGTTGGGGGAACGCCCATAAAAATTAAAAATGGAGTCATTAAAAAACCTCCTCCAACTCCAAATATTCCCGAAAGCAAGCCAACTACAAAACTTAGAAAAAGTATTAAAATGATATTTACAGAAACTCCAGCTATTGGGAGATATAGTTCCATATTAATGTAAGTATTCTTCAAATATTACATTGTCAATGAATAGATAGAAGAACTAAATTAAGATGTTGTTGGGATTAGCGGTATTTAAATGAAATATCTCAAAGTGCCCACAAGAATCATAGCCCAAAAGATTAAAAGTAATGCGTTTGTGAAGGTCTTTACAGTAAGAATGTCTATAAGCAAAAATTTCTTTTTAAGAGTTTTGTTACTATTTTGAATTGAAGAATTCACACATGTAACTAACATAGGGTTTCAAATTTTTGAAATATTTATTGAAAAGAAACATGTACAAACTGACGCAGGCTAGTAAATGGTCGCTCCGAAAACCTTGATTTCTTCACCTTCTACTCCAAGCACTAAGCGACCTAAATATTCACCGGGAATACTATTACTTTTTTGTTTGTAGAGCACAGTAACATGCAAGTCTCTTCTAAGACACCCAAGAACATCGTATTTTTCAGATAAACTTGTAAGAAGTTTATTGTTTGACCACTGTTTTCCTAACTCTACTTCATTAGCTCCGTAAAGCATTTGAGAAGAGAAGTCTCTTGTAAAACCTCCATAGTCCTTCATGTTTGAGGTTTTAATTAAATTTTCCCATATAGGATTAGCAATTTCTATTATTTCTTCGTCTGTTTTCTTTAGAAGATCCATTAATTATTATAATACTGCTAAGATGCTTTCTTTTTTTTCTCGTCATCCACTATGTGATAGACTGGCATCTTTTCCATCGTAAATTTACCAGTTTTTGGATCTCTTCGCGATACAGTCAAACAATGCCAATTTTCATCGTCTAATTTTAATTTATCACCACGATAATAATATCCTGGCCAACGTGTTTCTTCTCTGAACAAAGTGTGTTCTGTTACGCATTGTGAAGTTAAAGTTCTATGTTTTAATTCCCAAGCTCTCATTAACTGATGGTAATCTTCTGCTCCTACATGTTCCAAATCTTCTTGTAGCCATGCAAGTAATTCTAAACCCTTTTTTAATAAATTATCATTAGTCATATAATTAGCTGTTATCCCACCTACATATTCATCCATAATTTTTTGTAAACGTTGTAAGCCTTGTATAGGAGATATATAACTTGGTGAAACAGTTCCTCCAGTTATCTCATTTCTACCGACAGTATAGTTTTCTAATGGTTTATATATTGTCTCTTTAAAATTATTACATTGATCCTCACTAACTTTTATATCTTTTGCTTTTTGCTCTTCGATATATTTTACTGCAGCCTTTGCTGCTAAACGACCTTCTGTGAATGATCCTGATGAAAATTTATGTGCACTTCCACCTACTGTGTCTCCAGCTCCAAAAAGTCCCTCTACCGTTGTCATTCTATTGTATCCCCAAAAATATTCAGGTGGTGAGATATCTTCTGGCCCGCTTACCCAAGCACCTGAACAGGTAGCGTGGGAACCCATAACGTATGGTTCAGAAGTTGTTAATTCAGGATTTGTATATTTAGGATCTATATTTTGTGATGCCCAAACTACTGCTTGACCAACTGTCATGCCCAAAAAGTTTTCCCATCCTACTGTTTCCAAATGAGGATCTTGAAATGCCTCTTTAGTTACCATGTGAATAGGTCCTCCTCCAGCCATTACTTCTTGAATAAACGCGTGGTTTCTAAGACATGTTGGTACTGGATGATGATCTATATACTCTCCAACTAATTTTTTGGTTTGCTCATACCATTTTTTTTCATAGTTTTCTCCATTAGCATTTTGAGTATAAGTTTTTAAATGTAAAAAATAAGCGCCTACTGGCCCGTAACCATCTTTAAATCTACATAAAACTATTCTGTTTTCCATTTGAGTCATCTTTGCGCCTACGGCTATGGGTAGTGCATATGCTGATCCATTACTCCAAGGTGCATACCAAGTTCTTCCCATTCCCTCGCCAACAGCTCTAGGTTTAAAAATATGTGATGCTCCTCCCGCTGAGACTATTACTGTTTTAGCACGAAATACATAAAAGTCTCCAGTACGCATATTAAAGCCTACAGCCCCGCCTATTCTATTTTCTTTGTTCTCATCCATTAAAAGATGTGTAACCATTATTCTGTTATAAATTTTGTCTGCTGA
Source organism: Pelagibacteraceae bacterium AG-426-L23 (assembly GCA_003213115.1). Taxonomy (GTDB): domain Bacteria; phylum Pseudomonadota; class Alphaproteobacteria; order Pelagibacterales; family Pelagibacteraceae; genus Pelagilacustribacter. The sequence continues at coordinate 44,423 of QCNU01000003.1, forward strand.
TTTTTTTGCAGCCTCAGCTACAATTGGTTTGTAGCTCTCTCCATGGATCATTATTTGCCACTTACCTTCTCTTTGATAACGTCCAGTTTTTGGATCTTTCATCATGGGCAATCCCCATTCATCAAACATGTGTACAGTCGAGTCAACATGTCTTGCCATATCATATCCAAGATCTTCTCTAACTAAGCCCATTAAATCGTTACGAGCGTAACGCACATGATCTTCTGGTTGATTTTCATTCCACTGCATTCCCATATAACAATTTATTGCATAAAGACCTTGTGCTACAGCTCCACTTCTATCAATATTAGCTTTTTCTACACAAACAATTCTTAGATTTCTTCCCCAATGTCTCGCTTCAAATGTGGCTCCTGTACCAGCCATTCCACCGCCAATAACAAGAACGTCACAATCTTCGTAATGTGTTTTCCTTTTTGGCACTAATAATAAACTCCCTTTTTAAAAGAATTTTTATTTATTGTCGGTAGATCTTTTTTTGTATTCAGGCCTTTTGGTTCAGAATAAAGAGTTTCAGAATTAATTTCACCTTGGTTTGGTTTATCTGCCTCTGAAAGTTTAGGTATGAATTTCCCCCATGGCTTAGTGGTAATAGGAGAAACAAAATCTTTCTCTGTTCCATTTCTAAATTTTATTTTCCAAGAAATAGTTCCTTTTTCCTCTTCTCTTCTAACTCTTACGCTATGACCCATAGGTGCAAAATCAGCGTACCCTCTTACATCAATTGCATGATTTGGACATGCCTTCACACAAGAGTAACACTCCCAGCAAAAATTAGGTTCGATATTTTTAGCACGTCTAATAGTTTCATCAATGTGCATAATATCTGAAGGGCAAATATCTACACAATGACCACATCCATCACATCGCGTCATGTAAACAAAAGTTGACATAATTTTAATCTCCTTTTTTAATTCCTTTGTATCATATTAATAATGTTTTGGTTCCTCTCTTTTTATACCTAAACCAAATTTTTCAGGAGCATCAGCTGGAGGTGGCAAATTATCTCTTGATCCGTCTGCCTCTGCCAAATTCTTTTGAATTGCTGCGCCAGGTTTATAAAACATATGAGCAAATTTTGACCAATATACACCGCCAAATAAAGCAAGATTAGATATAATAAACAACACTAAAAATAATGTATCATCCCATCTATTTTCTAAACTTAAAGACTGCAAGAATGACCAAATTAACCCAAAAAAAGCGCATGCTATTAGAGCTAGCACAAAAAGATCTGCCTGAATAATTCTGTACCAAGGAAAAGCCTCAGAATAAACATCAACTCTTAAAAAAAACCAAAACCAAGAACCTCCAACTACTGTCATTATAGCCCCGACATGCCAAATAATCGGCCAAAGGATTGGTGTCTCTGATGAAGGTGAAGCATAACAAAAAATCATTACCACCGAGCCAGCCCAAAACAATATTGTTCCGTACATTCCTAGTAAATGAGCTAATCTTCTTTTTCCCGCACCTAGCTCCGAAGTGGTTGCTATATCACTTGCTATAGTTTTTAAAACAACAGAGGTTTTTTCTGTAGTAGAAAGATTTCTTTTTGCTGACTTTTTAGCTTTTTTAGCATTTTCAAAAAAATACTTAACATTTTTTTTATGAATAATATCAAGAAGAGTACTAATTATTACAAGTGCAATCATAATAATTACGAAGACTTGCATCAAGATAGGTGCAACCGTTCCGGCGAGTTGAGAAAAAGGATTAACAGTAATCACCATTTGGCTCTCCCTAAGTTAAGTTGGCTAAATTTTATTAAGCAGCTGCCTGAAGTTTGTGCTTAGCAGCCATTCCGCTTAAAAAATTCCATAGATATTTTGCTGTTGATAATGCAGCTTTCTCAGCTTTATCTTGTTCATCTTTAGATAAACTATCTAACAATTTTTCACAAGCTTCTCTGTGATGAACGTCTGCTGCTTTATGAACTTCAAAAAATTCTAGACCTTCTTTTGAGCTAACTCCATAATGAGTTTTAAGGCCTTTTATTTTTGTATCTGCTATCTCAGGAACTTGTCTTTCGTAGGTATATAAAGATCCTAACCCCTCTGCATAACTAGCTCTTGCATTTTTAAAGAAATTCTCAATAAGCTCATTCGTAAAATTATATCTTTCTTTTTTTTCAATTTCCTTTGAATCTGCTCCTACTGATAAAGCAAAATTTTTCCAGAGCATTGGATGATCTGCATCTTTTTTTTCTTCATCTTGTAAGTTCTCTAGAAGTATTCTTCTTTTATCAAGATCTTCACAAATTGAATGTGTTGCGCTTATATATCTAGGAAATGCTTTTACGTGTTGGTAATATTGCTCAGCATAATCTTTAATAATTTCTCTATTTAATTTACCCTCATTCCATGACTTATAAAAAGGGTGTTTAAGTAAGTGGTACTCATCTAGTTTTTTATTTAGTATTTTTGAAAACATATAATCTCCTTTGTTGAAGATTCTATTGAAAATTAAAATAAATGGAAAGTGAAATAATGTATCTACTTATACAACCCTAAATTGTGACTTTTTCCCTTACTATTGGATTTTCATCTATTGGGAGGTGAACCAAAGTCGCAAAAATTGATAAGGCAATAGAAATATACCAAGCATAATCATAAGAGCCGTAAAGATCATAGAAGTAACCGCCTAAATAAGCACCAAAAAAAGAGCCTACTTGATGACTAAAAAATACTATCCCGAAAAGTGAGCTCAAGTATTGGGTTCCAAAAATTTGAGCGACAATACCGTTTGTTGGTGGCACGGTTGATAACCATAACATTCCAAAAGTGATGCCAAAAATTATTGATGTCAACATAGATACTGGTAAAAAAATAAATAGCGCAATAACTACAGCTCTAGAGAAATATAAAATACTTAGCAAAATTTTTTTACTATATTTTGTACCTAGATAACCCATGCCTAAAGTACCAATAATATTAAAAAAACCAATTAAAGCTAAAATAATAGCGGCTGACCACTCGCCTAATCCTTTTTCTTGCATATAACCAGGAATGTGTGTTGCAACTAAAGTTATTTGAAAACCACAAACAAAAAAGCCTGAAACTAATAAGACATAACCTTTATGAGAAAAGGCTTCTTTAATAGCTTCAGTGAAAGATTGTTTTTTTATTGATGTAGAGTTAACAATAAGCGGCTTTTTAACCGGTAAAAGAAAAATAGAAGCTATCAATCCAAATAAAATAAAAAACAAATAATAAACAAGAGTATTTTCCCATCCAAATTCAATGAGACTATATTTAGTAAATAGTGGTGTCGTAAAATAACCTACAGATGCCGAAGCTGTAACTATTCCTGTGGCTAAAGTTCTTTTCTCATTGGAGAAATGTTTACCAACTTCAGATACAGGCACGCTCATCGCAGTAGCTCCAAGTGCCGTTCCAACTAAAACGCCTAAACTTAGTTGAAAATATACTCCAGTATTTGGTCCATTATAAAGAAAGAAAATACCCAAACCAAAAATTAAAAAACCCAAAAAAACTGCTTTATTACCTCCAAATTTATCTGCAAATAATCCAAAGAGTGGAGCCATTAGACCCCAAAAAAACATTTGTATGCCAATAGCTAAGCCAAATTCTGTTCTAGAAACTGATAAAGCTTCCTCAAAAACAGAAAAAAATAAACCAAAAGTTTGCCTTAAACCCATTGAGACAAGAATGATACCGCAAGCGGATAAAAGAGTTATAAAAGCAAGCTTGTTTTGAATAAATCTATCTGACATTTTATAGTTGAAAATTTTTTATAATTTTCCTTCTTTTCTCATCTTCTCTCTGATCTTTGTAGCTGAAATTTGCTGTGTCTTTTCATCAAGAATTATTTCTTCTATTTTATATCCTACTCCTCTTCCATAGCAGATATTTGTTATGTTTGGAACTAAAGTTACTTTCACTCTATTTTCATAATCTTTTAATGCACTTAAAATATTTTTTTTGACAGTTTCAAAGTCAAAAGGATTATCTCCTACACCCTTAACATCTCTGACCATTATATTTACTTGCCCAGTTTTTTTTAAAATCTCTTCAAAAAGTTTTTGATGACCTTCATGCCATGGTTGCCATCTGCCCAGCATTTGAGCAGTTGGTTTTTTATTATCCCAAACATATTTTTCCATTTTTTTCTCCATATACCATTTAAAATTAAATATTAATTTATTTACTTAATATGCCTTAAAGACATCTTTAAATCACTAATTAAATCTTTTGGATCTTCAAGTCCTATATGTAATCTTACTAAATGTTCGTCTTTCCCCAGTTTCAAGAATTTTCTATCACCTCTCTCCATTAGATCTTGATAGAGCGCGAGACTTTCGAATCCTCCCCAGCTATAACCATAGCCAAATAATTTTAGTGAATTTATGAATTTAATTACAGAGTTTTTATTTTTTGCTTTTATTTTTAAACCCATCAATCCAGAGGCGCCAGAATAATATTTTTTCCACATTCTAAAATTTATTGAACTTTTTTTATGAGGATATAACAGTTTCACTTTTTTATTCTTTGATAAAAATCCTGCAACTTTTTTCGCATTTTCTTGATGTCTATCTAAACGAACGTCTAAAGTTCTTAATCCTCTTATAATAAAATATGCATCATCAGGGCTCAATCTAAGTCCTGTAATTTTAGTAGCTTTTTGAACATATTTAAAAACTTTCTTGTTAACTGCTAAACTTCCGCCCATAACATCTGAATGGCCTGAATAATACTTTGTAGCTGAAACAATCGACATATCAAATCCTAATTTAATAGGTTTCAAAAAATAAGGAGTACCCCATGTATTATCTATTGCGGAAAATATTTTATTTTTTTTTGCTATAGAAATAATTTTTGACAAATCTTGAAATTCGAAAGAATTACTTCCTGGATTTTCAACAAAAATCATTTTTGTTTTTTTTGTTATTTTCTCTTTTAAAGTTTCTAAATTATGTGGATCATAGAAAATTGCTTTAATTTTGAAATCCTTTAAAAAATCTTCAGTTAAAATACGAGTAGGATGGTAAACAGGATCCGCTACTAAAATTTCATCTCCAGGCCTTACAACACTAAAAATTGCTAAAAATACTGAACCGAAACCTGTTGGAGTTAAGAAAACATGGTAAGACTCTTCCATTTTGGTAAGCATTTTTTCTAATATATGTGTTGTAGATGTTCCCTGTCTTCCATAATCAAAATGACCTCCTGTAGGATTATTTTTATTTTTTTTTTGAGTCTTTCTTATGTCTTGTATTGATTTAAAAATTATGGTGGAAGCTCTCACAACTGGAGGATTTACCGATTGATTGTAATAATCTTTTGCAGCGTGCTTTAAAAAAGTTTTGAAAGATCTGTCCATAAAAAAATTGATATGCTTAAAATAGAATGCTATATGAGCTAAATAAGGTCAATATAAATATATATAAAAGGAGATGTTTGTTATGGGTTATCCTAAAAAACACCGAGGAAGAAGAAAAATAGGCTCAAAAAAAAGAAGAGCGAGAAAAAGAAATAAAAGAAAATAACAAAATTTAAAATTAATGATAGAAATTGCTCAAATTCGAAAGTTGAGTTTATGGATTTTTCTTATTCCATTACTGGGCATAAATCTCTGTCTTTTCATAACAATAAACCACCATTTATTAGAAAATACTATTTTTACGGTTGATCACATCGGCAGGTCTAATTTTACTTTTCCATACTTTGATGGAGGGTTGTCAATCAGTCGTGCTTCAAGAACTTTTCCAGCATATTTAATTTTTAAACCATCGATGATACTAACATCAATATTAGTTTATTTTTATTGGAGCAAAAATAATAAGATTGTTAACACATTTAATTCAACATCAGGTAAAAATTACAAATTTAAAACATTCGGTATCATATCAGCGATTTGTTTAGCAATACACGCAGTGTTACTTGGGGTAGAAATAGACATAAAGATTTTTAAACTTTTTAGAAGAGTGGTGCTTTTAAGTTTTATAATTTTTGAAATAGCAGCACAAGGACTACTCGTTCATAGTTTTTATAAATTAAAAGATAAAATAAAAGATTTATTTAATCCTAATATTTTAATGTGTAAAATTTTGCTAGTTTCAATACTTATTGTGGTCGCCTTAGTAAGCCTGCCAATTGTAGTAACTAAAGGTAACATTCACTTTAAGCACGCTTTGGAATGGAACTACTTTGTTGGTGTAATATTATTTTATTTATTTACAAGATTGCTTTGGAAAAAGATTTAGCCTCCACTGCTTCTACCCTTTTCAGGATAGAAACGTGAAGTTTTGGTTCGTCGTTGTAAGGCGCTACCGCCGAACCTCCCGATCAACCATTTTAGCGCTACTCAGTTGACCTTTCTGCCCTTTAAGCTTGAACCTCTCGGCTTTTCCCTAAATGGCCAGTTAAGAGTTGCCTCTTAATTAATATTATTAAATCATATTGTTAAAAAAAAAGTATCACTTTTTAGTTGTTTTAATTCAGGCTGTGAATTAAGTGGATAAAGTTTTGTTTATCCAGCCGCCTCCTAAAACTCTAAACCCTTGGTTGTCCTTTAAATAAAAAACACAAGCTTGTCCTGGTGAAATCCCAAATTCCTTTTCTAAAATTTCTACTTCAGTCTCTGAAGTTTTAATGTTTACTTTTGCTCTAAGCAACTTTCCTGTTGATCTTATCTTAATCAAAATTGGATTATCAAAATTTTTTAAAGAGCCTAAAATATTCAAGTCTTTTAATATAATTTTTTTTATGTATAGAGCCTCTTTTGGACCAACAATAATTTTATTATTTTTTGTATCAATATTAGTTACATATAAGGGTTTATTATCTGAAATTTTAATTCCTCTTCTTTGTCCAATAGTAAAGTTAACTATTCCCTCGTGTGAACCAAGTCTTTTACCGTCTAAATCAACAATGTCCCCTTTTTTAAAAGACTCAGGTTTAAATTTTCTGATTACTGCGCTGTAATCTCCACCTGGGACAAAACAAATGTCCTGACTATCTGGTTTGTTAGCAACATTTAGTTTTAATTTATGAGCTATTGTTCTCGTGTCTTTTTTTTCAATTCCTCCAAGGGGAAACCTTAAATAATCTAGTTGATCTTGAGATGTGCTAAATAAAAAATAACTTTGATCTCGGCTTTCGTCTTTTGCCATATACATGCTTGCCTCCCCATTTGTTTTTATTCGAGAAACATAATGACCTGTTACTAAAGCATCGGCTTTTAATTCTTTAGAATGTTTAAATAAATCTCTAAATTTTACGGTCTGATTACATTGTACACAAGGTATAGGTGTTTCGCCTGAAATATAGCTATCTATAAAAGAGTCTATTACTTCAGATTTAAATTTTTTTTGATAAAATAAAATTTTATGGTCTATATTTAATTTCTCTGAAACTCTTTTAGCGTCTAAAATATCTTGCCCAGCACAGCACTGCCTGCTATTTTTTGGTTTTTTTGCATCATCATAAAGTTTAAGAGTTATCCCAGTTACATTGTAACCTTCATCTTTCATTAAACCTGCAACGACCGATGAGTCAACACCCCCAGACATGGCTACAACCACTTTTGTATCTTTTGGTGCTTTTTTTATCCCTAGTGAATTAATCATGTTCTGTATATATTATAAAAAACTAAAATTTTCCATTATGCAATACGATCTAGAACCTGGTAATTTTGTAATAAATCCCTTAGAAAAAAATTGGGGAATAGGTCAGATACAGTCAATTATCAAAAATAAAGCTACAGTTAATTTCCAACATGTGGGTAAAATGGTTATAAATCTACAAAAAGTAATTTTAGAGAAAGTTTCAAACGAATAATGAATACTAAAGAACTAAAAAATATTGCTGAAAACCTTAATGGAGCTATAGAGACTGCAGGAGAGTTATCAACGAAAATTTATAAACAAGGTCTTAAAATAAAAATAAAAGAGGATGGCTCGCCTGTTACTAATGGTGATATTGAAGTTAATAAAATTATTACTGATAAAATAAAAATACTCACTCCAAATATACCAATAGTATCTGAAGAAACAGTCGATTTAACTAAAAAAAATAAATTTGAAACATACTGGCTTATCGATCCAATTGACGGAACAAAAGAATATATATCTGGAAAAGATGAATACACTTTAAACGCAGGTTTAATAATTAACAAAACACCTGCCTTAGGAGTTATTGGAGTTCCAAAAAAAAATAGGATATTTTACTCTTTTGGGAGAAATAATTCTTTTTTGATTGAAAACAAAATTACTAAAGTTCTAAACTGTAAAAAAAATACACCAAAAAATGAAGTTATTGCATTGACCAATCATATTGATCCACCAGAAATTATTTTAGAAAAATTAAAAAATTACGGAATGACCTCTTTTAGAAAGCTCAGCAGTTCATATAAGTATTGTGTTATAGCTAATGGAGAATTTGATATATATGCAGATAAGGTTCGTGCAAATGAGTGGGATGATGCTGCTGGTCACGCGATAGCGGAACACGCAGGTGCCTTGGTAACCGATCTTGAAAACAACTATTTTAGTTACGGTAGAGAAGATTATAAAAATCCAACCATATTAATAAGGCGATCTGAAAACTTAAATGATTAAAACAATTTTAATAATTATTTTATCAGTTACTTTTTTTGGTGTTCTTTTTTTTATTATCGTACGAAACTTACTCAAGAGTAAATTAAATAATTTAGTGGAAGAGGAAAAAAAGAAAAAAAAATTAAACAATCTTAAGTAATTTAGTAAATTCTTTGCTATCAAGATTTAAAACCCTTTTGGATAAATCGAAACTAAAACCGCCTCTGGCTAATATACCCATATCTTTTTTATAAAAAAGTTCTCTATTTGACTGAGGTCTTAATGGTCCTATTCTTCTACGTTTGCATAATTTTAATGCTGAAACAAAATCAGGCTCGATGTCTCTTTCTTTTATTTTGTTAATGCTTTGTTTAATATATTTAATATCCACTCCTTTGTTTCTCAAAGATTGATTTATTTTATTTAATGAATAACCACGCCTTAAAAAGATTCTTGCTTTAGAATCTGAATAAAGTTCTTCGTTAATAACTTTATTTTTTTCAAGATTTGTTACTATTTCATCAATGATTGAGGATACTTCTTTTTTTGATTTTGAGCCTTTGATCTTAGTAAGGTATTTTTTTAGAAGATATACTTTTAATTGTTGTTTAGAAGGACTGTATTTTTCTAAATATGAATAAGCTAAATCTTTTAAATTGGTTGTGAGGTCTTCAAAATCACTTTTATTTGATGTGGGATTCATGAAATTAATATACTATATTATTTTCTATGATAAATAACCTTGTAACATACTTAACGTCAGAAAATATTTATCTGTTAGCAAACTGGGGGGTAATTCCTTTTTGGTTAATGTTGTTAACAATACCAAATCAGCCAATAACTAAAATATTAGTCAACTCAGTAATAGTTCCATTAATACTTGCATCAGCTTATGTTTATTTGGCTTATAAATTATATTTAGACGGGGAAGTATTTGATGTTTTCCAACTGTACTTTGGTCTAGATAGTCTCTATTCAATATACTCAAATGAGATTTTTTTACTAATTTTTTGGTTACATTTTCTTTCAATTAGTTTGTTCATGGGATCTTGGATATCCAGAGATGCTCAAAAATATATGGTACCAAAAATTTTAACTATGCTTTCACTGATATTAACTTATTTTAGTGGGCCAGTAGGTTTAGTTTTCTATTGGATTGTCAGAATATTTTTTGCCAGAAAAATTAGTTTTTATGAGTAAAACTTTCGAATTCTATTTTGATTTTGTAAGTCCGTATTCTTTCATTGCTCATAAAGAGATAAGAAAATTAGAAAAAAAAAATTTAATTAAAGTTCGATATAAGCCTGTTTTATTAGGGGGTTTACATAATTTACATGGAATTAAAGCTCCGGCTTTTATTCCATCTAAAGCAAAATTTATGATTAAAGACTGCAAATTAATTACAGAAAAAAAAAGGATAAGTTTTAAATTTAATTCTTACTTCCCAATAAAAACATTAAATTTAATGAGGGGTGCACTTGTTGCAGAAGAGGACGACTTTCTAAATTATTATATAGATAAAATTTTCGATTCAGTCTGGAAAGATGGTCTAAACATGAATGATCAGTCAATAATAGATAAAATTTTAAAAAATATTAATGTTAATCCAAAAGAGTTTTTTTTTAGAGCTAATAGTGAGAGTATTAAAAATCTTTTAAAGAAAAAAACAAGTGACGCTTTTGATAAGGGAATATTTGGAGCGCCAACCTTTTATATAAATAATAAAATATTTTGGGGTCAAGATAGACTTGACTATGCATTAATAGAGTCAAAAAAGTAACTCATTTTTTTTCTTTTTGTATAATTTTAAAGCCTGTTTTTTTTAGAGCTTCAAAACCACCATCCGTATTTGCAACATTAGTAAAACCCATCTCAACAAGAGTTTTTGTGGCTAAAGCTGAACGAAAACCAAGAGCACAAAAAAGAATCATCTTTTTTTTTTCATCTATTTTACCTTTCTTGTAATAAGAGCTATCTGGATCTAACCAAAATTCCAACATACCTCTAGGAATGTGAATTGAGTCTTTAATTGTTCCTTCTTTCCAAATTTCTCTTATATCTCTTATGTCTACTAAAACACATTCGTTGTTTTCATTGAGTTTTTTAATATCTTTAGCACTTAGTGTTTTAATGTGTTTTTTTGCTTCTTCAACCAGTTCTTGTGAGGATTTTATTTTCATAATGACGATAGTTGTATACTATAGTTCAAGTTATTTAAAGATATGAAAAAAATTAATGCTAATAAAGAAAGTTTTTTAAAAAAAATTTTTATTAAAATTTCTCGTCTTTTAGGATACGAGATTATTAATCAAAATAGTGTTTTCATACCTACTTCAAATAAATATCTTAATGAAAATTTAAGCGTTCAAGGAGAAAAGTTAATAACAGTGCCAATGGGGGAAATTAAAGTTACAAGGCCAGTTAAAACTCTTGATGTTATTATTAAATCCTGCACTTCAGTAAATTTAGTATCTCAAAATAAAAAAAGGCTATTTGATCATAAAAAATCTGAATATACTTTTAGAACAATAAACTCAATTATAAAGAGTATACAATTTTCCCAAAAATTTACTAAAAATATTAATTATAAAATCTCCATTATAGATTCTGGTTCAAATGAAAAAGATCTTTTAACTATTAGAAATATGCTTAAAAATTCTTCAATACAAAATGAAATAATAAATATAAACTTAGATGAATTTACAAACAAAATTAAAGTTATAAATAAAAATAACAAAATATTTGAAAATAATATGAAATCAACTATGGCAAGTATTTTACAATCCTTTCTTTTTGCTAAAGAAAATTGTGATGATATTACTTACTTTGTAGAAGATGATTATATCCATAAAAAAGAAAGTATATTAGAGTTGATACTTACGTACGAAAAATTAGCCACATTATTAAAAAAAGAAATTTTCTTATGTCCTGTCGATTATCCTTATTTATATAAATCAGATGATTCAACTAAGGTATATTTAGGTCACAAAAATCATTGGCGAACGGTAGAAGAATCTTTATTAACATTTTTAACAAGTAAACAAATGCTTGAAAAACATTGGAATAAGCTTTTAGAAATGGCTACTGTCGAGAGCTTTCCATACGAAACAGCTTTACATAAAATTTATAAAATTGAAAAATGCTTCTCCCCCATTCCATCTTTAGCAATGCATTGCACTAATATTAATTCTACTTTTGGCTTATCTCCTAATATTAATTGGAAAAAATTGTGGGATGATAATCAGCTTTAAATAAAGAAGGCCCAATTTTACTTGGGCCTTCTTATACCTCTATAAACAAGGGAAGGTATTTTTAAATTAGTCTCTTATACCGTAAGCGATTACACCAACTTCAGATTTATCAGTACCAAGCCTTTCAGCTTCTTTACTGATTCTAATTCCGATAGTTGCTTTCATTATTGACCACACTATGTATGATACTACGAAAACAAAAATTACTATTGAAATTGTTCCAAGAAATTGTGAACCAAAACTTACATCAGAGTTTGTAAATGGAACTGCTAATGTACCCCATACTCCAGCAACTAAGTGTGCAGGAATAGCTCCAACAACATCATCAATTTTTAATTTATATAATAATTTTGTTGAGTAGTACATTAATACTCCAGCTATAGCTCCAATAACAATTGCAGCAAGCGGACTAGGTGTTAAAGGCTCAGCTGTTATACCAACTAAACCAGCTATCGCTCCGTTAAGCATCATAACAACATCTGTTTTACCAGCAGAAAGTCTTGATACTACAGCAGCAGCCATAACTCCACCACCAGCAGCTAAGTTAGTGTTAATGTAAATTGTTGCAACAGCACTCACGTCTTCAAGAGTACCAGCAGCTAATTGTGAACCTCCATTAAATCCAAACCAACCTAACCAAAGTATAAATACTCCTAGTGTTGCCAATGGAATAGAAGAAGCTGCAAAAGGTGCCATAGCTTTCACGCCACCTCCTGAAGTAAATCTTCCAGTTCTAGCACCAAGTACTATTGCACCTGCAAGAGCAGCAGCTCCCCCAGCGGCATGTACTAATGTTGAACCTGCAAAATCAGAGAAACCAGCGGCTGATAACCAACCACCACCCCATTGCCATCCCATTTCAATTGGATAAATAAATCCAGTTAAAATAGCTGCAAACAAGAAGAATGGCCAAATTTTTATTCTTTCAGCCAATGTTCCTGATACTATTGACATTGTTGTTGCACAGAATACCATTTGAAAAAACCAGTCTGATCCATCTGAATAACCAGTTTCTAATGCGGATGCATCACTCCATGCAGAAAACGAGCCGATCCATCCTCCTTCGGGTATACCATAAGCTAAATTATAACCCACCAACCAGAACATTATTCCGGCAATCGAGTACAAACCTATATTTTTTGCGCAGATAGCCGAAACACTTTTAGATGTTACCAGCCCAGATTCTAGCATAGCAAAACCTGCCGCCATCCACATCACTAGAAAACCTGACATTAAAAATAGGATTGTATTAAAAATGTATTGAACCTCTGCAGATACCGTAGTTTCGGCATAACCTAAACCTGCAAATGCAAAATAAATTGCACTTCCTGCAAAGAAATAACCTAAATATTTTTTCATTTTAACTCCTTTGTTAAGGACAGTTAATCTATTTTAAATTTTTAAAGAATTGATAAGTGAAGATTTTAGTTATGCAGTTTTTGCAAGTGGTATAACAGCTCTTATTCTTTTATTAATAAGAGCTGTTAAGTAACGTTATTTATTAAACATTTCTTTTAAGCTTTTAGCGGGTAAAAATTTGACTTTTTGAGAAGCAGCTATTTGTATAGATTCCCCAGTTCTTGGGTTTCTGCCAACTCTAGCCTTTCTTTTAGCCACTTTATAAGTGCCAAAACCAGCTATTTTTACTGTCTCATCATTCTTCAATTCATTAAGAATAATGGTAGTAATAGAGTCAAATGTTCGCTCTGCATCGGCTTTACTTTGGCCTAATGTCGACGATATTTTTGCTACTAGTTGTTTTTTGTTCATTTATGCCCCTTTTTATTATGTTTTAAATCTCAACAAATAATGAGGAAAATCAACAGTTTTATTAGTACTTTAAATAAATATTAACACTATATATGGTAGACTTAAAAAGCGCTTGTTTTTATTGACTTTTTTAACTAATTGAAAAAACCTTAAAATATACCAATATCTTTTAAATCATTAAAAGTTGTAAAAAACATTAATGAAAATAGTAAAAAAAGACCGATTCGAAAAAAATGTTCTTGTGTTTTTTGTTTTAACGGCCTACCCAAAATTTTCTCAAAAGCATAAAACATCAAATGACCACCGTCTAACATTGGAATTGGGAAAAGATTAATTAAACCTAAGCTTATTGAAATGTAAGCCGTTATAGTTAGAAAAGCTAATAATCCATGTTGAGCTACTTGACCTGTTATTTTTGCGATTTTAATGGGTCCACCTAACTGCGAAGTATCTCCTCTGCCCTGAAATAATTGAAAAATAAATTCTAAAGATGTTTTGGTTACAAACCATGTCTCTTTAGACGCATATATTATAGCTTTTACAGGACCTAATTTTTCTTTGCTGAATTCATTATTAATAGGAGCAACCTTAATACCTATTACTTTTCTATTAATATCATTTCCTAAAGAATCTTTACTTTTAATAATTTTAGGTTTTATTAAAAAAGAAATTTCCTGCTGATTTCTTTGAACCTTAAAAAGTATTTCATCAGTCACTGAGGCATTTATGTATGTTGAAACATCTAAAATGCTATTAACCTTGTTATCTCCAATTTGAAGTATTATATCATTTTTTTTTAATCCATTAATAAAAGCTGGTGAGTCTTTTTGAACTTCCTGAATTTGAGCTGGGGTAAAATCTTTTCCAACAAAAATATAAATACATGCAAATATGATTATAGCTAAGACAAAATTGGCTAATGGTCCGGCAGCAACAACTAACGATCTTTGGTATAAAGGTTTAGTGACAAAAAGTTTTTGTCTATCAATTTTATTATATTTTTTTAATAGCTCTTCTTGCTCCGCTTGACTAAAAACATTTCTGTCTCCAAAAAATTTTACATAACCTCCTAAGGGTATAGCGCAAAATTTCCATCTAGTTCCTGATTTGTCATTAAAACCAAATAACTCTTTTCCAAAACCTATTGAAAAATCAGTTACACCTACACCATATCTTTTCGCAAAATAATAATGACCATACTCATGAACAAAAACAACTAAAGTTATTAATATTAAAAATGGTACTAAATAATTTAAAATTGCCATTCGCTCACCTTGCTAAATAAAAAATTTCTAAATGCAGTCACTCTTGCAACATTTTTTAATGACTCTGGATATACAAAATGGGTTTCTGTATTAGGACCTTCTTGATTTGGAAGTACTTTTGTTATGTTTGAAACGTTATGAGCGATATAGTCAGGTAATGCAGCCAAGCCAACTCCGCTTTGAACAGCTAATAGTAAACCATATACACTATTTACCCTCATAACAGGTTTTCTTTTTTTATTGTCTTTGACGCCAAGTTTTAATGCCCAATCAGGATTAAAAACAGGAGAAGGTGCTCCTCTACCGTAAGTAATAAAGTGATGTTTATTTAAATCTTGAGTATTTTTTGGATAACCATGTTTCTCTAAATAATTATTAGAACCGTAGATATGATAATTAAAATTAACAAATTTTTTTTGAATATAGTTTAATTGTTTTGGTCTTCTCATCCAAATTCCTATATCTGCCTGTCTAGTACTTAAATCTAGCTCTTTATCATCAAAGATTAGTTCAACTTCTATACCGGGGTGTAAAGACATAAATTCCTGAATTCTTGGAGTTAACCAAGTAGTGCCAAAACTTACAACGGTCGTCACCGTAAGTTTTCCAGTAATTTTATCTTTTTCATTACTTAAAGTTGCCTCAACATCTTTAAGCTTAGAAATTATATCATGGGCAGTTTTAAATAAGTATTTACCATTATCTGTTAAAACTAAACCTCTAGCATGTCTCTCAAAAAGCTTAATCTTTAACTCATTTTCTAGTGATTGAATCTGTCTACTTATTGCAGACTGACTTAAATTTAAAATAGTTGATGCTTTAGTAAAACTACTAGCTTCAGCAACAGTATGAAAAATTTTTAACTTATCCCAATCCATATCAAAAATTAATTATAGTTTATTTACTTGGATTTACTATAGCTCTCCCAAAAAACTCACCTTTTAAAAGCTTTGGGTAAGTCTCTAAAAGTTCAGTAAATGAGAGCTCCTTAGTAAAAGATTGAACTTTAGAAAAATCAATTAATTTTGCAGCCTCTCCCCAAACAAACTCTCTTCTTTTAATTGAAGAACCTGATGAGTCTATACCCCAAAGTTTTACACCTCTTATTATAAAAGGCATTACGTTTGTATTTATCTTTATTCCGCCAGCGTTACCACATGCAGCAACTATTCCACCAGGTTTTGTTTGAGCAAATATTTTTGTAAGTGCAGCTCCTCCTACTGTATCTACTACTCCGTCCCATAAACCTTTCTCGAGTAACTTGCTTTCTCCATCAAATTCTTTTCTGTCTAAAATATTTTTTGCACCCAAATTTTTAAGATAATCATTTTTATCTTTTTTTCCTGTAACAGCATGAACGTCATAACCCATTTTTGATAAAATCATTACAGCTATACTTCCTACACCTCCGGTTGCTCCAGTTACTAAAACATCTTTAATTTTTTCTCCCAATAACAACTCTTCTTTCGCCTTAACAGCAAATGAACAGAGCAAGGCTGTGAAGCCAGCAGTTCCAAGCATCATAGACTTATGTGTATCTAAATCTTTTGGAATTTTTATTAAAAAATTTGAGTCGACTTTTGCATATTGAGCAAAACCTCCAAAGTATGCTTCTCCTACTCTAAAACCAGTTAATATAACTTTATCATCCTTTTTGAATTTAGAGTCTTCACTCGCAATTACAGTTCCAGAAAAATCTATCCCTGGTACAAATGGAAAATTTCTAACAATTCTCCCTCCATCTTTTAATATAAGTGCATCTTTATAATTTAGGCTTGAATAATCAATTTTAATCAAAGCATTCCCGTCTTTTAAATAAGATTGGTCTATTTCTTTAATTTCTCGAGTAAATTTGTTATTTTGGTTATCTATAACTATTGCTTTAAATTTTTCTGACATTTAATTTTTACTTAGCAATATATCTTAAATATCTATTTTGATAACTAAGATCATCTTTAAATGTACCTAAAAAGTAATTGGTAACTGTAGTAGATTTCTCTTTTTTGATACCACGCATTGTCATACATTGATGAGATGCATCGATAGTTACAGCCACTCCTCTAGCATTAAGAGAGTCCATTAATGTTTTGGCAATTTGCATGGTTAACCTTTCTTGTGTTTGAAGTCTCTTAGAAAAAATTTCTACTGTTCGGGCTAACTTGCTTAGTCCTACAACTTTATCTTTGGGAAGATAAGCAATATGTACCACTCCAATTATTGGTGCCATATGGTGTTCACAATGACTTTGAAATGTAATATTCTTCTCGACTACCATGTCGTCATAACCCTCTACTTCACCGAATGTTTTCTTTAACTCTTGAGAAGGATCTTGTTTGTAGCCTTGAAAATATTCTTTAAAAGCTTTTACTATTCTTTTTGGTGTCTCAACTAAACCCTCTCTATACGGGTCTTCACCTATCCATGTTAAAATAGTTCTAAAAGCTTCCTCAGCCTGTTTATCGCTAACCTCTTTTTTTACAGGGTTTTTGTCTGTATCTTTTACTAATTTCATAATTCTGGTCATTATTATAGGACATATTTATTGAATGCAAATTGCTATTTTGTCTTTTTTTCATTATTTTACGCCCATGTTTAAAAAAAGAGAAAGTGTATTAGAAGTAGAAGAAGGAAAATTTCTTTCACCAAAATTTAATGCTGAAGGTTTAATCCCTGTTATAACAACAGACCACAAAACTGGCGATGTATTAATGCATGGCTATATGAATGAGGATGCTCTTAAAAAGACTATTGAAACTAAAGAAGCATATTATTGGAGCAGATCAAGAAAGGTTTTGTGGCACAAAGGAAAATCCAGTGGATTTATTCAAAAAGTTATAGAAATTAGAATTGACGACGATCAAGATTCTATATGGATGAGGGTCGATATAGCAGATGGGGCCAGTTGCCATGTAGGATATAAATCATGCTTTTATAGAGAAGTACCACTTGGCAAAATCCAAGACCAAGAAAAAATTAAAATGGAGTTTAAAGAAAAGAAAAAAAAATTTGATCCAAAAAAAGTATATAAAAACCAAGACAATCCTACAGAACTATGACAGAGGATAAAACTTCTATAAAAATTGAAAAAGAAACAAATAATATTTGTGAAGAGTGTAAAAAATTAAGCGAAAGCGTTAAATCAAATTTAATAATGTATGGTTATAAAATTTGTGATAGTTGTAAAATTTCAAAGACTATATTTCCTATTTAGAAACCTCTAAATAAAAATAAAATTAAAAATAAAGCAAATGCTTGTATAAACCATGCTACTATAACAACTCCAAGAGCTTTCCACATACTTTTATAATCTAACGCAGATTTTACAGCTACCACCATACAAGCAAGCATCCAGAAAGCTGAACCAATAAAAGTAACTGTCATTAGAGTGGGAGTAATTCCAAAAACTCTAATGATACCAGGAGCACTTGAAAAACCGATAGTTCTCAATAATTCTCCGTGATTACTTTTTGTTTGGGGATCAGGAAAAAGTTTAACACCAACAATATAAATTATATACGCCCAAATATACCAGCTTAACAAAGAAAGGATAGGTGCTATTAATAAATTTGATGCACCTAAATGTATTGCGCCAACACCAGCTGCTAAACTGGATAAAACTACAACTGCACCAGCTTGGATAGTTGCTTTTTTGTCTGATTCGACCTCTTCGTATAGATCAACATCAATCTTAATTGCTCTAATTATCCTGTTTAAAAATTTTGAAATCATATTTTTTAACTTTAAAAAAGTATATAACTTAATTATAGAGAAAATAAATATGAAAATACCTAAAAATTTAGAGCCTATTATATGTGGATTATCAGCGGCAGTAGTTATAGCTATTTTAGCTTTTTTAACTTTAAGAACTTCCGCTGGAATATGGCTGATGTTCTCTTTTGGGGCTACGGTTTTTCTAGTTTTTGTTCTTTATAATTTAGAAACTGCTCAGCCAAAAAATATTTTTTTTGGACATATAATTTCTATGCTTGTCGGTATTATCTTTAATCAAACTTTAGGTTTTTCTTTTTACTCTTTAGGACTATCTGTAGGAGTTGCTGTAACTTTAATGGTATATCTTAAAGTGATGCACCCCCCTGCTGCCTCAAACCCTTTAGTAGCTTTATTTATGGACTTGTCTTTTGATTTTATTTTATTTCCAGTTATAGCTGGCACAATTATAATTATTTTTATGTCTATATTAATAAATAGAATTATCTTAAAGCGCAAATACCCAAAAAAATCATCTTACCTTAAAAAGTTAAAATTATAAGACGTAGGGTTCAGGTCTTTTTTTATTCTCTAAAACTCTTTCAATTGCAAAAGCTTTCAGATCTATTGATTGGTAAGATCCAGTTGTTATCAATTCTGTTAATGCTCTACCTATCCCAGGAGCCTGCATCAAACCTCGTCCAGTAAAACCGGAAGCCATATAAACATTTTCATATTTTGGATGTTTTCCAACAACAGCATTATTGTCCAGTTTATTACAATCGTAATAACCTGCCCAAGCTCCAGTTAGTTTTAATTCCTCAAAGATAGGCACTCTCTTAGCTAAAGCTGGCCAAACTAATTCCTCAAAATGATTCCAATCAGGCTCTAAATCTTTCGCATTGAATGATGAGATTGGTGAGCCTGCTAAATACTCTTTGCCTTCTGGTCTCCAATAAACTCCAGTCGTAAAGTCAGAAGTCAGAGGCATATCTGGAATATGCTTTGGGCATTTAACTCTAAAAACAGTATGCTTCTGAGGAACCACCGGTATATCTTTTAATAATTCATTAGTTGAGAAACCAACTGCAGAAATAATAATTTTTGCTTTGATGTCAGAAATATTTTTTACTTCTCCTTTTATAAACTCCGCTCCTAATTCAATTGCTTTATTTTTAAATGCACTATGAAACATGTGGGGATCAATCCAACCTTCCATCTTCTCATCTGTATAAGTAAATGTTTCTATGTCTTCATCATTAATATAGGGGAAAATTTTTTTTAGATTTGCTCCTTTAGTGTTTTTAGTTCCTGCTTCGCATTCTTTGTGATTCTTTAGAGCTTCATATTGTTCTTCAGCATGTTTAGATCCAAATAAAAATAAATAGCCATTTGGCACTACACTAGCTGTAGGGTTGGGATTCTTTTTTGTTTTTAATAGCTCTGGAATTTTAAAAATAAATTCCCTTGCAAATTTCCCTAATAAAATGTTCTCTTTTTGAAAAAACTGTCTTCTAAAACCACCAAGAGATAATGGAAAAGAAGCATTCTTATAAGTTGGATCTTTCTCAATAACCTTAACTTTTCTTCCTTCTTTTGATAAAAAATAAGCTGAAGCGGTACCTATTATTCCACCACCAATTATAACTACATCATCCATAACTAATTCAAGTAAAAGATAGTTCCATTTAGAATTAAAGCATAAGATGACCATAACAAATAAGGTATCATTAGTAAAAAACTAATTTTATTGACTTGGTAATAAATTCTCATCAACCAAATTATAAAAACCAATATTATCACTAGATTAATTAGAGCAAGAAAGATTTGATGAAAACCAAAAAATATAACGCTCCATATACTGTTAAAAAATAAGTGAATAAAGTAAATCTGTAAAATTTTTTTATCCGAGACTTTTTTCCAAGCAGACCAGGCAGCTACAGACATAAAGACATATAAAGTAGTCCATACAGGGCCGAAAACCCAGCTCGGAGGATTAAAACTTGGTAACAGAATTTCTGAATACCAAGGTTCTTTGTAGGAAGAAGTGACAAAACTTCCAACACCAGAAGCTACAAAAGTAACTAAAATTATAAGTACTAAAGATAAATATTTATTTTTTACCATATTATAAGATATAACTAATTTATGTCTGAAAATCAGAAAAAAGTATGGATCACTGGAGCTAGCAGTGGTATCGGCAAATCAACAGCTGAAAAATTTGCTAAGGAAGGATGGCAGGTTGCTGTATCTGCTAGAAGGAAAGAAATCTTAGATGATATGGCAAAAAATCCTAATATTTCCTCATATCCATTAGATGTTGTGAATGATGATAATTGTAAAAATACTTTTCTCAAAATTATCTCTGAATTTAAAGAAATCGATCTTTGTATTTTTTGTAGTGGTACTTATGATCCCAAAAAAGAGAAAGAAATTAATGTCGAACAGAGTAAATTTGTTATGAATGTAAATTATTTTGGAGTTTTAAATTGTGTAAAAGCAGTTGAAAAATATTTTAAAGAAAAAAAAGGAGGTCATATATCTATTGTTTCTTCTATAGCTGGCTATCGCGGGTTACCGAATTCTAGTGGCTATGGCCCTTCTAAAGCAGCTTTAAATAATTTTGCAGAGAGTATCTATTTTGATTTTAAAAAACATAGTGTGAGAGTTTCAGTAATTTCTCCCGGATTTATAAAAACACCTTTAACTGACAAAAATGATTTCCCGATGCCATTTTTGAGATCGGTAGAATTTGCAGCTGAAAAAATTTATAATGGATTAACAAGGTCAAACTCTTTTGAAATTCACTTTCCAAAGCAGTTAACCTTGCTTTTAAAATTCTTAAGACTATTACCCTATAAAATTTATTTATTTTTAATTTACAAGTTATATAAAAGTTAATCTTTAACAAACATTACTGTAAGCTCAGCCACTTTAATTCCAAACTTTGTCATAGTTGCTCTATTGATTGCTACTTTTTCATCTTGCATAAAAATCCAATCATCAAAGGTTATTTTAATATTTTTACCCTTTACAGGAACTAATAAAACATATTCAAATTTAAATGCAGGTCCGTAGGAAAAGCCTTTGGCTTTACCAATAACATCTGAAGCAGTTCCCTCATAGTGGTGATCATCAATTTTCTTAATTGTCCACTGACGAGTTTGCTTTTCTCCATCGTTCCAGTTAAAAATTTCATCAAGTATTAATTGCGAGCCATTCCATTTTCCATTTAAATCAGCTTTAAATTGTCTAGTTACGTCTCCCGATCTATTTTGTAATACCCCCCAAGCTTTTACATTTCCTGATAAATAATCTTCAATAATTAGTCGTGGTTTTTGATCTTTAAAATCTGTTGGTTTCATTTTATTTACACACCCGGTTAAAAAAATTATTAGAAATAAAGTTAATACTTGTTTCATTTAGATTATTTATTAGACATAGAAAATTGAATCAAGTCTATATTTTTTGCTTTAAATCCTGCTTCGCAATATGATAGATAAAATTCCCACATTCTTTTAAAAGACTCATTAAATCCAAGGGGAGCAATATTGTCCCAGGCCCTGAAAAAATTTTTTTTCCAGTCTGAGAGAGTTTTTGCATAATCTTCTGAGTAAGAATTAATTTTTTCTAATTGTAATTGATTGTTTTTTGTTAACTTTTTAATTTGATTAAGAGACGGCAAAAAACCTCCTGGAAAAATATATTTTTGAATAAAATCCTCACTTGTTCTGTAACGATCAAATAAGTTATCATTAATTGTAATTCCTTGTATAGCTGCATGTCCACCATGATTAAGAGAGTTTTTAATTGTCTTAAAATATTGGTTCAAATATTGCTCACCAACTGCTTCGATCATCTCAATTGAGAATATTTTATCATATTTATTTTTTAAATCTCTATAATCTAAAAACATTACATTTACTTTGTTATTTAGACCATTCTCAAATATTCTCTTCTTTGTAAATTCATATTGTTTTTTCGAAATAGTTATGCAGTCAATAAGAACATCGTTTTTTTTTGCTAGATATTCTGAAAATCCACCCCATCCACATCCAATTTCTAAAACTTTATCTCCATTTTTAGTTTTTAATAAATCTATAAGCTTTTGATACTTATTTATTTGAGCTGTTTCTAAATTATCGTCACTCTTCTCATATATAGCACTTGAATAAGTAAGAGTTTTGTCAAGCCAAGTAGCAAAAAAATCATTGCCAAGATCATAATGTTTTGAAATATACCTCAAGCTTTTAGCTTTGGTGTTAGACACAAAAATTCTTTTTAAAATATTTTTAATAAATTGTAGTTTTACACTTCCTGAAAAGGAATAAACAAGCATGATATTTCTTGCGGTAAGTTCAATAAGATTTGTTAAATTTGAAGAATAAAAATCTTTATTTATATGAGCTTCTCCTAACGCAGAACTTCCACCCAGTATTATATTTAAGTAGAATTTAGGATTGTTTATTTGAATATCCGTACTTAATGAGCTCTCAAGGTCTCCAAAATGGTAAACTTTACCGTCGTAATTGATTAATTTTAGATTACCTTTTTTTATAGATTTTAATTTACTAATAACGAACTTTTCTGAAATTTTTAACAAGCTCATCGATATTCCTCGTAACTTAAATTATTCTTAATTTTTTTATCCCGTGGCCTGTATATTGCCCCTTTTTTCCACAATAGAAATGCTTCAAAATGTATCGCGCTTATTATTTTAAGCGTCATTAATGGATATTGAAAAAAGTTAATAACTAGTTGTTTAAAACTAAATTCTTTTCTTTCGCCTGTTTGAACTGCTGTTAAAACAAGACCTTTCTTGTCAGTTTGTTTAATTGAAACAAATAATTTTTTATCAGGTCTAATTAGTTTAAAATCATACCAAGTCTCCATATCCATAAAAGGAGAAACATAGAACTTTTTTTTACATGTTTGTTCTATTTTATCTTTTTTTTTATTCTTAAAAATATAAGTATGTTGTTCATTAAAAGTATTTTTAACCTCATAAAAAATAGCTTTAAGCACTTTATTTTCATAACAATAAAAAATACTTAAGGGATTGAAAACAAAACCAAAAATCCTTGGATAACAAAGTAATTTAACTTTATTAACATTTTGATAAATATTAAATTTTTTTAAATTATTTATTGCCCAGATTTTTAGTGACTTACCATCTCTTGGTCCATGATCTTTATTATAAAAACTAAAAACATTAAATTTATTAAAGGAAAAAATGGGATTCGACTTATCTAAATTGTCAATTTCATCTAAATCTAAAAAAATAGAAAAAGTCTTATATTTTAAATGGTGTTTTACAGGTTTAAACCTTGTGTGTGTCACTATCCCATTATAAATACATGAACTCATCAAATTTTAAAATTTTTAATTAAATTAATAGTAGATTTTAATCCATCTTCGTGAAAGCCATAACCAAAATAACTACCGCAATACCAAGTTCTTTTTTTTCCTTGAAGCAAATTCAAATCTTTTTGATGTTTTAATGTTTCCAAATTAAAATATGGGTGTGTAAAGTCTACTTTTTTAATAATATCATTATTACTTATTTTATAAATAGGGTTTAAAGTTAAGAAAAAATTATTATCACATTTTAGATTTTGTAAGTTGTTAAGCCAGTAAGTAACACAAGTCTGGTTTCCTTTGGATATAGAATTCCAACTAGACCAAGCTAATTTTCTTTTTGGCATAAGTCTTTCATCAGTATGTAAAATCGCAACATTAGAAACGTATTTAAACTTACTTAAAATTCTTTTTTCCTCTTCAGAGCTATCTTTCAATATTTCTAAACTTTGGTCTGCATGTGAAGCTAGAACTACTTGATCGTAGTTCATGTGCTCACTTCCAATATTTATTCTAACATTATCCTCATTTCTATTAATTTCTGTCACCTTATAGTGTTTAAATACTTCTCCACTTATTGTAGATAAAACTTTTTTAACATATGACCTACTTCGATTAGTAACCGTATACCATTGAGGTCTATTTTTAAGTTTAAATAAACCATGATTGATAAAAAAATTTAAGAAAAGTTTTATAGGCATATCTCTAGCTTTTTCAAAAGGCATAGACCATATTGCAGCGACCATGGGAATTATGTGATATTCAATAAAATACTTTGATAAATTAGATTTATCTAAATAACTTCCAAGTGTTTCTTTGTTTAAGTCTTTTTTAATCAAAGTGGGCGCAGTTTGATAGAACGATATAATTTCTTTTATCATTCTTAAGAAATTTAGATTAAATACATTTAGCTTATTTGCAAAAATAGCTTTTAGTCCTCTTCCTCCATATTCAATATTGCTGTCTTGTATAGATACAGAAAATGACATATCACTTTTTTCATAAGGAACACTCAGTTCATTGAAAAACTTAATCAAATTTGGATAAGTTAACTCATTAAAAACAATAAAACCCAAATCAACAGGGATAGTTTTGTTATTTTTTTTGATATCATAAGTATAAGAGTGACCACCAAAATGGTCGTCTTGTTCAAAAAGATCTACTTTATATTTCTTTGATAGATAAAATGCTGCAGATAAACCTGAAATTCCAGAACCAACAACTGCAATTTTCATTTTTATGCAGCTTCTTCTTTATATTCATCCATTGAGGGGCATGAGCAAACAAGATTTCTGTCACCATAAACATTGTCTACTCTGGCTACTGGAGCCCAATATTTATATTCTTTTAGATATGTTTTAGGAAAAGCTGCATCTTTTCTAGAATAAGAATGTTTCCACTCATCTGCTGTTAATTCTAAATACGTGTGGGGCGCATTAATTAAAGGATTATCTTTTTTTTCAAATTTACCAGACTCGATTTTATCTATTTCATCTTTTATACTTAATAAAGCATTACAAAATCTGTCTATCTCATCTAAATTTTCACTTTCTGTTGGTTCTATCATAATGGTACCCGAAACTGGCCATGACATTGTAGGGGCATGATAACCATAATCGATCAGTCTTTTTGCAATATCTTCTTCTGTTATACCAGATTTTTCTTTAATAGGTCTTATATCGATAATACACTCATGCGCTACATTTCCGTTTTTTCCTGTATATAGAACTTTGTATTTTTTTGATAATTTTTTTGAAATATAATTGGCATTTAAAATTGATATTCTTGATGCTGATTTTAAACCTTTTGATCCCATCATTTTTATGTACATCCAAGATATAACTAAGATACTTGCGCTCCCCCATGGTGCGGCCGATACAGAACCCATCCCCTTATTTGAGTTTAAATCTCCAAGATGTTGATGCGTTGGTAAAAAATCTTTTAGATGTTTAGCACAAGCTATTGGTCCCATTCCTGGACCTCCCCCTCCATGAGGAATGCAAAAAGTTTTATGCAAGTTAATATGGCACACATCTGGACCAAAAGTTCCTGGTTTTGCAACTCCTACTAAAGCATTTAAATTTGCCCCATCCATGTAAACTTGACCACCGTTAGAGTGAACTATTTCGCAAATTTCAGTTATTTTTTCCTCGAATACACCATGAGTTGAAGGATAAGTAACCATCAATGCTGCTAGATCTTTTGAATATTTTTTAGACTTACTCTTTAAATCCTCTAAATCTATATTCCCATTATTATCACAATTTATAACTACAACTTTCATACCTGACATTTGTGCGCTAGCTGGATTAGTGCCATGAGCAGAGCTAGGAATTAAACAGACATTTCTATTTGATTGATTATTATTTTTATGGAACGCTCTTATTGTCATCAAGCCAGCATATTCCCCTTGAGCTCCAGAATTAGGTTGTAAAGACACCGCGTCAAATCCTGTAATCTCTTTGAGGTCTTTTATCAAATCATTGAACAACACCTTATATCCGTTCATTTGATCTGCAGGAACAAATGGATGTGGAAGAGCAAATTCATTCCAAGAAATAGGTATCATTTCTGCTGTAGAATTTAATTTCATTGTACATGATCCTAAAGCAATCATTGATCTATTTAAGGCTATATCACTATCCTCAAGTCTTTTTAAATATCTCATCATTTCAGTTTCTGAATGATATTTATTAAAAACTGGATGAGTTAAATATTTAGATGATCTTAATAAGTTTTTTGGAAGATTATCAAGAGTAACATCTTTAGTTTTAGTTACATCTTTATTTATACCAAAAATCTTTAAAAGCAAGTTAACATGATCAAGTCTTTTAGCCTCATCAAAAGCTACTGATAATGTTGTGTCGTTTACTTTTCTTAAATTAACTTTTTCAGAGATAGCTTTTCTATAAATTTCATTTGTTTTGTTATTTGTTTTAATTGTTACTGTGTCAAAAAAGTTATTAGTGTGAAGTTGGAAACCACCAGCTTTTATATTCTCTGAGAATAGTTTTGCCAATTTAGATGTTCTATTCGCAATATCTAAAATTCCATTTGGTCCATGATAAATAGCATAAGCTGCAGATACGATTGCTAGAAGAGCTTGTGCAGTACAAATATTGCTAGTCGCTTTATCTCTTCTGATGTGCTGCTCACGCGTTTGAAGGGACAACCTGTAAGCTTTTTTACCAAATCTATCTACCGATACACCAATAATTCTTCCTGGCATCGACCTTTTAAATTCCTCTTTTGTAGCAAAAAAAGCAGCGTGAGGACCGCCATAACCCATTGGAACTCCAAATCTTTGAGCGTTACCCACTGCAATGTCTGCCCCAAGTTCAGATGGTGTTTTCAATTTTGCTAAAGAAAGAAGATCACAAACTACTATAGCTTTACCTCCTTTTTTACGTATTAAACTAATAGACTCACTAGGATCTATTATTTCACCTAAAGTATCAGGGTAAGCTATAACTCCACACAACAAATCTCCATTTAAATTTTTTAAAAAATCTTTTTGATTACCAATTAAAAGCTCAAGACCGAAAGGTTCAATTCTTGTCTTAATTAAATCAATAACTTGAGGATTACAAGTATCTGAAACATAAACTTTTTTTGAATTATTTTTAGAAACTCTTTGTGCTAAGCCAACAGCTTCTGCAGCAGCTGTAGCTTCATCCAACAATGAAGCATTAGCAATATCCATTCCAGTAAAATCAATTATTAATTGTTGAAAATTCAAAAGCATTTCTAATCTTCCTTGGGCTACTTCTGGCTGATAAGGAGTGTAAGAAGTATACCAGCCTGGATTTTCTAAAATATTTCTCAAAACTACATTAGGAGTAAAACAATTGTAATAGCCCATGCCGATAAAATTTCTAAAAGTCTGATTTTTTTGAGAGATAATTTTAAGCTTTTTCAGAGCTTCACTCTCCGAAAGCGAGTCACCGATTTTTAATTCGTCTCTTAATAAAATATTTGTAGGAACTGTATCTTTTATAAGTTGATCAAGAGATTTGTTGCCAATATAGTCTAGCATTTTTTCTTGATCTTTATTTGAGGGACCAATGTGTCTATTTATAAATTCTTGTGAAGTATCATCAATCATATTAATTAGGGTTATCCTTTTTAAATTTCTCGTAATCTGATGGACTCATTAAAGAATCCATTTCCGATTTGTTTTTTATTTTAATCTTAAAAAACCAACCATTGTTTTCAGGATCTTTGTTTACATTTGAAGGATCATCAACAATGGGTTGATTATTTTCTAATATTTCTCCAGAAACTGGCGTGAAAACATCGCTAGCAGCCTTTGTAGATTCTACAACTGCAGCTTTTTCATCTTTATTTAAACTTTTTCCTTTCTCTGGAAGCTCAACAAAAACAATATCACCAAGCATTTCAGTAGCATGTTTACTGATACCAACCGTAGCTGATTCTCCATTTAACAAGACCCATTCATGTTTTTTTGAATATTTTTTTTCACTCATTTTTCCTCCTTATTTGACATAACTTTTTTTATAAAATGGTAGCTTCGAAACTACAGCTTCATGTTTTTTTCCCCTTACTTCTAAGAAAATTTTATTATTAATCTCCGAAAATTTACTTTTGATGTAACCCATAGCTACAGGGCTATTTACACTTGGACCAAATGTTCCACTTGTAATAACACCTATTTCTTCATTAGATGATGAAAATATTTTTGTTCCTTCTCTTGCTATAATTCTCCCAGATGGTTTAACGCCTATTCTAATTTTTGAAACTCCATTTTTTAAATCTTTTTTAATATTTTCCCAACCTTTAAATCCACCTTCTTCTCTTCTTCTTTTTGAGATAGCCCACTTCAAATTTGCTTGAATAGGATTAATATTTTGATTTAATTCGTGACCGTATAGACATAAACCAGCCTCTAATCTAAGTGTATCTCTTGCTCCTAGTCCTATTGGTTTAGCTCCCTTATCCGAAAGAAGCTTTGTAAAATTTTCAACATTCGTATTTGGTATTGAAATTTCAAATCCATCTTCCCCAGTATAACCAGATCGAGTTATATAAATTTTATTACCCTTGAAATCAAAGTAACCACCGTTCATAAACTTTAGTTGCTTTACTCCATTAACTATTGACTCTAAAATAAACTCAGATTTAGGGCCCTGGAGAGCAATAAGAGAAAGATCTTTTCTTAGCTCATATTTACAATCTGAATTTAAACATTTTGATATTTCTTTAATATCATTATCTTTACAGGCTGCATTTAATATAATGTTAAAACCTTCCTCAACCCTTGTTATTATAAGATCATCGATTACTCCACCCTCATCATTAATTAAAAAAGAATATTTAGATTGATTCTTTTTAATTTCTTTGAAATCAAGAGGTATAATTTTTTCTAAACTGTCTTCTGAAAATTTATTTCCTGAAATAAAAAGTTGCCCCATATGTGAAACATCGAAAAATCCTGCATACAGTCTAGTGCTTATATGTTCTTTTACTATTCCGTCTTTGTATTGAATTGGCATTTCATAGCCGGCAAAAGGAACAAATTTTGCTCCTAAATTTTTATGAAAATTGTATAAAGCAGTCTTTTCCATTTTGTAATAACCCTCTTTTTCCCCATCTGTCTAAGTACCTGAGAGATTTACCCCTTCGGTGAGGCTTACGCCTGCTTTCCAGAGTTATTACAATAACGGTCCTTTTGCCTGAGAGTTTCCGGGGAGGTTGCTCCTTCGGCGCCAAAATTGGTCTCTCCCGTTATAAGATTATTTTAACACAATATTTTGATTTGTTATACTTTTTTATTGTAATCTAAACTTTTCATTATAACTGCAGAAATTATAATTAATCCGCCAATTAATACACTTAATGGTGGTATTTCACTATAAAATAACCAAACCCAAATCGGAGCAAATATTGTTTCCATCAACATTAATAACCCAACCATGACTGCTGGAGTTGTTCTGGACCCAATGGTAATAAAAATAAAACCGATAGCTAATTGAGGCACTCCTAATAAAAAGGAAAACCAAATATCTTTGGCTGATATCATTATAGAATCAAGCAATAATAAACCATATATGCAACTTAAAATACCTGCATAAAATATTGCTGGTATCATATCAAGGTTTGGGTACTTTCTAATTATTAAAATTAAAATTGAAAAGTTTATAGGAATTGCAAGTGCTGCTATATTTCCATACAAAGACCCAGTACCAATTGAGTCTCCAATCATAAGTGTCACTCCAATCATTGCTAAAACAATTGCAACAAGACCTCTTGGAGAAATCTTTTCTTTTAAAAAAAAATAAGCTAATACGGGTAAAAAAATGGTTTGAGTACTTATAATAAAGACTACATTAGCTACAGTTGTCTCTGTCATTGAATACATATAAGCAACAAAGCTTCCAGAAAGAAAAATGCCTCCTAATAAGCCCTGAATACCAGCTACTTTGATTTTTTTAATGGTTTCTTTCCCGTAAATTAAAAATAGAAATGTTATCAAAGCCAACAAAAAAAAGAGAGATCTGTAAAAAAGTATTTGCCAAATAGTTGCACTTTCAAAAGATCTTATAATCAGGCCGCCCCAACTAAGTGCAAATCCGCCTAATAGAACTAGAATTGGTCCAGGAATTTTATAAATAAAATGCATTTAAAATTTTCTTACATATTCTCTAAAAGCGCTTTCGGCAATAGTTAGATCGACCAATTTGAATTTAATTTTTGTGTTTGGTGTTTTTTGGACTAATTTATCGTAATCCGCAGTAATAACGTTACCTATCTTTGGGTAACCTCCTATGGTCGGATGATCAGAAAGTAGAATTATTGGCTTACCGTCTCCAGGTATTTGGATTGATCCTTTTGTAATGCCTTCAGATTTAATATTTTTACTTACTATGTTTTCTAATTTTTCCCCCTCTAATCTCATTCCCATACGATCAGTAAGATTAGTAACTTTGTATTCTTTTGAAAAAAAATTTTCTTGGCTTTTTTTTGAAAAATAGTCAAATTGTAACCCTTTCATTACTCTTATTGTATTGTCGCTATCAAAAAAAAATTTAATTTTTTTTGTATTTTCTTTAGAATATGACTTTTTATAAAATATTTTATCTTCAATCTTTAATTTGTTTCCATCGTTAGGACCAATTTTAGCTTTAACTAAAGTAGAAGAGCTACCTTTTATTATTTTAAGATCAAAGCCACCAAAAATTGAAAAATATCCATAAACCGACTTTACTGTTGAGAGAATATCAATTTTATCTCCATTGAAAACAATGAAACTTTCATTTGGTTTTCCTACAATTGTCTGTCCACTTTTCTTTTGTATTTTGAAATTTACATTTCCAGAAATAGCTACCAAGGCTTTTTCGCCTGAAAGTTCAAGCAAAGGTCCTTGATATGCAAATTCTAAAGCTCCTTCTGAAATATTATTACCAACCAATTTATTTGAGTTACAATATAATAATCGATCCATGCATCCGCTTGCAACAATTCCAAGATGTTGTAAGCCAAATCTTCCTAGATCTTGAAAGGTTGAATTTATACCAGGTCTTAAAACTTTGAAGAAACTACTCATTTTTAAAAGATAATAACTCTTTCTTTGTAAGAGATTTAAATTTTACTGTATCTCCAGGTGATAATAAACTTGAATTTTTTTTATCAATATTAAATAAATTTAAAGGTGTTCTACCTATTATATTCCAACCCCCAGGACTTTCAAAAGTATAAATTGTACAAAATTTTTCTACTATACCTACAGAGCCCTTATCAATTTTAACTCGCGGAGTATCTAGTCGATCATGGTTTAGATTTTTGTTTAAATCCCCAAGAAAGGGCTGACCAGGGACAAACCCTATCATATAGACAAAAAAATCTGTGTTAAGATGTTCATTTACTATTTTTTTAAAACTTAGTTTAGTTTTCTCTTCAAGACGTTTGATGTCTAAGGCAAACTCTTCATCATAACATATCGGCATTTCTACAGTTTTATTTTTTTCTGACAAAATTATTTTTGAAAAATCGCTATCTTTAATAAACTCTATAATTTCTTGAGACCTAACTTCCTCTAAGTCAAAATTTATAATTAATTTATTATATGAGGGAGTATAGTTTAATATGCCTTTTATTTTTTTATTATTTACTGAGTCTTGTATAAAATTAAAAAGTTTGATTACTTCTTTATTAGTTTTTTTGCTTACTTCATCGCCAAAATCACACGCAATGCCGCAGTCTCCAATATTGCTTATTTTTTTTAACATAAATTGTTATATTAGATAATATATAATGGTTTAAAATATGGAAATTAATATTAATTGTGACCTTGGAGAAACCTCAAAGTTCTGTTCTACAGAAAATGACCCTTTATTATTAAGTATAGTGAACTCAGCTAATGTTGCTTGCGGTTATCATGCTGGCGATGAAGCAACGATGAAGAAAACAGTTGAGATTTCAAAAAAAAATGGAGTTAGTATTGGAGCTCACCCCTCTTTTAAAGATAGAGAAAATTTTGGTAGAAAAAGATTAAATTTAACAACTCAAGAGATTAATAGACTTATAGTTGATCAAATAAATATTTTATCTCAAATTGCAGAAAAAAATTCTATGAAAGTAACCCACGTTAAACCTCATGGAGCTTTAAATAATATGGCTTGTGAAAGTTTTGAATTAGCTAATATTATTGCAAAATCAATAATGCATTCAAATAAGGATTTAATTTTTTTAGTTCCTACAGGATCTGAAATGGAAAATGCAGGAAAAAAACTTGGTATGAAAATAGCTTCAGAAATTTTCGCAGATAGAAATTATGAAGATGATGGCAATCTAGTCTCTAGATCCAAGAACAATGCTCTAATCACAGACCCTGAGGCTGCTAAGAATCATGTAATAAAAATGGTTAAGAGCCAAGCCTTAAATTGTTTCTCAGGTAAGCAAATACCATGCGACATAGACTCTATTTGTGTACATGGAGACGGAAAAACTGCAGTTAAAACTGCAGACGAAATAAGGAAGGGTTTAATAAAAAACGGTGTGACTCTTAGACCATTGGATATGATGTCCAAGTTTGCTTAAAAAGTTCCATGTCATTTAAAAAAATATTCATAATTTTAGTTGCAGCATTTATTTTTGCTCAATATTTAACTGTATCTCATGGAGCAGGAGGAGATGATAGTTCCAGTAGTTATTTAGATAAATATAAAGAAGCAAAAAAACTTGTTGTAAGA
Source organism: Pelagibacteraceae bacterium AG-426-L23 (assembly GCA_003213115.1). Taxonomy (GTDB): domain Bacteria; phylum Pseudomonadota; class Alphaproteobacteria; order Pelagibacterales; family Pelagibacteraceae; genus Pelagilacustribacter. The sequence continues at coordinate 77,562 of QCNU01000003.1, forward strand.
GCTAAAAAATTAGAAGAAAAAAATAAAACTGATAGAGCATCAAAATTATATTCTAAAGCATTAGAAAAGTTAAGAGATGCATATAAGACTGATAGAAATAATCCTGACATTTTAAATTACCTTGGATTTACATTAAGAAAAACTGATAAATTTGAGGAGGCAGAAAAATATTATCTAGCAGGTTTGAAAATAAAGCCTGATCACAATGGTATAAATGAGTATTTAGGAGAACTTTATGTAAAAACTGGCAGAATGGATTTAGCTAAAGAAAGATTAGCGGTTTTAGAAAGCTGTAATTGTGAAGAATACGGCGAACTTAAAGAAGTTATAGAAAAAAATTAAATGCATATAGTAGAAGTTTTCGGAAGAGTTTTTATATCGTTACTATTTTTAATTGAGGCTGTTAGAAAATTCTTTGATCCTGATATGAGTATGATTTACATGTCAGATCATGGTGTTCCTGAAATTTTATTTTATCCTTCAGTAGCTTTTGAAATAATAGTTCCATTATTACTCATAGTTGGATATAAAACTAGAATTGTCGCATCTTTATTGGCATTGTTTGTTTTAACCGTTACGTTAATTTTTCACACCCATAATATTTTAGAAGATGGAATGCAACTTGTAATATTCTTAAAGAATATTTCTATAATTGGTGGATTATTAATAGTGATTGCAAATAAGCCTCAAATTTGTAGTGTAGATTATTATTTAGACTCAAAAAAAAGGTAATTTATTTTGCCGAAAGAAAAAGACCAAATTTATAAATTATTCAAACCTCAATTGTCCCCAAAAAAAATGTTAGAATTAGGTGTTTTTGGAGGTTCTTACTTTAATAAATCACAGATAAAAGAATTTCCTAAATCTTGGTTTAAAAATGCAAAACTAAGTGAAAAATTTGACGTAAGCTTAAACAGATTCAAAGTTAAATCTGGTTTAACTAGGAAGGAATGGATTGAAAAAGGCTGGATATTTAAAGAAGATCCTCTAGGTTGGTTCCAATGGTACTGTAGATACTCTAATGGTAGAAGAATTCAAGATATTGATCAAATTCAAATTCAAAGATGGCTTAATTTTACTCGTCACGTTAAAGCGATCAAAAAGAATTGTGAAAGAAATGATTTAACTTGTAGAAGAAGACAAAGACAAGCAATACTTCAATGGGCGTATAATCCTTTTATTTAAGTGGTTGAATCATTTGTTCCGGTAACCAAAGAGCTAATTGAGGAAAAGCTATTATAATAATAACAGCAAAAATCATTAAAAGAAAAAGTGGGAAAGCGCTTCTAGCAATAAATCCCATGTCTTTTTTGGCCATACCTTGAAGGACGAATAAATTAAAACCAACAGGTGGAGTAATTTGAGCCATCTCAACAACTATAACTAAATAAATTCCAAACCAAATCATATCAAACCCTGCTTGTCGTATCATGGGTTCAATAATTGCCATGGTTAGAACTACAGCGGATATTCCATCCAAAAACATTCCAAGAATTATGTAGAAAATTGTTAAAACTAAAAGCAACATATAAGGAGACAACTGAAGTGTATCTATAAATACAGCTAAATTTTTAGGTAATCCTGTAAATGCCATTGCTAACGTTAAAAAAGATGAGCCAGCTAAAATAAAAGCTATCATACAAGAAGTCTTGGTTGCCCCTAATAATGATTTACTAAAAGACTCCTTGGTTAAACTTTTCTGAAAAAAAGATAATACTAATGCACCTAATACGCCAAGCGATGCTGCTTCTGTAGCTGTAGCTATACCAGCATAAATTGATCCGATTACTGCAAAAATTAAAAGTATGACTGGTAATAATTGTCCAGATTGTTTTACTTTATCAATAAATGAGAAATCTTCACTTATCACTGGCATTATTTTTTTATTTTTAAGGGACCAGCCAACTACATAAATCATGAACAATAGAGCAAGCCCAATACCCGGGATTATTCCAGCAATAAAAAGTTTTGCTATAGATTCTTCAACTGTAACACCATAAATAATCAATATTATTGAAGGTGGGATCAAAAGGCCTAATGTTCCTGAACCTGCTAAGGTTCCAAGAAGAAATCTTTCAGGGTAATTTCTTTTTCTTAATTCTGGGATAGACATTTTCCCAACTGTTGCAACTGTAGCAGCTGATGATCCTGAAATAGCTGCAAAAATCGCACAACCCAAAATATTTACGTGAATCAAGCCTCCGGGTAATTTGGATAGCCAGGGTGATAAACCTTTGAATAAGTTTTCTGATAATTTCGTCCTGAACAAAATTTCTCCCATCCAAACAAAAAGTGGTAAAGCTGTTAGTGACCAGGACGAACCCATACTCCACATAGTCGTTGCCATTGCATCGCCAACAGGTCTTGAAGTAAACATCATCATTCCAATTGTTGAAACTCCAATCATACTAACTCCGACCCAAATCCCTGATCCAAGAAATATAAGCAATAAACTTATGAAAAATATTGTTAAGTAAATTTCAAGCATTTTGTTTTTTAAAAAATAGTTTTAAAAAATGGTGTGTAATACAAATAAAAAATATAATTGATCCTACTGCTACTCCAGTTTGTGGTATCCATAATAAAATCTCATCAGCTCCCTGGCTTCTCTCCTCTAGTTGAATAGAAACCACCCACATTTTTATAAAATAAAAAGCTAAAAAACCTGAAAAGAATGTTGAAACAGCTAAACACCAAATCGTCAAAAATTTTAATAACTTTCCTTTTGCTTTCTCAAGAAATAAAGTGATCCTAATATGGCCATTTTCATTAAATGTGTAGGCAAGAGCTAAAAAAGAGGCGGTAGCCAAACTATAACCAGAATACTCCGTCAAACCTCTAATATAAAATCCAAAAATCCTAGAGGATATACCCAAAATTATAGTTGCTAATATGAGAATTAAAAAAAAAGACGCAACGTACCCAGAATATCTGTAAAGAGAATTTAAAAATTTATCTATTTTACAAAGCATAAAGGCCGTACCTATTATACGGCCTTTTTGCCTAAATAAAATTTATTTATATGCTGATAAAACAGCTTGTCCTCTTGAACCAGCTCTACCTGCCCATTCTTTAGCCATGGTAGCACCAACTTTTTCAAAATGACTTTGTAAAGCTGCATTTACTTTTCCAACTTCCATACCAGCTGCCGATAGTGCCTTTTTATCTGCAACATTACCTCTTTTAGATAAAGCCCAACCTTTTCTCTCAGCTACAGCTGCTTGCTTCATCACCATTTTTTTTGTTGAATCGTCAAGTTTATTCCAAGCTTTTTTGTTTACAACAACCATATTTTTTGGAAACCAAGCTGCAATATCATAAAAATATTTAACACCATTTTCCCAAATTTTACTATTTTTACCTGTTGTAGGTGATGTGATCATGCTTTCAACCATTCCCGTAGAGAATGCTTGGCTGATCGCAACAGCTTCTAACTTAGTTGGTTTCATACCTGTTAATTCTGCAATTCGAATTGTTGCAGAGTTGTATGCTCTAAACTTAAGTCCTTTTAAATCACTTACAGAGTTAATAGCTTTTTTACTATACAGTCCTTGAGCTGGCCATGGAACTGCGTACAGGAATACAAGTCCTTTTTCATCAAGTCCTTTAACCAGTTCTGGTTTTGATGCTTTGTAAAGTTTTTGTGCATCTGAGTAAGTTTGTGCAACGAATGGAATAGAGTCCACTTCTAGTAATGGATCAAATTTTCCATGAGCAGACATAAATCTTTCACCGATTTGTGTTTGTCCAGTTTGCACAGCTCTTAAAATAGCTCCACCCTTGAAGAGCGATCCTCCGGGGTGAACATTAATAATAAGGTTTCCGCCAGACTTTTCAGTAACAGCTTTTGCAAAATCTGCAGCATTTTGAGAATGGAAGTTTCCCGCTCCGTAAGCTAAGGCCATATTCCAAGTTTCTGCTTTTGCAACTCCAACACTGATAAGTAAAGAGGTAATTATTATGCTAATCTTTTTTAATATTTTCATTTTCCCTCCATTAAAATATATTAATAATGTTATTTGACTAGTTGGTTAAATGAAAATCAAGTAAAATTTTATAATTTATTTAAGATTTTTGGATAGAAAAAGTTAAGAGTTAGTGATCTTATTATCATAAAAAATAGCAAAGCTAGCCAAATACCATGGTTATGTAGATTTTCTATTAAATAGAGAGAAAACAAAATAAATAAAACTACTGATATAATCATGCAGTTACGCATATCAGCAGTTTGTGACGCTCCAATGAATATTCCATCTAGTTGATAACAAAAAGAGGCTACTGGAGGAATGATAACAACCCATATAACATAACTATAAGAAAGAAATCTTAAATAATCTAAATCAGTAAGTGAATTAATTATTGTTTTGTAGAAGAAAAGATAAAAAATTGAAATAAATAATCCAGTCAAAAAACTCAGTTTATATGCATTTGAGACAGCCATTAAAAATGATTTTCTTGATCTTCTTCCAATTGTAAAACCAACTATTCCTTCAGTTGAAAAAGCATATGCATCTAAAAAGAATGATGCTAAGGCAATAAACTGAATTAAAATAGCGTTAATTGCCACAAACTCTTCACCTAGTTTTGAGCCCTGGTAAGTTACCCATAAAAATGAAAAAGTTAAAAGAACAGTTCTTATTAATATATTAAAATTAATATTTAATAATCTGAATATTTTTTTTCTTACTAATAACCTTGTAAATCTTGGAATAATATTGAAACTCTTTTTAATATAAAAAAAAGTATAAGTTAAAAAAATTATAATGGTAAAATAAGCAGATACTACCGTTCCTAAGGCTACACCATAAATATCTAAATTTAAATTAAGTACAAAAAATGCACTAAATATAATATTTGTAACACAAAAAAAGATTACTAAAAAACTAGAGATCCTAGTTTTTTGAAGTCCAAGAAATAGGCCGGTTAAAACATAAATAATCAACTCTGCCGGAGCTGAAAATACTCTTACAGAGACGTAATTATCAATTAAAATCTGAAGTTCTTCTGAAGTCTCAAAAAATTTTTCTATAAGAGAGATAATATGATTTTGTAAGGCAATTATAGTAAAAGCAATTAAAACAGCAATTATCAAATTTCTTAATGTAGTTAAAACTATCTCTCTATAATCTCCTCTCCCCAAAGCTTGTGCAACTAAACCAACGGTACCCATCCGTAAAAAACCAAAACTCCAATAGATCATAGTTATAACTGCAGTTGAAATACTAACAGCGGCTAGAAATTTTTGATCAGATAAATGCCCCATCAATCCAGTGTCGACAATACCTACCATTGGAATAGCTAAATTTGAAAAAAATATGGGTAGAGATAATTTAATTATGTATAGTTTAGAAACTTTTGCTGGATGTTTTGAAATATTCATAATTTTTTTGTAAATTCTTCTTTATCCTAATATAATATAGCTATATAAGACAAATATAATGTTAGAACAAATTATAGTTTCAATACAAATTATAATTATTGATATAGTAATGGCCGCAGATAACGCGATCATTATAGGTCTTATAGCTTCAAGTTTTGCAGACAAAAATAGGAAAAGAATTATAGCATATGGAGTAGCTGCAGCGTTTATCTTTAGAATATTTTTTGCGCTTGGAGCGGTCTATGTATTACAATTTGCTTGGTTAAAAATTCTTGGTGGTATCCTTTTATTATGGATTATTTACAATATAAGACAAGACCTTTTACAAAGCAAAAAAGTTAAGTCTCCTGCTATCAAATCACAAGAAAAAGTTTCTTTTGCAACTGGTTTTTATAGAGTTTTGATTGCAGACATTACTTTAAGTTTTGACAATGTATTAGGAGTAGTTGGGGCAGCGAAAGATAATTATGCTTTAATGATAATGGGTTTATTATTATCTGTTTTATTAGTTGTTACACTTGCTTCTTATTTTGCTAATTATATTAGAAATAACTTATGGTTAGGTTATATAGGTATATTTGTTATTATGATTGTAGCTCTTCAATTGATAATTGGTGGATTAATAAACCTAGAAGTTTTAAACATAAACGAAAAGTTCGAACCATTCTTTAGTATATAAAAAAAACCCACCGGAAACCGGTGGGTTTTTAAATTTTTTAAAGATCTCAGTATTATTAAAACTGATATCCAACTGCTAATGATAAACCTTGAACGTCAATATCACCTTCTACAGTGTTACTTCCGCTTGATGTAAGTTTGATATCATCATAGTCAGTAAAGAAAACTTCTGTTTTAAAAAACAGACCGTTTGCCATATCTGATTTAACTCCAAATGCATATTGAACACCGTCTAAAGTCTCGTTACCATAAGTAGAACCTGTTCCTAGACTTTCCTCTGTTATGATATCTGCTTGAACATATCCAGCTTTAACATAAAAGCTTTCGTAAAGTGGGTATGCTAAATAAACTCCATAGTGATCTTCGATTGATGCTTGCGCTTTGTTACTTACTGCTGTTCCAGTTGCTTCATCGCCATCTTGGAAATCTGTTTCATCTCTTTGTTTAATACTGTTACTAATATCAGCTGAACCTGGGATATAATCTACACCAAGAGTAATATTGTTCCATGTGTATTCAGCAAAAAGTGAACCGATTCCAGTTTGGTTGTCAGCAGCACCCGTTGCATCTGTTTTACCAGAAGTTCTCATCGTGTGCTTACCAGAAGCTTCAATATCCACTAATGATCCCGAAATACCGACTGCGAAACCATCTTGTGAGTATGCATTAGATGTTGCAAATAGAATAGCTATAACGCTAAAAATTTTACAAATTTTTCTTATCATATGCTCCCTTTATTAAACTTAATTGCAATTAATTTAGAGAAAATGTATTGGATTCTCTTCTAAAAGTCACTTTAATTATAATATTGAAAACAAATTTTAGTTAAAAAAGTAGCATTTAAAGGCATTTTTTAGTGGTATTTTTGCAACATATCACAACTATTTTGATAAAATATCCTTAAAAAATCCCTGTTTTAGAAGATCTTTTTTTCTTAAATTTTGGCATTACTTGGAGGTTCAAATTTTTAATATCTTTAGATTTTAATGACTTTAAATTTTGAACGATTTTTAAAAATCTTCGGGACTCTGTTTTAGAAATGACACCATCAGTTAAGGTTTCAAATTTATTAATATACTGAGATCTAGAAAAGGGCCTGAGTCCATAAGGATGTGCATCAGCTACAGTTTTTTCCTCCTCGATTTTAGTTCCGTTTTTCATTAAAATTTCTGCTCTTCCTCCAAAGCATCTATTTTTTGGATTTTGATCATGATATTTTTTTGTCCATTCAGAATCTTCGAAAGTTTCAATTTTTCTCCACAGTTCAACCGTACTTTTTCTTGCCGCTCTCTCGGGTTTATAAGATTTTATATGATGCCAATTACCGTCTTCTAGAGCTACTGCAAATATATACATAATAGAGTGATCTAATGTCTCTCTACTAGATTTTGGATCCATTTTTTGTGGATCATTTGCTCCAGTACCAATCACATAATGCGTGTGATGACTAGTATAAATATTTATTTTTTTTATATCATTAAAGTTTTTAATTTTTTTTCTCAAACTTCTTGCAAGATCAATTAAAGCTTGGGACTGATATTCAGCTGAGTGTTCTTTGGTATAAGTCTCTAGAATGGCCTTTTTTTCTTCATTAATATTTGGAAGTGGAACAGTATATTCTTTACCAGGACCTGAAAGTACGTAGGCTATCACACTATCTTCACCTTCATAAATAGGACTAGGAGCGCCTTCTCCTCTCATACATCTATCTACAGACTCTATTGCTAGTTTTCCTGCATGAGCAGGTGCGTAAGCTTTCCAACTTGAAATTTCACCTTTTCTCGATTGACGAGTAGAAATTGTCGTATGAAGTGCTTGTTGAATAGATTGATAAATTGTCTCGGTTTTTAATTTTAATAAAGTTCCAATTCCAGCAGCTACACTAGGACCTAGATGTGCAATGTGATCAATTTTGTGTTCATGTAAACAAATTCCTTTTACTAAATTAACTTGAACTTCGTAACCTGTAAGAATTCCCTTTATAAGATCCATTCCACTACAATTTTTTTGTTGGGCTACTGCTAAGATAGGCGGAATATTATCAGCTGGATGACTGTAATCAGCCGCAAGAAAAGTATCGTGAAAGTCTAACTCTCTTACTGCTGTTCCATTTGCCCATGCTGCCCATTCACAATGAACTTTAATTTTATGATTTAATCCAAAAATAGTTGATCCATTTTTTTTTGGATGAGCCAATGCCATACTTCTGGCTGAGATAACAGGCCTTCTATTAAAAGAAGCAATCGCAACAGATGCATTATCAATAATTCTATTAATAACCATTTCTATGGAGTCTCCTCCTGGCCTAGATTTGTCAGATGCTATTTCAGCAATCTTCCAAGCCAGTTGTTCTTCTTTTTTAAGTTTTGAGGAAGAAGGGTAAACTTTAACTTTAATCTCTCTCATAATTCTAATTCAACATATTCCTTAAAACATACTGAAGTATTCCGCCATTTTTATAATATTCAATTTCATTTTCAGTATCTATTCTTGACAAAAGTTTAATAGTTTTACTTGAGCCATCATCATACTTAATCTCACAATTAATTTCTGCTCTGGGATTAATTCCCTTTTCAATATCGATTATAGTAAATAATTCTGTGCCCTTAATTTTTAATTTTTTTCTATTGAAACCCTCTTTAAATTGTAATGGTAAAATTCCCATCCCTACAAGGTTAGATCTATGTATTCTTTCAAAGCTTTCAGCAATAACAGCTTTGATACCTAATAATTTAGTGCCTTTTGCAGCCCAGTCTCTTGAAGATCCTGTTCCATATTCTTTTCCAGCGATTACAACTAGACTATTACCTCTTTTTTTATATTCCATAGCTGCATCATAGACACTCATTTGTTTTCCGTCCGGTTGTAATATTGTAAAACCACCCTCTGTATTAGGGGCCATTTCATTTCTTATTCTAATATTTCCAAATGTTCCTCTCAGCATAACTTCATGATTACCGCGCCTTGCACCATATGAATTAAAATCTTTTTGTTGTACTTGGTGCTTCATAAAATAATTGCCTGTAGGACTGTCTTTTTTAATAGATCCAGCTGGTGAGATATGATCGGTTGTAACTGTATCTCCAAGAATTAAAAGTGGCCTTGCATCTTTTATTTTTTTAAACCCTTCTGGTTTATCTGGTAAGTTATCAAAAAAAGGAGGTCTCTTTACATACGTTGAGCTTTCCTGCCAGTTATAAATGCTACTTTGGTCAGTTTTGATCGAACTCCATTCCTTTGGTCCTTCAGAGACATTTGAATAACGTTTAATAAACATATCTGCATTTATAGATTTTAATATTAATTCCTCAATTTCTTTATTAGTTGGCCAAATATCCTTTAAAAAAACATCTTTTCCTTTTTGATCTTTCCCTAAAGGTGTTGTGTATAAATCATGATGCATATTCCCCACTAACGCATAGGCAACTACTAAAGGTGGGGAAGCTAAATAATTTGCTTTTACATCTGGATTAATTCTTCCCTCAAAATTTCTATTTCCCGATAAAACTGAAACAGCATATAAATTTTCTTTCTGTATAGTTTCAGAAATTTCTTTGTCTAAAGGTCCAGAATTTCCTATACAAGTTGTGCATCCATAACCAACAAGATTAAAACCTAATTGATCTAGATATTTATTTAAACCAGCTTTTTCTAAATAATCTGTTACTACTTGAGAGCCTGGAGCTAATGAGGTTTTAACCCATGGTTTAACTTTTAGACCTTTTTCAACAGCATTTTTTGCTAGCAGACCTGCTCCGATCATAACGCTTGGATTTGAGGTATTTGTACAAGAGGTAATAGCACCAATTACTATATCTCCATCTTTTATCTTAAAATCTTTTTTACCTACTTTTGCTTCTAAAGGTTTTTTTCTTTTAGTATTTTCCTTAAAAGCCTTATCAAAACTTTTTGCAGCTTCTGTTAATAAAACTTTATCTTGAGGTCTTTTAGGTCCAGAAATACTTGGTACAACTGAATTGAGATCTAATGAAATAGTATCTGTAAATTCTATTTCACCACTTGCCCATAAACCTTGCTCTTTGGAATATTTTTCAACTAGAGAAATCGTTTTTTCATCTCTACCAGAAAATTTCAAATATTTAATTGTTTCTTCATCAATAGGAAAAAAACCGCAAGTTGCTCCGTACTCTGGTGCCATATTTGCTATAGTTGCTCTATCTGCTAAAGACAAATTTTTTAAACCATCTCCAAAAAATTCAACAAACTTTCCTACCACTCCTTTTTTTCTTAAAATTTCTACAATGGTTAAAACTAAATCGCTAGCAGTTGTTCCTTCTTTTAACTTTCCTTTTATCTCAAAACCAACTACTTCAGGTATTAACATTGAAATAGGCTGACCCAACATAGCTGCTTCAGCTTCAATACCTCCTACACCCCAACCTAGTACTGACAAACCATTTACCATTGTTGTATGACTGTCTGTTCCAACTAAAGTATCTGGATAAGCATATGTTTTTCCATCTTCATCTGAAGACCAAACTACTTTTGATAAATATTCCAAATTAACTTGATGGCAGATTCCAGTCCCAGGTGGAACAACTCTAAAATTATTAAATGCATTTTGTCCCCATTTTAAGAAAGAATATCTCTCTCCATTTCTATCAAATTCTTTTTGAACATTTTTTGTGAAAGAGTCTTTTTTTGCATAATTATCAACCATTACTGAATGATCAATTACTAAATCTACTTTTGATAATGGATTAATTTTTTTTGGGTCTTTATTTTTTGATTTAACTGCATCTCTCATTGCAGCCAAATCAGCTACTGCAGGAATTCCTGTATAATCTTGCAACAAAATTCTCGCAGGTCTGTATGCTATTTCCATTTTAGAATTTTTGGTTTTCAACCAGTCTGCAATAGCTTTAATTTGCCTTTTATCTACTGTAACTTCATCCTCAAATCGAAGTAAATTTTCAAGCAATACTTTTAAAGATTTAGGTAATTTTGTAATACCAGAAAGACCATTTTTTTCTGCCTTAGATAAGTTATAAAAATGGTATGGTTTTCCTGAAATATCAAGTTTATCTAATGATTGAAAAGAATTTTTACTTTTAAAATTCATGTTCTATACATAGAACATAATAACACAAACGATAAGTAAAAAAGACATTATATAGTTAAAATTCCTTATAAATTTTTCACTTGTGGCAAAATTTCTTAAGTACATTCCTACTAAACACCAGCTATTTATACTTAAAACAGCCATAAAGAAAAAAAAAGAAATTACTATAAAAGAGTCCCTTAAAAAATTATTCGGATCAATAAATATTGAGACTGTTGTCATAGATACTACTAAACTTTTTGGATTAACGAATTGAAGAATAAATGCTTTACTAAAAGATATTGGATTTTTTATTTGAGCTTCCTTTGGAGTTTTGGAAAAAGATATTAAATATGCAAGATAAACTAAAAAAATTGAACCTAAAATACGAATGATTTCTTGAATATAAGGATATTGTTTAAAAATTAAAATTAAACCTGTGTTCATTAAAATTAATAATAAAGTCCAACCAGAAATTACAGCAAGTATTAGTGGCAAAGTTTTTTTGTAACCAAAATTAAATCCTGAATATGAAGACATAATATTATTAGGTCCAGGAGTCATAGCTGTAACAAAACCAAATATTATAAGACTTAATAAATCAGGATACATTTATGCAATATCAAGACCGTTTTCAGCCTTTTGTGAAGGGTGGATTAAAACTACTTTTCCATCTTTTTCTATAGCACCTAAAATTAAAACCTCAGATATAATTCCTGCTATATTCTTTTTTGGAAAATTACATACACCAATAACCTGTTTTCCAATAAGATTTTCTTTAGAATAGTAATGTGTAATCTGAGCAGAAGACTGTTTGACCCCTATTTCTTTTCCAAAATCAACCTTTATTACCAAAGAGGGTTTTCTTGCTTTTTCATTCTTCTCTACAGAAAGAACTGTGCCTAGTTTAATTTGAACTTTTTTAAAATCATCATATGTTATTTCCATTTATCCTCCTAAAAAAAAGGGGGCTTGAAGCCCCCTTTTTAATTTTATGAGTTAAAAAAATTACAGTTGTTTGTAATTTCCTTTACTCCATTCGTACCATACGTAACCTGGTAGACTTACATCGCCTTTTTTATCAAAGCTTAAAGTTCCAAGCACTGTATTAAATTTACCTTTTTTCATAGCTTTCATAACTTTTTTACTATCAGTTGACCCAGCAGCTTTTGCAGCTTGTTCGAACACTTCTAAAGCAGCATATGAGTAAAGAACATAACCTTCAGGCTCGATACCAGCAGCTTTAAACTTTTTAACTAATGGAGCTGCTTGAGGATTATTTCTAGGATCCGGGCTAAAAGTCATTAATGTACCTTCGCCAGCATTACCAGTAATTTGCCAGTATTCAGCAGTAACTAATGCGTCTCCGCTGATTAGTTTAGTTTTCATACCTTGGTCTCTCATTTGTCTTACGATTAAACCACCTTCAGTATGGTAACCGCCAAGATAAACTGCATCAATACCTTTTGACTTAAGTTTAGAAACCAAAGCAGAATAATCTTTTTCACCTGCTGTAATCGCTTCATACATAGTTTCTTTTAAGCCTTTTTTATTCATGTTCATTTTCGTTGCGTCTGCTAAACCTTTTCCGTAAGCAGTTTTGTCATGAATAATTGCAACTTTTTTTCCTTTGTATTCTTTTGCTAAGAATGCTCCAGCAACTTCACCTTGTTGGTCATCTCTACCGCAAACTCTGAATACGTTTGGTCCACCTTCATCCGTAAAAGCCGGATTTGTTGAAGCTGGAGAAACTTGGATGATACCTTCTTCTGTATAAACTTTTGAAGCTGGTATTGAAGATCCAGAACAGAAGTGGCCTGCAACGTAGGCAACTTTTTGTGATACAAATTTATTAGCAACTGCAACTGCTTGTTTTGGATCACAAGCATCATCGCCTATTACTAATTTAACTTTTTCTCCGTTGATACCACCTTTTGCATTAACGTCTTTAACCCACATTTCAGCACCAGCTTTAAGCTGAGCACCAAAAGATGCATATTGTCCGCTCATTGGTCCAGCACTTGCAACGATAACATCAGCCTTTGCTGAGAACGAACCAAACATTAATAAGGCAGTAAATATAGAAATTAGATATTTCACTGATCTAATCATTTTTTCTCCTTGTTAATTAATTAATTAATTTGGAATAATAAACTACAACTATAAGTTAGTGTAAATACACAAACTGTCCAAAAAGTTATTTTTTTCCGCCTTCTAAATAAGCTGCCTGCACGTCAGGGTTGTTTAGAAGATCTTTGCCACTTCCCTCAAGGTTTATATTTCCATTAACTAGAACATATCCTCTATCAGCTAATTCAAGTGCCTTTTTTGCATTCTGTTCCACTAAAAAAACTGTCACTCCTTTTTCTTTATTAATATTTTTTATAGAGGCAAAAATTTGATTTACAAGTTTTGGCGCAATTCCTAACGAAGGTTCATCTAATAAAAGCATTCGTGGCCTAGCCATCATAGCTCTGCCAATAGCTAGCATTTGTTGCTCGCCTCCAGATAAAGTTCCTCCTCTTTGCAATAATCGATCCTTTAAAACGGGGAAAAGATCATAAACTTCCTTTGCGTCTTGATCAAAATTTTTTCCTTTTTGATTTACAGATGCACCCAATCTTAAATTATCCTCTACAGTTAATCTTGAAAATATCCTTCTTCCTTCGGGAACTTGGGAAATACCAAGATTTACAATATCATGTGGAGGTAAATTTGATATATCTTTTTTATCAAAAACTATTTCACCAGTTGCGGCTTTATTTACTCCGCTTATTGTCATTAGTAGAGTCGATTTCCCTGCGCCATTTGATCCAATTAAAGCAACTATTTCACCATCGTTTACTTTAACATCTACACCTCGAAGTGCTTGTATATTTCCATAAAAAGTTTCGACTTTAGAAATATTTAGCATTTTATTCCTCCGTTCCTAAATAGGCCTCGATAACTTCGGGACTTGTTTTCGTTTCTTGTGCTGTTCCCTCAAAAATTTTTTTTCCATAGTTCAAAACAACAACGTGATCAGAAATTCCCATGACAACACTCATGTCATGTTCAATTAATAAAATTCCAGTTTTTTTATCTTTTTGTATAAATTTAAGTAATTTATTTAATTCAGCTGACTCTTTAGCATTAAGTCCTGCAGCTGGTTCATCTAAACATAAAAGATGAGGTTCTATACACATGGCCCTAACAATCTCTAATTTTCTTTGATCTCCGTATGGAAGATCGCCTGCGTTATCATCCGCTCTATTTGTAAGATTAATTATATCTAACCAATATTTAGAAATTTCTTTTGCTTCTTTTTCTTTTTTTAAAAAAGAAGGTGCATTTATTAATCCTAATAAAGAAAAGCCTGAAGCCACCATAAGTTTATTATGTTGTGCTACCATCATATTTTCTAAAACTGACATTTGTGGAAATAATCTGATATTTTGAAAGGTTCTTGCCACACCAGCTTTTTGAGCAACTTTAAAATCTGAAAATTTTTTCAAATCTAATGTTTTGTTATCTTTATTCAAAAACATAGACCCAGATGTGGCTTTATAAAAACCAGTTAAACAATTAAAAACTGTAGTTTTTCCAGCACCATTAGGCCCTATAATAGACGTTATTTGATCTTTCTTTGCTGAAAAAGATAGGTCATCAATTGCGATCAACCCTCCAAACTTCATTGTTAAATTTTCTACACTAAGTAACTTCTCACTCATAAAACTATTTTTCTTTAACCATTGTTATAGTTGGCTTTCTTTTCGCTAATATGCCTTTAGGTCTAAAAACCATTATTAAAACCATTGCTCCACCAAAAGCGACCATTCTGTATGACTCAAAATCTCTAAAAACTTCTATTAGTCCAATTAAAAAAATAGTTGATAAAACAACACCTGTTTGTGACCCCATGCCACCTAATACAACTATTGCTACTATTATTGCAGACTCTATAAAGGTAAAACTTTCTGGACTTATAAATGCTTGTCTAGTAGCAAAAAATGATCCTGCAAATCCTCCAAACATAGCACCAACAGCAAACGCAGTTAGTTTAGTGTTTCTTGGATTAACACCTAAAGACTTACATGCAATTTCATCTTCTCTTAAAGCTTCCCAAGCTCTACCAACTGGTAATCTACGTATTTTAATTGTAAAAAAATTAGTAATTAGAGCAAGGATAAGTATTAAATAATAGAGAAAAATAATTCTTTGCATTGGACTATATTCTAATCCGAAGAATGTATGAAACGTTTCGACTCCTTCATCTGGATAACGTTTAAAAGGTAAACCAAAAAATGAAGGCCTTGGTATTCCTGTTAGACCATCGGGTCCTTTTGTTAGCTCATACCAGTTAAGTAAAAGAATTCTTATCATTTCTCCAAAAGCAAGAGTAACTATCGCTAAATAATCGCCTCTTAATCTTAAAACTGGAAAACCTAATAAAATTCCAAACATACCTGCAAAAAGTCCAGCTAAAGGAAGGCAAATCCAAAAAGACCAACCAAAATGAATTGCGAAAAGAGCATAAGAATAAGCCCCTACAGCATAGAAAGCTACATAACCTAAATCTAAAAGTCCCGCTAACCCGATAACAATATTTAAACCCCAACCTAACATAATGTAAGTCATCATCATGATGGCTATATCCATCCAATAACGATCAGCAAAAGGTAAAAATGGAAAAATTATAGAAAAGATAACTGCGCCTAATGCTATTTGTGAACCTTTTGTATCTAAAAAATTGGATATTGCTTTTCCAAATGACGAAGGTTCGCCTCTTCTTTGATCTTTTTTAAAAGTGTAAATATTAATAAAGAATCTTCCAACTGCACAAAAGGCAACTATTAAGGCAACAACTAACCATTTTGGCTGAACAACCAAAGCTTCATTTACTGCTACTGTTCTTAGTCCAACTATAGGTCCAAATAATGCTAAAGCTATCAAACCTGTAAATAAACTGTCTTTAAGTGAACTTTGTAAAAAATTTTTATCCATTTTATACTTTTTCTATATCTGGTTTGCCCAAAAAGCCTGTTGGAAAAAATATTAAAACAATAACTAGTGTTGTAAAAGCAGCTATATCTTTATATTCAATTGAAATATATCCTGACCAAAATACTTCTATTAGTCCAATTAAGAGTCCTCCTAACATAGCTCCAGGGATTGAACCTATTCCACCTAAAACTGCAGCAGTAAAAGCTTTTATTCCAGCTAAAAATCCAATGTAAAAATCGATTACACCGTAATACATTACAAACATCATTCCAGCTACAGAAGCTAATGATGAACCTATTATAAATGTCATAGATATAGTTCTGTCTACGTTTATTCCCATTAGAGCAGTCATTGTCCTGTCTTGCTCGCAAGCTCTTTGAGCGCGTCCAAGAGCTGTTCTCGTAATTAATAATGTAAAAATTGCCATCAAAACTATAGTTACTAAAACAATAAAAATTTGAAGATAGCTTAAGGTAACTACAAATTCTGATTCCTCAAAAAAATTAAAACCTCCTTGTATGACTGGTTGTAAAGTTTTAATTCTTGCCCCTTGAGCGGCCTGCACATAGTTTTGAAGTACTATAGACATACCTAAAGCTGAAATAAGTGGAGCCAATCTAAAAGATTTTCTCAAAGGTTTATAAGCTAATTTTTCTACCGTCCACCCATAACAAGCCGTAAAAACCATAGATATTAACAAAACCAATATTAATATAACTGGAAGTGCAATTGCTGTTAAGGCAAAAAGAATAAATGAAATTAAAGCAACAAACGCGCCCACCATAAAAATATCACCGTGGGCAAAATTAATCATTCCAATGATTCCATAAACCATTGTATAACCAATAGCGATTAGACCATAAACAGATCCTAGTGTGAGACCATTAATTAATTGTTGTAGAAAATACTCCATGCTCTCCCTTGAAAAAAATTTAAAATTTTTTAAAGATGCTATTTAAGACTTTTTGTTGGACTTTGTAAAATTTCTTTTTTTTCAGTTCTCTAAGCACAAAGGCATTTGTACCGCCTGGAGTTTGTGATTCTACTACAAGTTGTTTTAAAGATAATTTTTTTTTATTTATTGCATCTTCAGACAAAGCTGAAAAAAGTTCTCTAGCATAATTCTCTGCTTCTTTTCTTTTTACCCCTTTAGAAACAAGCCAGTCACTTGTGGTGGAAACTAAATTGTAAAATGGAGCCATAAAAGAAGAAGTAGCCCAAAAACTCTTAGAAACTTTTTCACTCTTTACCTCTATAACCTTTCCTAAATTTTTAAAAAAATTTTTAACACTTCTGTCAGGTGGAAAAATAACAATAGGACCCTTTTTCATTCCTATAAACGGTAAAGGTATTACTCTTGTAATGTTTTTATTTTTCGTGTTTTCCCTAAGTTTTTTTAAATTTATTGTAGAAATAAAACTTATTATTTTTTTATTTTTTTTAAAATAAAGATTTTTTAAAATTTTTTCTCCCACCTTAGGCGTAATAGCTAAAAATACCCAATTAGATTTATCTATTAATTGTTGATTATTCTTAGATATCTGAATTTTTTTAAATCTTTTGCTTAATTTTTTTGCTAATATTCTATTGCGAGGGGAGAGGTAAATTTTTTTAAATTTTAATTTTGATTTAAAAATACCTTCAATGACTGAAGATGAAATATGTCCAGTTCCTAAAAAGCCTAAAATCATAGATTATGCAGAATAACCAAGCTATTCCATTTAATAAAGAAAATTTTAGGCAGATATTTTCAAAAGAATTCTTAATAGTGATATTGATTTCTATTCCAGCGGCATTATTAGCGGATTATTTCAATATACCCTTAGCTTGGTTTTTAGGACCAATGATAATTACTTCTATTTTAACTTTGGGAGGTATTAAAACAAAAATGCCCAAATTAATTTTAAGCTCAACATTAATTATTCTCGGACTTTATATAGGAAATTATATTGATGAAAATTTATTTAATCAAATTGATCAGTGGTTTTGGACTTCTTTAATAATGTTGGGTTACATTATAATAAGTGTTTTGTTAGTTTCAAAATATTTAGAGAAATATTCAAACTACGATAAGAAAACATCAATTTTTTCTGCAGCACCGGGTGCTTTGGGACCGTTAATGATTTTGGCTGAAGATGAAAAATCTGATTTAAGTCGAGTGGCTACCTCACATTTAATTAGATTAATTATAATAATTACAATTTTTCCTTTCATTGTAAACAGCTTTTATAATACTGAGGATATAAAAGTTGCTGAAACGATTATTCAAGATCAAAATATTATTGAGCTTTTGTTATTAATTTTAGTTTCAATAATTTTGATTTTAATCTTTGATAAATTAAAAATTCCTGCAGCTTTATTAGCAGGTACCTTAGTTGCTAGTGGTTTTTTGCAAATTATTGATGTAGCCTCGTACAAACTTTCTCCTAATATTATTGATTTCTCTCTACTTATACTTGGTTCATCCGTAGGGTGCAGGTTTGCAGATAAAACTTTTCCGGAAATAGCAAAAAATGCTCTTCATAGTTTTGTTGCAACATTTATTCTGGTTTTATTGGGATTAGCTGCTGCATTTATTGCAAGTTTAATTATAGATAAAAATTTTTATACTTTGCTTTTGTCATATTGTCCTGGTGGAATTTATGAAGTTGCTGTTATTGCAATTTTTTTTGATCTTGATCCAGAGTTTGTTTCGTTTCATCATATAATTAGGCTTTTGTTAATTCTTTTCATTGTTCCAATTATCTTAAAAATAATACAAAGAAAAAATTAATTTTTTTGGAAAAAACTTTTATAAATTTGCCAACCGACAATAATTGCAATTGATACCATTATACATAAAGTAAGTGGTCTATCCCATAAAAATGACCACGAACCGTCACTTATAAGCAGTGATCTTCTTAAATTTTCTTCCATTAACCCGCCTAAAACAAATGCTAGAATTAAAGGAGGCATTGGAAATTCATATAATCTTAATATTGTTGAAAAAACTGCAATTCCAATCATTAAATAAATATCAAAATTATTAAATGACATTAGATAAATTCCGGTTACTGAAAAAAATAAAATCAGAGGAATCAAAAATGCCCTTGGTACTGCAAGAATTCTAGCTATGTAAGGAATTAATGGTAGGTTTAAAATTAATAGAATTACCATACCAATGTACATGGACATAATCACTGACCAGAAAATTTCAGGATTAGTTTGGTAAAGCCTAGGTCCAGGTTGAATTCCGAAACCTAGTAAAGCGCCGAGCATTACAGCAGTAGTTCCACTTCCTGGAATACCGAGCGTTAACAAAGGAACGAAAGAACCTGAACAAGCGGCATTGTTAGCGGTCTCTGGTGCAGATAGTCCATTGACACTGCCTTTGCCAAATTTTAATTTTTCTTCATCCTTTACAAAATTTCTCTCCATTCCATAAGCTAAGAATGAAGCTATAGTAGAGCCAGCCCCAGGCAAAACTCCGATAATAAATCCTATAATTGACGATCTTGGTATTGTAGTTACCATTTTTTTTGTTTCTTCTTTATCAAGCTTTATTGATCCAAGTTTTGATAATGAAATTTGTTTTGCAGCTTGAGTTGGGTCACTTCCTTTAAAAATAATTGTTAAGGCTTCGCTCATTGCAAATGTTGCCATTACAACAAGAACGAAACTAATTCCGTCTGCTAAATTCATGTTGTTAAAAACAAATCGCGGAATATCAGATAAAGTGTCTTGACCAACAGAAGCTAACATTAATCCAAGAACAACCATCATCATTGCTTTTAGAAAATGACCTTTTGCCGAAAATGCTGATACAGCTGTTAAACCCAATATCATCAATCCAAAATAATCTGGTGATCTAAAAGCCAAACTCACTTTTGATAAGCTTGGTGCGGCAAATAATAAAAAAATTGCAGCAATTGTTCCTCCAGCAAATGAACTATAGGCTGCTATTGCTAACGCTTTACCTGCCTTACCTTGCTGAGCCATAGGGTAACCATCAAATGATGTTGCAACAGTTCCAGGAACACCAGGAGCATTAATCAAAATTGAAGATGTTGAGCCACCAAAAACAGCACCATAGTAAACACCCGCCATCAATATTAAACCAGTAGATGGTTCAAACCCATATGTAATTGGTATCATTAAAGCTATTGCAGTCATTGGACCTAAGCCGGGTAGCATTCCAATTATAGTTCCTGCAAAGCAACCTATCATCACCATTAAAATATTCTTAAATGATAAAGCTGTATTTAAACCGATAAGTATTCCTTCAATCATCCTATTATTCCTAAATATTTTAAAAATGGATCACGTAAATAAATGTCTAATAAGCCATGTAAAAGAAACATAAAAATAGCAACAAACGGAAAAGATAGAGTAAAAACCCAAAACCATCTTTTTTCACCTAGTGTGATATAAGATAAAACTAAAAAAAATGAAGTAGACAAGAAATATCCCGCTTTCAAAATGGTTATGCCATAAATAATCATTAAAATTACCAAAGTGATTGTTTTTCTATAATCTAAAACTGAAAGATTAACGTTGGATGGCTTTTTCTCAGGCAAAACTATATAAAGCCCAGAAAAAAATAAACCTGTATACCCTAAATAAATTGGAAATGTTTTTGCATTGAATGGTGCATTTTCGTCAAAAGAAAAAACTCTTATTTGGTAAGCGTAATATAAATAGAGTCCTGAAAAAATAAAGAAGAGCAGTGAAATAATCTTTACTGGACTAATTCTCACTGCTCCTCCAATTTATTTAAGTAATTAAATTACTCCAAGCTTTTTCATTAAAGCTGTCATCTCTTTGGTTTGTGTTTTTAAAAATTTCACAAACTTTTTGTCTGGGTTATAAATATTCACCCAAGCATTTCTTTTTCTAACAGCTTCCCACTCTGGAGTTTTTTGAACATCACCCAACATTTTAGCAATTTTCTTTTTGTCTGCACTGCTCATATTTGGTGGACCAAAGAATCCTCTCCAGTTTACGAACTGAACGTCAAAGCCTTGTTCTTTTAAAGTAGGTACCTCAGGTGCGTCTGAAACTCTTTTTGGTGCAGTGATACCAATAATTCTTACTTGATCTCTTGCGCCCATTACTTCTCCCAAACCAGTTGAAAGAATTTGAGTTTCACCTGAAAGTAAACCTGCTAATGCTTTTCCTCCAGCATCGTACGGTACATAAACAACTTTATTTGGATCTGCTCCTGCTTCTTGGAATGCAAGTGCACCAATTAAATGGTCCATGCTTCCTCTTACAGAACCACCCGCCATCTTAACAGATTTTGGATTTGATTTGTAAGCAGCAACAACGTCTTTAAAGTTTTTGTAAGGT
>QCNU01000004.1 GCA_003213115.1 Pelagibacteraceae bacterium AG-426-L23
TTGGTCCCTTAAAGTATTTTTCTAATTCTTTACAAGGAGAATCTTTTAAAGCAATTTTTGTAATTCTATTTTTTGTAATTTTAAATAAAATATCTTTTTCTCTTAATTCTTTTCTTAAATTGTCTAACTCTTTAACATTTAAACCTTGATATTGAGCTACCATAACTGCTTCGCTTGAAGAGAAAACTTTTTTCATCTCTTCAATATAATTTTTTTTACTTTCTTTATTCATCATAAAATTATCTCTTTACTCCAGCTTTAAAAGAAATTCCCATTGTAGAAGTGATATAAACACCTTTAATAAATTCTCCCTTTAATGTGTCAGGTTTTTCCTTTTTAATCGTATCAATCAAATGATTAAAATTATTCAATAGGTTTTCACTGGAGAAACTTTTTCTTCCAATAGTAGAACCTAGATTGCCATCTTTATCAGTTTTTATTTCAACAAGACCTTTTTTAAAGTTTTGGACTGTGTTTTTAACATCTGTTGTAACTGTCCCTAGCTTAGGATTTGGCATCAAACCTTTTGGACCTAATATTTTTCCAAGTTTTCCTATTTTAGACATCATATCTGGGGTACAAATTAGTTTATTAAAATTAAATTTACCTTTTGATATTTGATCGAGTAAATCATCTGAGCCTACGATATCAGCTCCATTCTTTTTAGCTTCCTCTACTTTATCTGGACCACATAAAACGGCTAGCTTAACTTTTTTACCTGATCCATTGGGAAGTTTAACTGTTGTTCTTAGGTTAAAGTCACCACCTTTAGACTGTTTAAGATTTAATCTTAATGAAACATCAACTGACTCATCAAACTTACAAGTAGAATTTTTTTTAACTAATTCAAAGATTTCTTTTAAATCCTTTTTCTTCTCAATTGATTTATCTTTATTTATAGCTTTATATCTTTTAGATCTTTTCTTCATTACTCTTTTACCTCTATACCCATTGAACGAGCTGAACCACAAATAATTTTAGTTGCTTCTTTAAGATCAAACGCATTTAAATCTTTCATCTTTTCTTTTGCAATTGCCTCAGCCTGTTTCATTGTGATTGATCCAGCTATAACTCTTCCTGGTTCTTTTGAACCACTTTTAAGTTTTGCAGCTTCCCTAATAAAGTGTGAAGCAGGTGGTGACTTAATAATAAAATCGAATTTTTTATCTTTGTATACAGTTATTACTACTGGTACTGGTTTTCCCATAAAAGCTTTAGTTTTTTCATTAAACGCTTTACAGAATTCCATAATATTTATTCCTCTTTGTCCAAGAGCAGGTCCTACAGGTGGTGCTGGATTTGCTTGGCCACCTTTAATTTGTAATTTAACGTATCCTGCAATTTCTTTCGCCATAACTATGTTTTTTCTACCTGATTAAACTCTAAATCTACTGGAGTTGGTCTGCCAAAAATTGATACAGAAACTTTTATTCTAGATTTTTCTTCATCAATTTCCTCTATCAAACCATTAAATGAAGCAAAAGGTCCGTCACAAACTTTTACTTTTTCTCCAATCTCAAATGTTATACCACTTTTTTGATTTATTGCACTTTCAGAAACTTGCCCTAAAATTCTTTGAATTTCCTTATCTGATATAGGGGTAGGTTGGTCTCCAGAACCTAAAAAACCGCTTACTTTTTGAATATTCTTAATCAGATGATAAATTTCTTTACTTAAATTAACCTTTACTAAAACATAACCTGGAAAATACTTTTTTTCTCTTTTTGTCCTCTTCCCTTTTTTTACCTCTGTAACTTGGTGTGTTGGAACTAAAATCTGCTCTAAATTTGACTCAAGTTTTTTTTTAGAAAGAGCGTCTTTAATTGAATCGACTACTTTTTTTTCAAATCCTGAGTATGCTTGCACGATGTACCAGTTCATATCTAAAAATTTAAAGTTAAAAGAATATTTAGAAAAAATCTCAATACTTGATCAAGTAATAAGAAAAATATTGCTGCTATTGAAGCTAAACCAAATACCATTAGAGAGCCAGTCAAAGTCTCTTTTTTGGTTGGCCACGTTATTCTAAAACCTTCCTGTTTTACTTCTTGTATAAATCTTAAAGGATTTTTCATATTAAAATCATAATTTTTTGGCAGGAGCGGAGGGACTCGAACCCACAACCTCCGGTTTTGGAGACCGGCGCTCTACCAATTGAACTACGCTCCTAGTAGTTTATTTTATAATTTTTGTTACTACTCCAGCTCCAACTGTTTTACCGCCTTCTCTAATTGCAAAATTTAATTTTTCACTCATTGCAATAGGCGTTATTAGTTTAACAGTAAACTTACCGTCATCACCAGGCATAACCATTTCCGTACCTGAAGGTAAAGTAACTTCACCAGTAACATCTGTAGTTCTAAAATAAAACTGCGGTCTATATTTTGTAAAGAATGGAGTGTGTCTTCCTCCTTCTTCTTTTTTTAAAATATATGCTTGAGCTTCAAACTCTGTATGTGGTGTTACAGATCCTGGTTTAGCAAGAACCTGTCCTCTCTCTACATCTTCTCTCTCAACACCTCTTAAAAGAGCTCCGATATTATCTCCTGCTTCGCCGCTGTCTAAAAGTTTTCTAAACATTTCAACGCCAGTACAAACAGATTTTTTTGTATCTCTAATACCAACTATTTCAATTTCTTCTCCAACTTTTACAACTCCTTGTTCAACTCTACCTGTCACAACAGTTCCTCTTCCTGAAATTGAAAAAACATCTTCTACAGGCATCAAGAACGGTTTGTCTTTAGGTCGATTAGGCTGAGGAATAGTTTCATCAACAGCTTTCATTAGTTCCATAATCGCATTTTTTCCAGTTGCTTCGTCTTTTCCCTCTACTGCATTTAAAGCTGATCCTTTGATTATTGGAATTTTATCTCCAGGAAATTTATATGAAGTTAACAATTCTCTAATTTCTGTTTCTACTAAATCAACTAATTCTTTATCTTTTACTTGATCAATTTTATTTAAAAAAACAACAATCGCGGGTACGCCTACTTGACGAGCTAACAAAATATGTTCTCTTGTCTGTGGCATAGGACCATCAGCAGCATTAACAACTAATATAGCTCCATCCATTTGAGCCGCACCTGTTATCATGTTTTTAACGTAGTCAGCGTGACCCGGACAATCAACGTGAGCGTAATGCCTTTTTGCGGTTTCATACTCAACGTGTGCTGTTGAGATAGTAATTCCTCTTTCCTTTTCTTCAGGAGCTTTATCAATTTGATCATAAGCAACAAATTTAGCGCCGCCTGCTTCAGACAACACTTTTGTAATTGCTGCTGTTAAAGTAGTTTTTCCATGATCTACGTGCCCAATTGTACCAATGTTACAATGTGGTTTATTTCTATTAAACTTTTCTTTCGACATCTTTTTTTTCCTCTTTGTTTTTTTTTAATCTTGGAGCGGGTAAAGGGAATCGAACCCTTACATCCAGCTTGGAAGGCTAGCGTTCTACCATTGAACTACACCCGCAATATCCAAACTATTTTCGCTCTTGTTAAAACTAATTAAGTTTGGTGGAGGGGGAAAGATTCGAACTTTCGAAGACCGAAGTCAACGGGTTTACAGCCCGCCCCATTTGACCGCTTTGGTACCCCTCCTTAATAAACTTGTTAAGGGATACCCAATAACTTAAAAAGTATTTAACAACAAGGGTTTTATAAGCGTGTTAAGTAATAAAAGCAATAAATCATTTTATGTTTAAATATGCTATTTATTTGAAAAAAAATCTTATAATTCATGAAAAAAACAACATTTTTAATTGTCGGTAAACATGCTGTAGTTGAGGCCTTAAAAAATCCTAGAAGAAAGATTGAAAGAGTCTTTGTTACTGAAGATGCTAAAAAAACTTTGAATAGAGAAAATCAACATCTAAATCTTCTTAAAGATGTTCACGTTTTTTATAAATCAAAGAAAGAATTGGATAATCTTTGTGGAAAAGATGAAATAACTCATCAAGGATTAATTGCGGAGGTTGAGCAATTAGAGGAAATTACTATAAAAGAATTTGTAATAAACAACCCTAAAAAAAATATAAACTTTATAGCTTTAGAAGAAGTAACAGATCCAAGAAATATTGGTTCGATAATAAGAAGTGCTGTGTCTTTTAACATTGACGGTATTATTGTAAAAGAACGTTCATTTCCGTCAAAAAGTAAATTACTTTATAAAAGTGCTAGCGGAGGTATAGAACATATTAATTTATTTAAAGTTTCAAATATTAATACAACATTAAAATACTTAAAAACTAAAGACTTTTGGGTTAGTGCATTTGATGTATCTGCAAAAAAAGATTTTACCGAACATGAATGGAAAGGAAAAAATATTTTACTTTTTGGTTCTGAGGGATATGGATTAAGACAAAAAACTTTACTTCACTCAGATTTTAAATTTAGAATTGATATAAATAAGAATATTGAGAGCTTAAATATTTCAAATACAGTGTCAATTGTGTGTCATCACATCAATCATCTGCTTAAATAATTTTGCTATATTTTTTTAATACAAGGTCCCAATTAAAATTTGTTTTTACTTTTTTATAACCATTATTAGAAATTTTATTAGACAAACTTTTATTTGTCTTTAATTTAAAAATTAAATTTATTAATTGTTCATCATTTTTATATACAAGGAGATCCTTATTCTTTTTAAGCACAGAATTGTTAAATGATTTAAAACTACAAATAGTGGGAATACCATAGCTCATGTAATTTAAAATTTTATTCTGCATACCTGTGGCTATATTAAGATTTGAAATTCCACATATTGAATTTTTAATTAAGTTGTTTAAATTTTTTTTAGGACCTAATACTTTAACATTTTTATAAGTCATTAAAATAACTTTATTTAAAATTGATATCTCCCCAATAATGTGAAATTCGATTTCTGGAAATTTCTTATTTATTTTTGGCAAGATTTTTTTAACAAAGTAAAAACAAGCTTCTTTATTTGGCAAATATTTAATATTTCCAATGAATAAAATCTTATTATTATTTTTTTTGAATATAAAAATCTTCTTTTGAGAAAAACTACCGTTACTAATTTTTACAACTTTGTCTTTAAAAATATGTTTTGATTTATTTAAATTATTGTTGTCGACTAAAACTATTTTGTCAAAAATGTCCAAACATTTTTTTTCATAATTTTTAATTAATAAATATTCTAAAAAGTATAAATATAAGAGGGGATTTAAGAATGAAATTTGATTAAAAGTTTGTTTGTAATTGTCAGAATAAACATCGGTCATTTCTAAAATTTTTTTTCCAGTAAAATTTGAGGGCATATGTTTTGTAGATCTTAATAAATGAAAAATTATCACATCATAATTATTGTGTTGATTTTCTATAAACTTATGTGCTTTTTCTGAGTAAAAGAAACCAAGTTGTAAAGGGTTTATTTTAAATAATTGTAGAAATGAATTAATTAGACTTAAAAATAAACTTCTTTTAAAAAAAAACTTATTTCCTTTAAAAGATTTATCTGGAACAGTTTCGTTATTTAATTCATCTATATAAATCATATCTACTTTATTTTTTTTTGACAGATATTTAATTATTTGTGATGATCTTAATCTGTCACCAGAGTATTTTTTAGAAAATGGATTTCTTGTAGTGACAAATAATATTTTTCTCATTGTTAATTTGTATTATAAATTAATTATTTAAAAAAAGTATTTAATAATCTTAAAAAGAAATCTTTTATATCATCTTTCAGATATGTTTTATTATTGATAACTCTAAAAAAATATCTTGGATTATATCTTGTGTTAATTTTATCTGGATTGTTAAATTTTTTATTTTCAAACTTGATATTAACTTCATTTTTAATATTATTATCTATAGGATCTATACTTACAACTTTATAACCGTATTCATCAAAATAATTTTGAACTTCTTCTAACGTGTGATTATCTTCGTAAAGAGCATCTTTTTTATTAATTGCTGCCTCTAAAATACCTTTATGAACTTTACGTCTAAATTTTCCTAAACCCTTTAAAACATTAAGATCATTTCCTTGAGTATCAATATGTAAGTAATTGATTTCTTTAATTTCATTATCTAAACAAAATTTTTCTAAAGTAATTATATCTATATTGATTTTTTTAACTACATGAAATTGAGTGTCTCTATATCCTGGCCAACTTCTATCTAAATCTGAAGAAAATTTTTTTAGGGAGGATCCGGTTGGATTTTTTGAAATTAAAAAGTCGCCGGTTTTATTTTCATTTGAAACTGCTTTATTAAATAATTTATAATTTGAGATTCTTTTTCCTAATCTTTTTTCCAGTAAAACTTTATTTAAGTTTATTCTTTCAATTAAAGAAGGATTGGCTTCAAAAGCATAAATAAAAAAATTTGGATTTTTTATTGCTAAAGCTAGACCGTCAATACCATTGTAAGCTCCAACATCAAAAATAATTTTATTCTTCATTTACAAGGTTATATCCTTTTATAAGAAAGGATTTAAACAATATTTTTTAAGAATTTTTTAAACTGTAGGAGGTGTTGGATTAGGATCTTCTTCCCAAGAGATTTTCTTTCTTAGCTCTTTCAACATTGCTCTACCTTCTTCGTCATCTTTTTCAGCTATTTTTATTTTAGGTAGATCTTCATCCGGTAATTTTACGTATAAATTAAATGTTCTATATAACCCAGCTAACATTTTTTTGTATTCCTCTGGAAATTTTAAAATAGTATTTTCATCAAAAGCGTATCCGTAATCTATGTCATCCGCTGCGTCTTTAGGCAATAATCCCTGGTCAACGCAAGTTTGATATAATGAGCATGAACGATAGGGAGTGAACATAAATATATTGAATTGTATACCGTTGTGAATTCTGTAAAGATCTTTACAGAGATTAATTGTGTCAAAAACTAACTCTCTGTTTTCGTATGGAAATCCCATCATATTTGAAACTGTAGCTCCAATACCCTCTTCTTTTAATATTTTAATACTATTTGCTACTGACGCGTTTGTATAACCTCTCTTTAAATGTTTTTTTCTAAAATCTTCATTTCCATGTTCAAGAGATACGCCCAACCAATGCATACCTACTTCTTTTAACTTTTGCATTCTGTCTCCTTTGACAGTTTCAAATCTAGTTTGAAAATAAAAAGGAATTTTAATTTTACTATATTCCTCTATGAACATATCAAAATCTGCTTTGCTTAAAGCTAAAAAATATTCACTAGAAAAATGAATATAATTACAATCATGTTTATCCACTTGGTGGTATATTTGTTCTATAATTTTTTTCATATCCATTCTTCTGTAATATCTGCCTGCACCAGCATTGCTGTAAAAATCTCCAAGCAAAGAATTTTCACAATATGTACATTTGTGAACGCATCCTCTTGATGCTTCTATAACCAAAGTTTTGTAAATTTTTCCTTGCATAGGTTTAAGCAGAAGGCTCTTATCAAAAGCAGCAAAATCTGGGAAAGGGATTTTGTTTATATCTGGTAACATAGCGGGAGGATTTTTATGAATCTTTCCATTTTCATCCCTCATCCAAAAGCCCCTTGTGTTTGTAGGATCTTTTTTTTCTCTTAATTTTTCACATAAGTCTGGAAAAGATATTTCCCCTTCTCCAACACAAACATAACTAATTGATGGTTCTTTCAAAAATATTTCAGGAGTTAAAGTGGGAAATATTCCGCCAGCTACAACATGTACATCAGGAAAATTTTCTTTAACCATGTTTGTCATTTTTAAAGCCATTTTTTTTGTATTTTCTAAAATTGAAACACCTACAAGACTTGGCTTAAATTCATTCATCAAAATTTTCAAATCTGTTAACATGTCATTTGGCCTATCTCTCCAAATATCATCTTTGTCCTCTATTGGCTTAGTCATTGTCTCTGCTCGCTCATCTTCTTGAGCAGAATATCTATCTACTTCTTTTTCTTTATAAAAAGCAGTATCAAATATTCTTACATCAAAACCTTTGTCTTTAAGAGCTGCACTTAAAGATGCCATGCCAACTGGTAAACCAGTAACTCTGTACATTGTTGGATAAATTAAAAGGACTCTAAAATTTCCATGAATAGTTGTAAGCGGAGACTTTTTCCCCGAAATAACTGAGTTTGTAATATTGCTTTGTACGCTCATACTTTAGTTTTTAATATTCTTATAGGCTGGACTTCGACATTAATGTAATAGATCCTTACTGTCAAGTTCGCTATTTCCTGTCTTTTAATGCTTTTAATCAAGTGATTCATGTTTACTAACTGCTTATAAGTTTTATTTTTAATAATAAATTGTATATTTCCAAGATCTTTTTAAATTTTAACTTAAGTATTTTTGACATTTCTATCAAATCGTTGCTTCCATCAGAGTATTGAAGAAAGTCTAAAAAATTTTTAGACTTTTTATAAGGTATAATATTCTTTAAGTTTGAAAGTGTCGGATAAAGTCCTCTTTTACTCATTAAAGGCTGACACGAAACTAAACTTTTCGGAATAATTTTTTTTTGAAGTATTTCAATTGCCTTACTTGATACTTTAAATCCTCCTTTAAGACCTTTGACTGAGACTATCTTAAAATCATCTAAAGATGTGTGATATTCTGGATACTCTAAATATTTTGTTCTGAATATTGATGCCATGGGCAAATTAATACCAGGTGAGCTGAACTGCCTTTCATCAGAGCCAGGATTTAGATATGAATATCTTTTAAATTTTATTTTAAGTAATTTATAGGCTTCTAAAAGAGATTTATCTACAAGTGTATTTCCATATTTAGATAATTTGCAGCCATGACTTCGATTGTCTCCAATGCAAGTTAAATGATAACCGCCAATAACATCTTTTTTAAGCTTTTCTAAATTTTTATTAATATAAGCTATTGATCCAATGGTTTCAGGAATAAAGATAAATCTAATAGTTTTTTCTAATTTTTTATATTTTTTAAAATATTTAATTAGACTCATAGTTACTATGGGTCCAGATAATTCATTATTAGCCATAGAGGGATGACAAATATTTGTAGAAATTAAAATTTCTTGTTTAGATTTTCCTTTTAAAACTAATTCACCGTAATGCAAATTTCCTCTACTATTTAAACTCGAGTCTATCAAAACTTTGAATTTATCTGAATTTTTATAATTTTTGATTATATTTTTTTTTTGATTGTGAGTTATGCAGAACCCCCAAAATCTTTTATAATAAGAAGTCTTGTATGGTATTGCGTTTGGCTGTTTTGGCAAAGAATGTAAATTTTTTAAAAGAATTTTTTTTGAAATTTTTGTGTTTAATGGAATAGAATATCCAATAATATGTAGGTTGTTTTCCTTGAAGTCTATTATTTTTTTTCCTGTTTTATCAATTACATATGCTTTTTTGATATTCCACTCAGGTGGTACTTTCCAATCATAAACTTTGGAACCAGATTTTATTTTTTTTATTTTTAAATTTGGAAATTCATTTTTAATTATATTTAATGTTTTTTTAGTCCCTGCACCAGTAAGGCTCCTGCAAATAGGAAAAAGTTTTTTACCCAAATTAAAGTATTTAGTAATCATTTTATAATACGATATACACATTTATTACGATTTGTTCAATAAATGAACAAGATTTAATATGAAAACTACTTTTTGTTTGACTTTATATAATTTTAAGTATTAAAATCGCTTTAATACTGAAATGCATGGTGGGAAATCAGTGTGAAATTCATTGTCTGTTCCTGCAACCGTAAAGACGGAGCGCCACCCAGTATAGTCCGCTGTTGAATGATGGTCAGGAAGAGCCTAGTTCTGCAATTAAAAATTGACAACGGCACTACGTTTAAATGCTGTTATGAGATTTTTTTTTATAATTTTAGTTTTCTTTTTGTATTCCTTAAAGGTTAATAGTAAAGATCTTGAAAAATGTGAATGGAAGAATGTTTCTGGGAAGCCATGCTTAACAATTTTTTCAACTCCTAATACTTCAAAAATTACTGCTAGAACTTTAGGTAAGACTGTTATTACAAAAAAACAGATGATTGATTCAGGTTATAAAGATGTAAGAAGTCTTTTAGAACATGTAGCTGGAGTTGACGTATATAGTGATGGACCAAGAGGACAAAAAACTTCAATTTTCATGAGAGGCACTAATTCAAATCATACATTGGTTTTATTAAATGGAATTCCAATTAATGACCAAAGTTCTCCAAAAGCTATGTTTGATTTTGGTTATGATTTCTTACAAGGTTTACAACAAATAGAAATTTATAAAGGTGCAAGTGGTGCAATTTTTGGTCCTGCTGCAATAGGTGGAGCAATAAATTTCGTAACTGATATTAATTATGAAAATTCTTTCTCTTTTAGCGGTTCTCATAGCAGAACAAATTCTATTAGCGGAAACTATACTTATTTGACCGATAATGGTTGGCATCACAACATCCAGGCAGGATCTTCTCAAATTGAAGAGTTGAGCACTCAAAATACATCAACAGACTTAGATGGAGCTAAAAATTTATCTCTAAATTACAATTCAATGAAATTTTTAAGTGACAACACTAAATTAAAATTTACAGGTTACACTCGTAAAACTGATAGTGGTTATGACAGTTGGGATGATGCGAATGCTAACGCTGATAACATAATGTATGCCTTTCAAACAAGTATTGAGAACAAAAAGAAAGATTTAGAAGATAATTTCACTGCTCATGTTCATGTGCATGATAGGTATTATGATACAGCTGTTAAAAATAAATATTATTCACAATCTTATACGGTCAAAGGTGAGAGAAAATTAAATCTATCTGATAATATTTCTTTAGGTTTTGGCAGTGATTACAATTACAATAAAGGTGATTTTCAAGTAAAAGGAAATTGGGGCTCATCTGCAAAAGGTCATTCTGATAACTTAGGTTTATATTCAAATTTAGGTTATGAAATAAATAACAATACAATTTTATCAGCTCATTTGCGCGGCGATAAAAATAAGTATAGTGAAGAACATTTGACCTACAGATTAAATTTAACAAAATTAATTAATAATTTTGCTTTAGGTTTTACAGAGTCTACTGGGCTGAGACACCCGGATCTTTATGTTTTACACGGAACTAATCCTAGTAAAAGTTTTAAACCTATGAATACTACAAAACCAGAGACAAGCTTAACAAGAGAAGTAACAGCAAAATATAATTTTTCTGAAAATCTTTTTATTGAATCTACAGCCTATAAAGGTTCAGTTTCTGATGTTTTAAATCGTGGTACATCGACGTATGGCTATAATGAAATTATAGATATTAAACAAGAAGGATTAGAAAATAGTTTAGTCTTTAAAAATAAAAATCAAAAAATTGCGCTATCTAGTACTTTTTCCAAAAGCAGAGAAGATGATGGAAGTCCGCAACTTAGGAGACCAGAAAAACAATTTGGCATAAATTATTCCAAAAATTTTATTACAAAAGCTTTGGGACCTTTCAGTTTAAATTATGATTATAGACATGTAGGCAAAGTTGAAGATTGGAAAAATGGATCAATTAGAGCCAAGGTTGATAGCTCTGATATAATGAATTTAAACCTATCAAAAAACTTTTTCGGAAGTATATGGTCAGTAAATATACTTAACTTAACTGATGAAAAATATCAACGACCTGACACTTATAATCAAGAAGATAGAAGAATTGAGTTGTCATTTAGGCATAAATATTAATAATCATAACTAATGAAAAAAGAAATTTTCCCAATAACTTTAATATTGATCTTAGCCTTATCTAGGTTAATACCACATCCACCTAATTTTACCCCAATTATAGCAGTAGCAATTTTAAGTGGTTACTTTTTTAAAAATTTATATTTATCTTTTTTAGTTTTAATAACTTCAATGATAGTCGCTGATTTTTTTATTGGT
Organism: Pelagibacteraceae bacterium AG-426-L23; assembly: GCA_003213115.1. Classification (GTDB taxonomy): domain Bacteria; phylum Pseudomonadota; class Alphaproteobacteria; order Pelagibacterales; family Pelagibacteraceae; genus Pelagilacustribacter. The sequence continues at coordinate 11,841 of QCNU01000004.1, forward strand.
TTTTACGATAACATGTTGGTTACTTACATAACTTTAATATTAATTTCTTTCACTTTTTATAAGGTTGGTTCTAAATTAAACTACAAAAACTTGTTTCTTTTTAGTTTATTCGGCTCTCTAATATTCTTCATTATTACTAACTTCGGAGTATGGGCTTTAGGAAATTTTTATGAAAAAAATTTAAAGGGATTAATTGAATGTTATATTTTAGCAATCCCATTCTTTGGTAACACATTTTTATCCACTTTAGTCTTTGCCTACCCATCTATCTTTATTCATAAGAAAGTAGCGAGTATATCTATTGCTAGATAGAGCTTGCGTTAAATGCTATTTTAAAATAAATAAACTTTTGTGCCCTCATAGCTCAATTGGTAGAGCAACTGATTTGTAATCAGTAGGTTCGCGGTTCGAGTCCGTGTGAGGGCACCATAGATCATTAATAACTTAAAGAATGCAATTTTAATGTTTTTTATAAAATTTATAAAAGAATTTTGGGAGTTTATAAATGAAAGAAAAAAATATTGGCTTTTGCCAATATTTATTGTGCTTACTCTGTTTGGTATTATAATTGTTCTAAGTCAAGGGTCGGTAATTGCCCCATTAATTTACACAATATTTTAACTGATATAGATGCAATGTACCTTATAAATGACAATTAAAATTAAGAAAAAAATTTCTATTATTTCACTATCAGCGGCAATAACATTAATACTTTTTTTTATAACAGATATTTTTTTTAGTAATTTTATTTCAAAAAATGATTATTTTGCTGCTTGTTATCAAAGAGATGAAGATTTTTATTTTTTAAAAAGTAATTGTGAGGCCTATGAGAAATATGCTTCTAATAATTATAAAATTATTACAAATAATTTTGGAATGAGAGTTTCAGAAAAAAATACAAATAATAAAAATAAAAAAAATTATTTTTTTGTTGGAGATTCTCAAGTTTATGGAATAGGTTTAGAATATAAAGATACTTTTGTAGGAATATTAGAAAAAAATTATGAAGAATATAATTTTTACAACTTAGCACTACCATCATATAGCCCTACAGTTTACTATTATAAAATTAATAAATTCATAGAACTATTAAAACCTGAAAAAATTTTTATTTTAATTGATTTAACTGATATTTATGATGAAACATACAGATGGAAAATATCTAATACTAACGGCACACCTTACTTAATAGATAAAAAAAAGAAAAATAATGAAATTAGTCTAGATAAAACCTTTTCAAGCAAAATTGATAAATTTAAAGATAAAAATTTCAAAGGAACTAAAATTATTTCTTTTCATTTAAGAGAGTCTCTCAGAGCTCTCAAGAGAAAGATATTTGTTTCAAAAAAAGAAAAAATAAATCTGCAAAAAAAAGTACAAAAGACCGAGGTGGGTAAAATAACTTATCAGAAATTACCCATAGATAGAGACATAAATCTAATGAAATTGAATCTTGAAAATAAGATTATAGAAATTTCAAATTTAAAAGAAAAGCATAATTTTGATTTATATTTAATAACCCTGCCTTATCCTGAAACTTTAGAATATGGTCAAAATGAATTCAATTGGGAAAATTTTATTTTTGATCTGTGTAAAAAAAGTTCATGCGAAAAACATATAAGTTTATTTCCAGTTTTTTCAAAAGCTAAAACTAAAGAAGATAATTGGTTAAATAAATATTTTATTAATAACGACTTTCATCCAAATAAAAATGGTCATTATTTGATTTATAATGAAATAAAAAAAATTTTTAAAAATTAATTCTTTCTTTTTCTACTACTAAAGGCAACTTTCTGGTATGTGTAAGAATCGTCATCACGTACTCCCCGATAAAACCCAGCAAAAATATTTGAATTGAAGCAATGGTAAATAAACCTATTACTAATGGAGCAATTCCAACTTCAAATGAATCCCAAAATAAAATTTTGTAAAAGAAAAAAACTGTAGCTATCATAATAGAAATAATACTCGTAAAAAAGCCTATAAACGTCATCAGCCTTAAAGGTAGTTTTGAATGTTTAACAATACCTAAAACACCTATATCGTATAAAGTATAAAAATTATTTTTGGTTTCTCCTCCAGATCTTTTAGGTTGATGAAATTGAATTAATTTTATTTGAGAACTGATTTCTGAGAGCAAACCTCTAAAGTATGGGTACGGATCGTCAATTTTTCTAATTTGATCTACAATATTTTTTGTAAATAAACCAGATCCAGTAGTATTTCTCATTAAAGGAACATCTGAAATTTTGTTAATAAATTTATAAAAAAAATTTTTAAATGAGTTAAGAAAAAAGTTTTCATCTGAGCTAATTCTTTGTGCTAATATTATTTGATTACCTTGTTCCCACTCTTTAATATATTTTGGAATTAACTCTATAGGATCCTGAAAATCTGAATTCATCAAAATACATGCATCGCCAGAAGCTTGAAGCATTCCATATATTGGTGATCTTATATGACCAAAGTTCCTTGAATTAATTATGACTTTAACTTTTTTATCCCTTGCAGCAATTTTTTTTAAAATTAAAATTGTCCCATCATTAGAATGGTTATCAATAACTATATGTTCGTAATCGTAATCTAATTTGCTCATCTCTATTGAAATTTCTGAGCAAAGTTTTTCTATATTCTTTTCTTCATTAAAAGTTGGAGTTATAATGCTTATTTTTTTACTCATTTTCTTATTTTATAATTGAATATAAAGAAGTTCTCAAATTATAATTAATTTTAAGTTTTAGTTCTTTCTGGGCTTTTTTGATCGATGGCACATATCTTTCAATTTTTTTACTGCTAATTTTTTTAATTTCTACAGGTTTATTAAAAACATTGCCAATTATTTTTGCTAAATTTTGAATACTGATACTCTCATCCGAACCAACGTTATAAATAGGACATTTTACATTTGAATTAACAAGTATTGTTAAAAGCCACTTAACCATATCGTGACTATGCATATAACTTCTATAAACTGTAAATTTTGATTTAACTAAAATTTTTTTCTTATAAAGACCTGCTTTTATAAAGTCAGAGATGGCATACTTTTTTTCAGTTAAAATTCTTTTTCCAATAAAAGTGAAAAGTCTTGCTATAGAAACTTTATACCCTTTTTTTCCAAGTTTTTTAAATTCTTTTTCTGTTAAAATTTTGCTTTTAGAATATTTTTTTTTACTTTTAATTTTTCCATATACTGCACCAGAGCTAGTAAATAGTACTTTAGTTTTTTTAGGTAATTTTTTAAACAAATATATAAAGTTTTTTAATGCATTTTTATCATTTTTATCATTTGAGGAATTTACTGCATAAATTATATAGTCGCTTTTGGGAAGTTTTTTTAACTTTTTTATATCTCTGGTAATATATTTTAGATATAAACCTTTTTTGTTTTTTTCAATAATTCTTCTTCTGCTAATTAATGTAATCTTATTAATTTTCCATTTTAGAAGTTTTTTTTCTTTAGCATAATCCAATATAGATCTGCCTAAAAAACCGCTAGCACCAACTATAGTTAATGTTTTCAATTTATTTACCAAAAAACTTTAAATAATATTTGTCTAAAAGATATTGTTCTGATCCTACTTTGCTTATTATCTTTTTATCAATACTCTTCGAGATTATTTTGGTTTTTATTTTTTGATTATTAGTGGACTCTTTAATCCAAGATCCAAAGCCTCCATCTTCTAAATGATCTTCTAGGACCAAAACTTCGTCCCACTTTTTTAATTGGTTTAATTGTATGTTTTTAAATTTCATGCCCCAAATAGGTAAAGAATATAAGGAAAATTTATTATACTTAGCTCTTATCAAAAGATCCTTTGCTAAACTGGCTATGTTGCCTGTAGTTAAAAATATTTTTTTACTTTGAGTGTGCTTTGTTGAAATTGGCAGCCATTTGCCTGGTTTCACATTTGGAATTTTTTTGTGTAAAATTTTATTTTTAGTTTTAGCTAGTCTTAAATAAGAAGGTTGTGAATTTTTAACTATATACTTCATGCATGCTCTCACTTCCATATCGTCACCTGGAGATGCAATTATCATATTTGGGAAAAGTCTCATTAAACCATAATCCTGTAATGAGTGATGTGTATAACCTAAACTACCATAACTCACCCCTGCTCCAACATTTACAATTGTTACCGGAAGATTGTGATAATCAACATCATTTCTTATTTGTTCAGCACATCTAAATGTTGGAAAGTTACCAATCGAATAAACAAAAACGTGATTCCCTTCTAAAGCCATTCCAGAAGCTATTCCCATCATATTTTGTTCAGCTACCCCGGCATTATAAAATTGATTTGGAAACATTTTTGCAAATTTTTCAACTACGCTATAACCAAGGTCATTTACTATTAAAACTATCTTTTTGTTTTTTTTTGCTGCAAGAATTAATTCTTCAATAAAAATATTACGCATTATTTACTTCTTTCAAGGCTTTTTTTAATTCTCTAGCATTAGGAGATTTATAATGCCATGCAATATTATTTTCCATAAAACTAACTCCTTTGCCTTTTATTGTATTAGCTATAATAACCCTGGGTTTATTTTTATTTTTTAATTTAAGAGCTTTTTTTAATTGAAGAATATTATGTCCATTTATATTCTTTACCTCGCAGCCAAAAGAGCTGATTTTTTTAATAAGAGGTTCAATTTTTATAGTTTCAGACACAAATGTTAAACTTTGAAGTTTATTATAATCAATGATGACACAAAGATTATTAAGTTTGTGGTGAGCAGCAAACATCAAGGCTTCCCAAGTTGTTCCCTCGTTTAATTCTCCATCACTTATTAAAACAAAAACTTTACGATTACTTTTATCTTTTTTAGCTGACAACGCCGAGCCAATCGCAACAGGTAAACCATGTCCGAGTGATCCAGTAGAAAATTTTATACCAGGAACATGATGGCTAACGTGACTCATTAGTAATGTATTATTTTCCCCGTAAGATAGTAAGGTTTTTTTACTTAATATTCCTTTTTCAAATAAAATACAGTACAGCGCCAAACATGCATGTCCTTTACTTAATATAAAAGTATCTTTAAATTTTCTTTTAACTGAAGTTTTTCTCAAAACACTATTAAATAGCACAACTAGAATCTCAACAATTGATAAACATCCTCCTATATGAGAAGATTTAGCTTTGTGGCTTAATTGTAGAATATGAGTTTTTATACTTTTAATTATTTTATTTTGTAATGTGTTCATTTAAAAATTTTAATATAATAGAATGGATGTAGGAAATATCTTTATTAGAAAGACCTTGGTGACATCCAATTAATAAACCATTTTTCATTATGTAGTCAGAACTTTTAAAATTATTAAGTTTATTTTTACTTGAAATTAACTTCTGAAATGCTGGATGTCTTAAAATATTTCCTGAAAATATTGGCCTTGTTTGTATATTATGTTTTTCTAAAAAGATTTGAAACTTTTTTCTAGTAAATTTATTATTGTTTTTTAGTATAACTGGGTATGCTAGGAAATTAGTTCTGACTTTATTCTCAATCCTTGGAATTACAAAGTATTTATTAAGTTTTTTAAAAAAACTACTATGATATTTAAAATTTATATTTCTTAATTTTGAAAAATATCTAAATTTTTTCAATTGTTCCAATCCAAAGGCTGCTCCTATCTCAGAAGGCTCAAAGTTGTAGCCAGCCTCTGAAAATACGAATTTTCTATCATAATTAAAGCCTTTTAATTTAATTCCTAATCTTTTATTGATATTTTCAGAGTCTTTGATCAAGGTAGACATTCTTCCCCAGCTTCTCAAAACTTTTGCCCTTAAATAATAATTTTTATCATTTGTTAGCATAATACCACCGTTTCCGGCGCAACTAATAACATGTGATCCATAAAAACTAGTTATAGATATATCGCTATAAATACCTGTTGATTTTTTATTTATCGTTGCTCCCAAAGTATCGGCTGAGTCCTCAATTATTTTAAGCTTATGTTTTAAAGCTAATTTTTTTATTTTTTTCCAATCAGGAATATTTCCAATCAAATTTGGAATTAATAAAGCTTTAGTTTTTTTAGAAATTTTACCTTCAATTTTATCTACATCAATTTGAAGAGTTTCAATATCACAGTCAACAAAAATTGGGTTTAAGTTACTCAGCATTATAGAAGAAACAGCAGTTCCAAAATTAAGACATGGAGCTATAATTTCGCTTCCTTTAGGAAAGTTCATTACTTTCAATGCCAAAATTAATGCTGAAGAACCTGAATTTACCATCAATCCATATTTTTTTGAGAATAATTTAGCAATTTTATTTTCAAAGGTTTCGACCGATTTGCCCATTTGAGTGGACTGATTAAGAGTTTTGATAACAGCATTTATTTCTTTTCTGCCATAAACATTTTTACCGTAAGATATTTTTTTTTGCATAATTCTAACTTAAATAATTTTGAATTTGCTCCTCACAAATTCTTTTATAACCTCTTAATTTTGCATGATTATTCCATTCAATAATTTTGCTCAATGACTTATTTAAACTCCATTTTGGGTACCATTTTAATAGTTTTTTGGATTTATAATTACTTAATCTTAAATAACTTGTTTCAGGTTTAAAATCTTTTAAATTATTTTTTGCTACTCCAATCTTAAGTCTCAATGATTTTGAAAAGTAATTCGCAATATATTTAACTGATTTACAATTTGAAATATTTGGTCCAAAATTCCAGTTTTGAACTACTTTATTGAGTTTGTTTTTATACAGTTTTTCTGCCAAAAGCAAATAACCACTCAAAGGTTCTAAAACATGTTGCCATGGTCGAGTCGAATGAGGGTTTCTTAAAATGATCTTTTTATTTTTTTTGGCAAATCTATAAATATCAGGGATTAATCTGTCTTCAGAATAATCACCTCCACCTATAACATTCCCTGCTCGAACTGTAGCTAATCTCTGGTTAGAATCTTTTTTAAAAAATGAATTGTTGTATGAAGAAAATAAATGTTCTACACAAACCTTTGACGAGCTATAAGGATCGATACCACCCAATCTATCTGACTCTTTAAATATTTTATTTTTAGAGTTATCATAAACTTTGTCAGTAGTAATTATTATACTTGATCTGACTTTTTTAATTTTTCTTACACATTCTAAAACATTAAGGGATCCAACTACATTGGTATCAAATGTTTCTTTAGGTAAAAGATATGAATATCTAACAAGTGGTTGGGCTGCTAAATGAAAAACAATAGTCGCTTTTGAATTTTTTATTTCTTTATAAAGTTTTTTATAATCTCTTACATCAGCTATAATTGATTTTTTAACCACTTTGTTAACTTTTGCTAAGTTGAACAAGTTAGGTTTTGTTGTAGGACTTAAAGAATAACCTGTAACATGTGCGCCCAAATATTTTAAAAAAATACATAACCAACTACCTTTAAAACCTGTATGACCTGTTACAAAGACATTTTTATTTTTCCAGAAATGTCTGCCTATATTATAATGCATGAACTACTTAATTAACACTTGAATTAGATTTTATCAAATATTAAAAGGTAATTAACAAATTTTCTAATGAGTTTAATTAATAAAAAAATATTTCTTTTTTTAACTTTTATCTTTGCAATGTACTGTGCTGTCAAAATAGGTACAGCATGGGATGCTGGAACTCACCTCATAATGGGCAAAAATAGACTTAACTATTTACTCTCATTTGGGAGTATTGATAAAGAATTATGGTTTAGTAGATATTTTCCAGGTATCTCTTATACATTAACTGCTTTTTTTGTAACAATTTTTCCAAAACAATACGAATTTCAGATTCTACACTTGTTAAATTTATTTATTTCAATAAGTGGTGTTTATGGATTGGCTAGAATATCTAAAACTATTTTTAATAAGAAAATTGCCAATATAGTTTTTATTATTTTTTTGTTTTATCCAGCTTACTTTGGTCATATGGCGATAAATCCCAAAGATACAGTTATTACTGTTTCTTTTATATGGATATCATATTTCATATTAAAGTATCTTCAAAAGCCCAATCTATATCAAAATAATAGAAATTTTATATTAATTATAAGTTTTTTAATTGCCCTTGGTTCAGGTGTTAATTTAGTTTTTGGTGGAGTTTTAATCCCATTAATAATTTTTGTACTATTTGAAATATTCCTCTACAAAAAATTCATTAATGCAAAATTTTCTTACAAAAAGTTTTTAATAGACATAAGTTTAATCTTACTCATATCATACTTAATTTTAGTTATATTTTGGCCGCAAGTTCACTCAAATATTTTTACATTACCTTTTTTATTTTTATTAGATACTTTAAGTAATCCTCCTGTAGGAGCTCCTGCCACCATATTAAATGAAGAAATTTACCTATCTAATAACCCTTCTAAAATTTATATTTTAACTAGTTTTATTTTACGTTCACCTGAGTACTTATTAATTTTATATCCTTTATCTTTTTTCTTTATATTTTTTAAAAATAATTTTTTTAAAAATAAAATTAAAAACTTTAATTATAAGATTTACGTTGTTATGAAAATATTAGTAATTTTTTTAATTTTGCTAAGTTTTTCTTCATTTCCCTTGTACGATGGAATGAGAAAGTTTATGTTTATAATTCCTTATTTTATAATTGTGCCTTCTTTAGGTATTTATTATATTTTATCAAACATACATCTTATAAGTAATAAAATTTTATTATCTTTATTAAGTGTTTTAGGATTAATTTTTTTATTTAAATTTTTTTCATTAACGCCCTACCAATACGTATATTTAAATTACTTAAATGGTAAAACTTCAAATAATCATACAAAATTTGAAAATGATTATTTAGCTACATCAATGAAAGAACTATTTGAAAAGTCTAAATTTCCAAAAAATGAAGTTATAAAACTAAATTATTGTGGAGTGGGAGAAGGAAAAATTAAAAGGTATTTAAGGGAATTTAAATTCTCAAATGTAAAATTAACTAAAGACAAAAAAGATTATGATTATGTTGTCATGACGAACAGAGTTAATTGGGACAGTATAGATTGGAAGGATCCTAATCCTTTAAAAAATGTTAAATCATGTTTTCAATCTTTTGAAGGTAAATTAATAAGCTCAGTTTCAAGAAATGAGCTGAAATTGTCTATGATTAAAGAAAATTAATTTTTTTAAAATAAAATTTATCTCGTATTTTTTATCAATTGCTCGATTTTTATTTTTTTCACTAAACTTCTATTTTTATCGTAAAGAAGATTTATTTTATTTTTTTTATCTATTTTTATCGATAAATACTTAACATTTCTTACTTCTAAATTATCAGCAACTGCAGCTACTGGTCTTTTGATTGGGTCTAAATTATTTATTTTAACGCTATTAGTATTTGAAATCACTTTTCCTCTCCATCTTCTTGGCCTAAACGGGCTTATAGGAGTAATTGCAAGCTTACCGGAGTCTAAAGAAAGTATGGGTCCATGAACTGATAAATTATATGCAGTGCTCCCGGCCGGTGTTGAAACAAGAATTCCATCCCCAATGAGTTTTTTTATAATTGTTTTTTTTCCTACTTTTAGATTTAATGATGCTGTCTGTCTACTTTGCCTAAAAAGTGAGACTTCATTTATTGCCATTAACCTTTTTTTAGTATTTTTACTAGTAGATACAATTATATTTAAAGGATTGATAAAGGTTTTTTTTGCATTCTTAATTTTTTTATATAAATTTTTTGATTTATATTTGTTCATTAAAAAACCAAAGGTCCCGCAATTTATTCCGTAAAAAGGTTTTTGAAATCTTGTAAATTTTTTAATAGCCTGCAACATAAAACCATCTCCACCAACTACAACAATACAATCTGATTTTGAAATAGAGTGATTTTTATATTTCTTTAAAATAATCTTTTTTAAATTTTGAGACTTTTTAGTTTTATCAAAAATAAAATATATATTTTTCATTTTTTTGGTGCCCTCGGCCAGACTCGAACTGGCACTCCCTTACGGGCAAGGATTTTAAGTCCTTTGTGTCTACCAATTTCACCACGAGGGCTTGAGTTATTTTCATGAGTTTTTATGCTAATATATATAATTGAACAAGTTTAATAAGTAAATTTATTTCATTTAAGAACTAGCCTTTAACGCTGCCAGATGTAAGGCCACTTACCAAATATTTTTCAAAATACACAAAAATAAAAAGAACTGGTAGAGTAACTATAACAGAACCAGCCATTAAATATTGGCGCGGAGTTTCCGCATCCCCACTTAAGTATTGAATAGCTCTCGATAAAGTAAAAGATTTAGGACTATCTAAAAACATTAAAGAAAAAAGGAATTCATTCCATGCAATCATAAAAACATATAAGGCTACCGATGCAATCGCCGGTAAACTTAGTGGTATAATAATTTTTAAAATTATACCAAACCAATTCTGACCATCCATGATACCTGCATCTTCAATCTCTTTAGGGATGCTTTTAAAATATCCTTGCAGCATATAAATAGCGACCGGCAATGTTGTGGCTGTATAAACAATCAATAGACCAAAAATTGAGTTCCTTAATCCCAATTGACTAAACACAGTATATAATGGAATCACTAAGACTATAGCTGGAAACATATAAATGATTAAAATTGAAGTTGATAAAAAATTTTTACCAAAGAAATTTAATCTAGCTACTGCGTAAGCCGCAGGTATTGCAAATAATAGTGTTACAATAACAGTTCCAACTGAAACTGCTGAGCTTATTAAGATATATCTTCCAAAATTATAAGTTTCAAAGATTACAAAATAAGACTTAAATAACTCTGTTAAGCTTTTTGTGAAATCTAGACTAAAGTCCAAAGGATTAACTAATAAAGCTATCTGCGTTTTAAAACTAGTAACCAGCATAATATAAAATGGAAATAAAATTACGAATGCAAAGAAAACAATGCCAAACAAGGTGATAAAATCAAAAATAATCTTTTCAGATATGAAATCTTCTTTCAAAGAGTCCATACTATATTTTTTGAGTTTGTTCATAAAAAATAAAGTGATTAAGAAAACCCCAAGAATATACCAATATGGTGATGCCTCGTTTAAGTAAAAATATAAAATTGAAAATAAAAATGATAATGAGAAAATCTTTATTAAGTGATTAATCTTTTTTCCAATTAAGACAAATGCTAACGACAAAAGGATACAAATAGAGAAAACTATTGTGATGTTTAAATTAGTAAAACTTAGACCCTGTAAGGTCGACATAATCTTCCAAATTGACAAGATACATGTCAGAAAAAAAGACGATATGATTAAAAATATTGAAAGAGATTTAAACTTCATTACCCCTCTTTCCAATTAATCTAAAATAAATAACCATGAAAGTAAGAAGCAACATTACAATTACTATTGAAACAGCTGAGCCCATTCCGATATCTGATACAGCAAACCCTTGTTGATAAACATTAATAGGGAGTGTTCTTGTTCCTGATGCGCCACCCGTTAATAAAAAGATATCTTCAAATTTATTAAAGTTCCAAATAAACCTAATCATAAATAAAATTGAAATGATTGCTGTAATTTGAGGCAGCGTTATATGGATAAATTTTTTGGATTGGGCTCGCTCCATCCACATCAGCTGCTTCATACAAACTTTGTGGAATGGCTTGTAATCTTGCTAAAATAAAAAGAAAAGCGAGAGGAAAATAACGCCAAATTTCAAAAAATATAACAGTGGTTAAAGCTAGTCTTAATTTAAATTCAAAACCTAAAATACTCATTGTTATGTATTTTTGGCCCAGTAAATTTATTGGTTTCTCTATAATATTAAAATTAACCAATAATGCATTTAAAGTTCCGCTATTTGGGTCTAACAATAAAGTCCAAGTATAAGCTAAAGCAACCACAGGACCTACATAAGGAAAAAGTAAAATACCTCGCATGTAAGTTCGACCTTGAATATTTTGATTAACTAATTGTGCTGCTAAAATTCCAAAGATAATTGCACCTACAGTGCCAAAAAAAGTGAAGTAAAATGTAGTTAAAAGCAATTCAACAAAATTATTTTCATAAAAGACTTTTTTAAAATTTTCTAAAGTAAAACTTGTAGACAATAGTGGATTATCTGCTTTTCCACTTAAAATTGGTTTTTGAGATTTAATCATTTTTTTATCAATTGTTTCACCATTATTATTCTTTATGGTTATCTCAAAATTTTCTCTATATTTTGCCTCCCAATTTCCAAAATTACAAATCACCTTTTTAGATTGAAAATTACATCTTGGATCTAGATTTATTGGTGAAATATTTTTCGGAAATTTATCTTGGAACTGAACATTTCTTATTTCTTGAATTAACGAGCTATTTCTTAATTTATAAATAATTCTTAATTCTGATTGATTTTCTGAAATTGATTTAACAATTTTCTTTGCTCTCGGTTCAGGAATTCTAATATCTTTTAACTCAATGTCTTTAAAACTGATCCAAACATTTGCAAATATAGGAAATAAAACTATAGCAAAAACCAATAAGACTGCAGGTAAAACTAAGGTGTAAGCAGTTCTTTTTTCTAATTTTGATAATGTATCGCTCATAATAAAGAGCGGATAATACTTTATTATCCGCTCTTTATAAATTTATTATTTAAAACTTAGCTAATTCAGCGTTAATTTTCTTAACTGCTTCATCAACTGAGATTTGATCATCAATATATTCTCTAGTGATTCTATTTAAGAACTGAGAATTAATGATTTTTGATGCTCGAGAAAGTTCACCTTCTTTAACTCCCCATCTGTTTGCAGTATCTAAACCAGCAACAATGTTATCAATAACATCTGCAGAATAAAGGTCAGTCAATGGTGCTTTTCTATCAACACCTACAGGTAATTTACTCCAAGCTTTCGTGTAAGCACTAGGATCACTTTTGTTTCCTCTTCTTACAGGGAATTTTCCTTCCGGAGCAATTCCTAATGTCGCTGTATATCCATCACTCATTGAGTATTCTATGAATTTTTTAGCTTCATCTGTATCTGCATCCGCTGTTATTCCAAAGTATCTCACATCAGCCCAAGCAGCTCCTTTTTTATTGTTAGGTCCACTGAAATTAGTAATAAAACCAGTTTTAGAAGCTAGCTCTGGTGATGTAGGATCACTATTTATTGTTGGAGGAGCAGAGTCTCTTAATCCTGCTAACTCGTCCATTATAAATGGTGACCAAATAACCATAGGTGTTTTTCCTGCAAAATATAAAGCTCTAGATTGTTTCCAGAATAATTCTCCTGGAGGACTAGCTTTAGCAATTACTTTATAAAATTCTAAAGAATTCTTTAAAGCTTTACCTTGCTTTTTAGTTCCACCTTTTTTAACAAAGTTAACTCCATTTGCTAAAAGTACATGCTCAAGTACTTGACTCATAAAGTTTTCATCTGTTTTAGTAGCAGCTACAAAGCCAAACATGTCGTTGCTTGATAATGCGTTAACAGCTTTAACTATATTTGCATATGATGTTGGTGGTTCTAAACCAGCTTTTGCAAATAGATCTTTTCTGTAAACAACCATTTGTGTCCAGCCATCTACTGGAACAGCTGCAATTTTTCCACCTTTCTTAGCCATATTTAATGCACCTGGTGCAAATGTTTTTTTTCCCAATGATTTAACAACATCATTATTTGCATCTACATCTAATATGCCTGCTTCAGCCCAAGGTAAAACATATTGCAAAGTGTGATAAATCACGTCTGGAAGATTTCCGGCTGCCGCGGCTGCAGTAGCTCTTGTTCCAAGATCTTTTTCCTCAACGGGTATTACTTCAACACTAATACCAGTTTTAGCTTCGAAAGCCTTTGCCATTGATTTTTGTTTTTCCATTCTTTCTGGTTGAACTTCAGTTGTCCAGAACGTAATTCCGGCATAACTTGAGTTAACAAAAAATGAAAAAGCAAATATGTATACTAATATTTTTCTCATTATTCCCTCTCTATTTTTATTAATTTTCAGAAAAACCTACCAAATCTGTTCGAATAATAAACCCTTAAAAAAAAAATATGGCAGGTATGCAAATTTTAGATTAACGTTGATTTTTGGTTAAAATAAAATCTAAAATATTTAAATTAAACTCTAGGTTGAAAATTTTTTATGGCATCTATTGAACTAAAAAATATTGAAAAAAGTTTTGGAACAAACAAGGTAATAAATAAATTTGATATAAAAATAAATGATGGAGAATTTATTGTTTTAGTTGGTCCATCAGGTTGTGGAAAGTCTACTCTTTTAAGAATGATCTCAGGTTTAGAGTCAGTTGATATAGGAGAAATTTATTTAGATAACAAACTAATAAATAATCTAATTCCTTCTAAACGGGAAATAGCAATGGTTTTTCAATCCTACGCTCTGTATCCGCACATGAATGTTTTTGAAAATATGGCTTTTGGTTTAAAAATGGAAAAAATTTCAAAAAGTGAAATCAATCAAAAAGTTAATAATGCTGCTGCTACACTTCAAATAGAAGATTTACTTGAAAGGAAGCCTAAACAGCTATCAGGCGGACAAAGACAAAGAGTTGCAATTGGTAGAGCAATTACAAGGAGTCCTAAAGTTTTCTTATTTGATGAACCATTATCAAACCTTGATGCTGCTTTAAGATCTGAAATGAGAGTTGAAATATCTAAACTACATAAAAAAATGAATTCAAATATAATATATGTAACTCATGATCAAGTTGAAGCAATGACATTAGCTGATAGAATTGTAGTTCTTAATAAGGGAAATATTGAACAATATGGAACACCTAATGAGATTTATTCAGATCCAAATAATATTTTTGTAGCAGAATTTATTGGATCGCCAAAAATGAATATAATTAAAATCAATAAAGAACACATTGCTAACTCAAACACTTTGCACTTATTTAATAATAAAATAACTTTTGATAATTTAGAATTTAAAGATGAGATTTATATAGGTATTAGGCCTGAAGATATAAGCTTAAAAAGCAATCATGAAATCCAGGTAGATGTGAAAGTTGATCTTATTGAGAATTTAGGATTTGAAAAAATCATTTATTCTAAAGTTTCAGAAAATCAAATTATAATTAAATCTTCAGAGAATATTAATAATCATTCACTAAAGATATCTTTTTCAAAAGATAAGGTATTATTTTTTGATAAGGATAAAAACAGGATTAGATAATTTCATTTGAATAAAAAATATTATTAATGTCTACTCAAAAAGGTCAAAAAAAAATAAGATCTAAACTAGATAATATATACAAAATATCTTTATCTAAAAAAGATATTGATAAATTTGAAGATGAAATAATTCAAATAATTAAAAATTTTAACAAAAAAATTCCAAGAAAGAAAATGAATATTTCAGAGAAAACTTCATTAATAATTTGTTATGGAGATAGTATTTATTCAAATAAAAAAAATTCAATCTCATTATTTAAGACTTTTTTCCAAAAAAAATTAAAGAAATATTTTAATATGATACATTTTTTACCTTTTTATCCCTCTAGTAGTGACAGTGGTTTCTCTGTAAAGGATCATTATCAAATTGATAATAAACTAGGTAATTGGTCTGATATAAAAAAAATTTCAAAATCAAACGACATCATGGCTGATATAGTAATTAATCATGCATCAGCAAGAGGTTTATGGTTTAGAAATTTTTTAAAAAATAAAAAACCAGGTAAAAATTATTTTTTAACCATCGACTCTAAATTTAATACTTCAAAAGTTATACGACCAAGAGATCACAAATTATTAAAAAAAATTAATATTTTTAACAAAAAAGAATACCTTTGGAGAACTTTTAGTCCAGATCAATTAGATCTAAACTTTAAAAATCCATCCGTATTATTAAGATTTATTAAAATTATGATTAATCTTATTAATCATGGTGTAACTGTTTTTAGGTTAGATGCAATTGCATATCTTTGGAAAGAGAGTGGTACAAAATGTATTAATTTAAAACAAACGCATGAAATAATTAAACTTTTAAGAATAATTTGCAGTTCTCTAAATGTAGAAACCATAATTGTTACAGAAACAAATCTACCCGAAAAGGAAAATCTAAGTTATTTTGGTAAAAATGATGAAGCTAATTGGATCTATAATTTTTCTCTCCCACCATTATTAATTCATGCTTTTTTATTTGAAAATAGCTCATATTTAAATCAATGGAGTAGAAAACTTCCAATTACGAAAAGTGGAAACAGTTACTTAAATTTTATATCATCTCATGATGGAATTGGTATTAGGCCTACAGAGGGAATATTTAACCAAAAAATATTAAACAACTTTCTTAAAAGACTAAAAAAAAATGGATCAAAATTCTCATATAGAAAAGTTCAAAATAAATCAAAAAAAGTTTACGAGGCAAATATAACTGTTTTCGATGCACTTAAAAAATCGGACTATGATTCAAAAGGAAAATTTTTTTTAGAACGATATGTATCGGCACATTCAATTATGATTTCTTTTGAAGGAATCCCTGCAGTTTATTTTAATTCTTTGTTTGGCAAATCTAATGACGAAGCTAAGTATATAATAACTGGGAATAATAGGGACGTTAATAGATATAAATGGAATATTAAAAATATTTCAAAAAAACTTAATAATAAAAATTCTAAACAAAACATATTTTATCGGAAAATTTCGCATTTACTTAGTGTTAGAAGAAAACAAAAAGCATTTCATCCAAATGCCTCAAGACACAATATAAACTTTGGCTCAAAAATTTTTTCTTTCAAAAGAATAAGTATTAATAAAGAACAAACTATAATTTGTATTACAAATTTATCATCAAAAATTCAAAGAGCAAACCTAGATAAAATTTATCATAATTGGAATAATTTAATTGGTTCTAAAATTGAAATAAAGAATAAGCTTTTAATATTAAAACCCTTTGAAACAATTTGGTTAAGTAATAGATAGATACACAAGAGTTTTAAAGATCTAAAGAAAAATTACTTGTAGTCTTTAATCTCCTTAATTACGTATTGATCTCTACCTTTTGTTTGCTCAAATATTCTTGCTAGATAAATTCCCATTATACCTAAGGTGAATAATAAAATTCCTGAAAAAAAAGATATAGCAATTATGATGCTAGTAGCTCCTGGTATGGCAAGATCATTAAATTTTAGAAAAAGAGCATAAATAATTAAAATAACGGATACAAATATTGAAAAAAAACCAAAAAATATTCCAATATATAGAGGTTTAAGAGAATAACTTGTAATTCCATTTATAAAATCTGTTATTGGACCAGCAGATAATAAAGGCATTTTAGACTCACCAGCACCTCTAGCTTGTCTTTCATAATTAAGATACGCCTGTTTAAAACCTACCCATACTGAAAGCCCTCTAACATAAGGTCTAAATTCTTTTTGATTTAAAATTTTCTCTAAAGCTTTTTTTGATATTAATTTATAATCACCTGCTTCGATTGGTAAATTTATATCAGATAAAATATTTATTAAATAATATGCTATTTTAGTTACAAACATTCTAAATTTTCCTTCACCTTTTCTCTTAGTTCTTATTGTGTGAACTACATCAAATCCCTCCTCATATTTTTTTAACATGTCAGGAATTAACTCTGGTGGATCTTGAAGATCAGTATGTAAATAAACCACCGCTTCACCTGTGGCATGTCTAAATCCCGCTAACACACAAGGATCTACACCAAAGTTTCGGCTCATGTTAATAATTTTAATTGGATAATCTTTTTGTAATTTAAGTAAAATGTCTTCTGATTTATCTGTCGAGTCATCGTTTACAAAAATTAATTCATACTTCCAATCAGATGAATTTTTTAAACTACCATGCACTCTCTCAACTAATTTTTGGATATTGCCTTCTTCATTTCTAAAAGAAAAAACTACAGATAAAAGTTTCATTTTTTTGTTATATAGTTTGTTTAAATAGTACTCTAATTATACTAAAATTAAGTATTTGTACCATTCAATTGTTCTTAATAAACCTTCTTTAATATCGACTGATATTTTATAATTTATTGTTTTTAGTATTTTGCGGTTAGAAATTCTTATCACTTTTGGTGAACCAATCATTTTTGATCCACGATTAACTACTTTTTTATTTGATATTTTTCCAATCATTGAAAAAATTTTACCCAGAGTAATCATTTTATGATTGTTTAAATTAAATATTTGATTTTTAGACTTCGCAGTTATTTTAACCATCATATTAATAGCGTCAGAAATAAATAAATTTGACCTAAGTTGTTTTAAACCTCCATAAATATCTATTTTTTTATTTTTAATCGCTCTTAAAATTACCTGATTTAAGACTCTCTCGTCATTTAACTTAACACCTGGTCCGTAGATTAAACATGCCCGAAAAATTGTATAATTATTGAAGCTATTAACTATAAAAGATTCTCCAAATCTTTTGCTATCAATATATGCTGATCTAGGGTGCGTTGATCCTGTATTACCTGCGCTTTCTTCTGTACATTTTTTTTCATTTCCAGAATATATTTCAGTAGTACTTAAATATATAAATTTAGAATTTTTTTTTAAATTATTTTTTAAATCAATAATTGTATTAGAATTTAATTTATATGTAGAACTTTTATACTTTAAAAATTTTGAAGGCTGTCCATACCCAGCACAATGAAAAATTATGTCATATTTTTTACTCTTTTTAATTCTTTTTTTATTTAAATTTAATTTAAAAAAATTTATTTTTTTATTTTTTTTGAAGTATTTTTTTACAAATTCAAAAAGAGAAGTATTATAGGTTCCATCTACATAAATATTTTTTCTTTTTTCAACATTAAGTTTATTAAAAAAAAATAGTAAATTAATTCCAATAATTCCAGAGACACCTGTTATAAGTATTCTTTTATTGTTGAAAAAATTAATTTCATTTGCTGATATTTTTTTAATATCAATTTTATTTAAGTTTTCTATTAATTTATTTTTGGTAAGTTTTTTATTATTTAAATTCATGTATCTTTTTTAATATACTTTCATTGCAAAATTTTAGATATTTATCTTGAACTATTTTATCTCCGTATTTATGAATTATTGTTTCATTATATCCGATTGACAAAATTTTAGTGTCTAAGAAATTTTTTTTTCTTATTTTTCTCTCTAATATGCTTCCAAAATATGGTTCAATAATTATTACTTTTTTATATTTTTTAATGAAATCAAAATTCATATTTTTTGATATGCTATTAATGTAGTAAACATCCATTTTTTGGTTAAAAAATATTTCACTATTTGCCGCGTTTCCTACAATAATAATTATTTTTTTATTTTTATTTCTTTTAATAAAACTATTGTTTTTAATTGGTTTTTTTCCAACATTTCCCGACATTCTAAAATAGTTTACTGAATTATTTTTATAATTTTTTTTAAAAAGATAATCAAATTCCTGTGGGTTTGAAGGTAAAAATAAATTTATATCATCATAATTAGATAAAACACTTATATCTTCAAAACAATGATGAGTGGTACCTAATTTTGCATAGTCATTTGAGCCTCCGACTGAAACAATATTACAAGAAAGTTTGTTGTAAACGAAATCAACTTTGATTTGTTCTAATGCTCTTAAAACTAAAAAAGGTGTTATAGTATGAATTACTGGTATGTAACCAGCTTTTGACAATCCTGCTCCAAATCCTAACATGGTTTGTTCCATTGTGCTCATATTTAAAATTCTATTAGCAAACTTTTTAAAAATGTTTCTAAAAGAGAAAATACCTATATCTCCAAGTAAACAAAAAATTTTTTTATCTTTTGTCATTAGTTGTTCAATTGTTTTAGGAAAAATACGTCTCATACTTTAAGTTCCTTTTTAAAAATTTCAATTTCTTTTGCAGTAGGAGCTCTATGATGCCATGCAGGATTATCAGCGATCGATTTGATGCCATATCCCTTAATAGTGTTTGCAATAATTATGTTAAAAAGATTATTTTTTAGAGTTTTTTTTAATGTTTTGTCAAATTTAATTAAATTATGACCATTTACTTCATATATTTTATTACAAAAAACAGCCAATTTTTTTTTCAATTTTAAAAATTTAATACTTCTAAAATCAGAGTTATTTCTATCTATAATTAAGACCAAATTATTTAATTTATAATTATCTATAGCATGCAAACTTTCCCATGTTGTTCCTTCCATAAGCTCTTGATCTCCCATTAAACATATAACTTTTTTTTTATTTTTTTTTTGTTTTAAAGCATAAGCAAAACCAACAGAGTTTGGTAGACCATGTCCAAGTGAACCTGTAGAAAAATTAAATATAGGAAGTTTTGTAGAATCAGGGTGACCACCTAATTTTGAGTTCAGTTTACAGAACGAATAAAAAGTTTTTTTTATTAATATATTTAAAGAAATACATTACTGCATACATGCCTATTGATGCATGACCTTTGCTTAAAATAAAAAAGTTTTTTTTGATGTATTTTTTGAATATTATATAAAGAATTTCTAAAATTGAGAATGCGCTACCTACATGACCTTCTTTTGTTTGATAACAATTTTTAAGAATTAAATATCTTATTAAATTTATATTTTTATTCTGCATATTATATTATAGTTTTAGTTATTTATCTCTTTTAGACAAGATAGGTTTTTTAATTGGCCATTTATAATTGATTTTTGGATCATTCCATTTAACTGTTATTTGGTCTTTTGCATCAACATATTTTCCTTTAAATGACCATTTATATGCTAATAAGGCTTCTTTTGATAAGCAAAGCCAGGAGTTTAAAAACATTGGTGGGATAAGCACAGAAGTTTTATTTTTTTCATTTAGTCTAAATGAGGAAAATTTTAAATAGTTTTTTGAATTACGCCTAAAATCGACAACTACATTAAGTGTTTCACCTTTAACACAAGTGATCAATTTCCATGACTTTGTATCTCCATGAAAACCTCTGAGCACATTTTTTTTTGATGAAGTGAATTTATCTAAATTAAATTTAATATTTTTAAAATATTTTTTTTCCCAAAAAGTCCAAATTTGACCTCTAAAATCATTAAATGCGTTTACTTTAAAATATTTTACTTCATGTAGTTTTTTATCTGAATAGATAAGCATATATATTTTCAATGAGTTTTGATATAATTAGATTATAATTGTTCTTACAAATTATACAATAAAAAATACATAATGAAAAAATATCTACCAATTTCTGCATCTCTTCTATTATTAGGTATTTCAATAATTTTTTGGGACAGTATAAAACTGCCGTACGATGAAAGTAATGTAATTGCAGGACTACCTTTATATAAAAAATTTAATCCAATAAATGATAAAATAAGATTTTTATTTTTTATTGTACCCTCAGTTTTAATTTATTTATTTTGTTATTTAAGGGTAAATACAAATACTTTTCGTTTTAATTTAAAAAGTAAAGATTTCTTCTTATATAGATTAAAAAATAAAGAAATTAATTCTGATAATTCTCTAAATTTATATAGCTATTTATTTATATTATTAATTACTTTAGAATTTTTTTCTTTAGATTTTAATCGTTATATTAAAACAGTAGATATGTTTCATGATGGAACGCTTTTAGTTCCGCCTTTAAATTACTTAGAAAATAAAGAACTATTAAAATCTACGTTCCATAACTATGGCTTTATAGGTAATAATCTTGGATTATTTTCAAATTTTGTTTTGGGCTATTACAGCATAGGAAGCATAACTTTTATTAGTTTAATGTTAGTATACTTAAATAAATTTTTTATAATTTTAATCTCAAAAAAAATAATTTCATATTCAAATTTTGAAGATACGCTAAAAAAACTTTTGTTTATTATCTTTACTTTCTTCCTAATACTTTCGATACCACATTATTTTGGTGGTCCAAGGACTTCTTTATTTTTATTTTTTATACTTCTATTGGGTACAGCGTTATGTGATAACACATTTTTAAAATTTAAATTCTTTCTCGTTGGTATATTTTCTGTAATATCTTTATTATGGTGGTTTGATATTGGGTTTTATACTAATTTACTTATAATTATAACAGCCATATATTTAATTCTAAATAAAGAAAGCAAAAAATTATTAGTTTTACTAATAAGTATTATTTCTTCTTGGTCTTTATTTTTACTAATAATTTCTCCAGAAGAAATAAAGGAACTTTTTTATCAATTAAATTTTATTTATTCAACCTCGCATTATTCATTAAGCATTGAATATATCAAGCCATTCAGTGCAAATAGCGGTAGGTGGACAAAAGCATTAATTATTATTTACATGACAAGTTTAATGTTAATCCATTTAAATTTTAGTAAAAAATTTTTTGTAAATTATAAGGTTAAAGTTTTTATATCTTTATTATTTATTGCTGGTGTTATCTTATTTAATGATGCTCTTATGAGATCCGATAGTATGCATGTTAAGTCATCTTCAGGGCTCTATACTAGCGTATTTGTTTTGCTTATACTTATTTTTTTATTTCAAAGAATAGAAACAATTAGAAAAATTAAAAAATTAACTTACAATTTAAAATTTATTAATTTTAACATTATTGTCTTTATCTTCTTATCATTTGTTTTTTTTTCATCTATAAAGATTACGAATATTTTTTATGTTAATAATAATATAGAAGAACTTGTTAAAGCAGAAGATAATTTATTTTTAGACAATAATCTCTCAGCCTTTTTAAAACGATATAAAGAATTGAGTAAAACAGATGATTGCATTCAAGTGCTTTCAAGTGATGTTGCTGTACCATATTTTCTAAAAAAACCATCTTGTACACAATTTTTTATGCCAGTTTTTATATTAAACGGAATTACTGAAAGTAAATTTATAGATCAATTAAATAAGTCTTCTCCAAATATTATTCTCTTTAAGTCACCAAATATTATTTTGTTAGAAACAATGAACATGACAAATGCTCTTAGACATGTTGAAGAAAAATATTCTTTTTATGAAAATTACAATGGTTATATTTTTTATAAAAAAAATTAAGAATTTTTTTAGTGGTATATTTTTTTTATCAATCTATTCCAAATCTTAAACTTTTTTCTTTTTCTTCTCCGGTGGTATATTTTATATTAACTTTTATATTTTTATTCACCCTCATATCTTCATTGCCTATCCATAAACCTGCAGCGAGATGCATTATGCCTATTTTATTATGCGGCAAAAAAGGTTCGACAAAAGTTTTTCTTTCTTTGTCATATTTTGGAAGCACATTACTTGCAATCCAGTTACAATAAAGAGGAAGAAATTCTACATCAACATTATGGTTATAAACTGCTATGTTTATAGCTAAACCCTCAGATCCAAACACTTGTCCCTTAGCTAAAGCTTTTTTTAAAATGTCTTGCCATATTTTCCAACAACTTGAATCTTTTTCCAAAGAAAATACTCCAATGTTAATATGAGGAGCGAAAGCTATTTTTCTAGCTACTGACTCGGGAAAGCCAGATTTTTTTGCATGTTTATAATTTTGTGATTTTACTAACGCAAGTTTTCCAAAAATCCAAGTTACTTTTGATAAAACCCTGTAACCAGATCCTACTGATTGTGTAATACCAAGTTTACCACTATCACAAGCCTTAAAATACATTTCTACTGTATTCCAGGAATTAACCCACGCATCACAATCAATCCAAAGATATTTTTTAAAATCTGGAAAGTAGTTTGGTATAAATGCTCTAGAGATCTGACTTTTTAACCATTCCTTTCCAGCAATTTTATGTTTTGGAACTTCTATATCCCAGTTTGCCTTTTTTATAGAGTAAACTTTATCATTAATCATTTTTAATTGTGATTCAGTCATTCCAGCGTCTAAAACACATATGGAAGTATCTTTATTAATATCATTTTTTTTAATAGAATTTATAAGTTCAACTAGAAGTTCAAAATATTTTGAGTCTGCAAGTGTTACAATTGCTTTAGAATTCATTTTAATATTATTTAGCCTCCAACCATTCTTTATACATATCCTTATTTTTTATTAAAAATCTTGGCAAAAGATTGTCTTCGACTACTTTTAAATCAATATTTGAATTCCATTTATTGAAGTTGCTTTTGTCCATTGCGTGATTATAAAAAACTTTTTTGTTAGATATGTTTTTTTTTAAGTCTTCAATGTTGATTCCGCTTTCTTCATATTCCAAATGATGAGCAAAATTAGACATTTTAAAGTGAATATCTTCAGGTTTTTTAACATTAGTAAAGTGCCATCCTCCATTATTAATAAAATTAACACCTATATATTTTTTATTCGAGAATAAAGCGTCCAGTCGCCAGAATTCATATTTTTTTGATTTTATATTTCTAAGCCATTGAGGCGAAATTAAGTGTCTTTTTTTACATGCTTTAGTCCCGTACCATACAAAATTTGGGTAAATCAAATTTAGTTTATAATAAAACATTTTTTGGCAAAAAATATTAATTTTATATTTATATCTAAATTTTTCTAGATTTGGTACCTCGTCTAGATCACTAATTAATATTAAGTCTTCGTCGTCAAATTCATTTATTTTACTCATTAAATAGTTTCTTTGGAAAATATCTCTTGTTATTGAATTATGTAAAATTTTTGAATTTTTTAAGTTGATTTCATCTTTAGATTCTACCTCTCTTAAGTTCTGAGGTTCTTGATCAAGAACGGTATAAATTATTTTTTTTTCAAATTTTTTAAATTTTTTAATATCAAAATTAAGTTTTTTGCTCATTCCTTTGTGATTGTATGTAGCCTCACATATTACGAACTTTGATACGTATTGATCTAATATATTAAGACGAAGATCTAGCAACATGTCCTCATCAAAATACATAAAGCAGTCTATTATTTTCATAAACTTCTATTTAACAAACCATTCTTTGTATTTATCAATATTTTGCTGAAGATAACTAGGCATCTCTCGAATATCAGCCGTAATTAAACGTTCAGGATTATTAAATTTATCAGTTTTCATATCTTCCTTTAAATTGTAAATAGTCTCTTTTTTTTTAATTCTATCGGCAATTTTTAAAGGACCAAGTGGATTTAAATCGTACTCCCTATGATGAGCATATGTAGACATTTTTTTCTCTAAATCTTCAGGAGTTTTCATATTTGAAAAGTGCCACCCACCATCATCAACAAAAAAAATATCGCTAGCCTTGGTATTTGAGAATAAAGTATCAATTCTCCATATAGGATATTTTTTGCTTTTGATATTTCTCAACCATTGTGGCGATTTTAAGTTACATTTTTTACAAGCTCTAGTTCCATACCAATTGAATGATCCTAATTTTAAGTTAAATTTATAATAATAAAAATTTTGCTTAAAAATTATAATCTTATTTTTAATATTTTTTATATTTTTATTTTCTAAATTTGGAATTTCATCTAAATCAGAGATTAAGATTAAGTCATTGTCTCTAGCATCTTTTAACCCATTAGTAATATAGTTCCTTTGATAAAAATCTCTTCTCATTCCATTAAGTATGTATTTACTATTTTTAGTGTTCTCGTCATCATCGCTATTAATTTTTTCTATATCCAATGGTTCATGGTTTAAAACTAAATAAGTTATTTTATCTTTAAATTTTGGAAAATTTTTAATATTAAAATTAAGTTCTTTTTTTTTACCACTATGAGTAAACTTGCTTTCAACTATTACAAATTTATCGACATATTTATTTAAACAATTCAAACGAAAATCTAATATCATGTCTTCGTCATAAAACATAAAGCTGTCAAAAATTTTCATTTTAAATTAATCTTTTATTAAAAATTTTTTGATAATTAAAAAAAATGATATTAACTCAATTTTGCCAATAATCATAAAAATTATAAGAAATACTTTAGAATTTGTTAACAGGCTTCTAAATTCAATCTCGTTCAAACCATATATTCCTGAAGATGCAGTGTTTGTTAAAGTTAAAACGGCTAGTTTAAAAGAACTTTCAAAACCAATGTTATCAAAAAGTAAAATTCCCGATAGAACAAAAAGACTTATAAAAAAAGAAATAAAAACTAAAAAAGAAAGCCTTATGTTGTTATCATTTATTTTTTTTTCTGAAAAAAGAATATTTTGATTTACAATATTGTTTGGTTTTGCCAATTTAAGTATTTCAATAAAACTTGCTTTCAATAAAATATAAATTCTTATAAACTTTATTCCCGAGGTGTTAGAAATAATTGAACCGCCAATAATAGTTAGAAATAAAAAATATAACGACAAATTGCCTGAAGTCTCATTTAAACTTATTCCAGAGTTACCAATACTCGTTAAAATCATTATTATTGTATCAAAAAAATCTAAATTGCTTATTGTTACTAATAACAGCCCTGAAAAAACTATAATTAATAATAAAATTGTAAAATCTTCATAATGTTCTCTGTATAAATTTTTTTTAGAAAACAAATTATAAATCAAATAAACATTAAAAATAGAAAGTAAAAATGAAACTATTAAAAAAAATTCTTGAGTATTTGTTCTTATAATTTGTTGTAAAGAATTAGATGGCAAGAAACCTCCTGCCGAAATAAGTGTCATTGATAAGTTAAGGCCATTAAAGAGCCTAACATCTGAAAATATAAAAAAAATAAATATTAAGCTTGTTAAAAAAACATATAAAAAGAAAACTTTTAAAGAAATTTTTTTAATATTAGCTTCTGGATTTAAGCTTTTTTCGCTAAATACTAAATCATTTAATTTATAATTAAATTGAGAGTTTGAAAAAAATAAAACTAAAAATATCAAAAAATATAAACCACCTATCCATTGTGACGAAGATCTCCAAATAATCAATGTTGGGTCTAAATATTTAACATTACTAAATATTGAAAAACCGGTTCCAGTTATTCCAGAATAGGCTTCAAATAATGAGTCCACTAAAGTAATTTGATAGTTACTTAAATAATAAGGAATCGCAATTAGTTTTGCGCTTATTAAATAGATTAATATAACTAGAGAAACTTGTTCATAAAAATCTATCCTTTTAGAAGAGTTCTTGCCTAAAAAAAAAAGAACAATACCTAAAATTAACGAAAATATTAAAGTGATGATATATGACTCGATGTTTAAAAAATAATCAAAGTATGAAGAATATATTATGTTTACGAATGCTAAAAAACTCAATGGAAAACAAAATAGGCTAAGATAGTATGATATTCCTTTAAAATTCATTATGAATTATGCAGAAGCTACACTAAATATTTTTTCAACTTCTTTTAAGTGTTCTCTTTTTGCTAAAAAAACAACTAAATCGTCTTTTTCAAATATAAAGTCTGATCGCGGAATTATAACTTTTTCTTTTCTCACTATTGCGCCTACTCTTATATGTTCCGGTAATTCAGAGTCTTTTATAGCTTTATTTAATAAATCAGACTTATCTAAAATTTCAGCTTCCATAAATTCATATTCCCCATCTAAAAGTGAATAAACTGTTCCAATCGTACCTCTATGAACATGCTCCATGATTCTTGAAACAGTTGTCATTCTTGGATCAACTAAATCGTCGATATTTAATGAGCTTTGAAGTAAATTGTAATTAGTTTTGGTAACTATTGCTATTGTTCTTTTTTTTGAACCTGATTTTTCAGCTAAAACGCAAGCCATAATATTATTTTCATCATCATTTGTAAGAGCTAGAACAGTTTCAGACTCTTCTATATTTGCCTCTTTTAGAATTTCTTCATCTAAACCATCTCCATTTATAACAATCGACGACGAGAGTTCGCCAGCAATTTCCTCTGCTCTCTCCTTATTTTTTTCAATTATTTTAATTCTTGTATCTTTAAAATTGCTCTCTAACATTTTAGCTAAATTAAGTCCTATATTACCTCCGCCAATTATAAGTATTTTCTTTGAAATTTTTTCAACATGACCAAATGCTTTTAAAAGAGGATTTAATTGATCACTGCTTACAACAAGATAAACCTTATCTCCCTCTAAAAGTTTGTCATTTTTTTTTAGAAAAATTAATTTGTCCTTTCTCACTGCTCCAAGAATATTTGATTTAAAATCGGGAAATTTTTCTGTAAGATTTTTTAGAGGTGTATTAATTATTGGACAATTTTTCTCTATTGATATCTCAAGCATTTTAAGTTTATTGTTTGCAAAAGGCACACAGTCCAATGCACCAGGAGCTTCCAGTCTTCTAAATAGAGATTTAGCTACTTCCATTTCAGGAGATATAATTACGTCTATAGGGATATTAGACTTGTTGTAAAGTTTGCTCCACTTTCCCTCTAAAAATTCTTTAGATCTGATCCTAGCAATCTTCTTAGAGATATTAAATAAAGAGCTCGCCAACTGACAAACAATCATGTTTGTTTCATCATTTTTTGTAACTGCTATTATCATGTCAGCCTTTTCTGCTCCTGCATTTTCGAGAACTGACGGAAGAGTTGCTCTACCGACTATTCCCTTGACATCTTGAGTGTCATTAATTTTTTTAATATCTTCTGATGATTGATCAATCACAGATATTGAATGACCCTGAGCTGCTAATTGTTTACTAATAGAAAAGCCAACCTTACCGGCTCCACAAATAATTACATTCATTCTTAATTGATACCTTTAATGCCTAGCGATTTAAGTTTTCGATGTAAAGCAGATCTTTCCATACCAATGTGTTCTGCCGTTTTTGAGATGTTGCCGTGATTTTTTTGTAATTGGTTTAGTAAATATTTTTTCTCAAACTTTTCTCTTGCTTCTTTAAGAGGAAACGACATTGCATTAATTAAATCATTTGAGCTTAAATTTGAAGAAGAACTTTGAGACAAAATGTCATTTAATATTTTATTAACATTAGACTGATTTTCGTTAACTGATAAAATTGTTATTCTTTCGATTAAGTTTCTAAGTTCTCTGATATTACCAGGCCAATTGTAAGTAAATAATAAATCATTGTTTGGGTCAATGTTAGCTTCTGGTACTCCATTTATTTCTGAAAGTTTCTTTTTAAAATAATCAACTAACAAAGGTATATCCTCTGTTCTTTCTTGAAGTGATGGAAGGTTAATTGGAACAACATTAAGCCTATGAAAAAGGTCTTCTCTGAAATCTCCATTAGAAACTAAATTATTTAAATTTTTTGAAGATGAAGAAATTATTCTAATATTAACATTTATATCTTTTGAGCCGTTGACTCGTTTAAATTTTTGGTCGATAAGAACTCTTAAGATGCTAGCTTGAGTTTCTAAAGGTACTTCTGAAACTTCGTCAATTAGCAATGTTCCTTTATTAGCCTTTTCTAGAATACCGTAAGAGATTGAACCATCTTTATATTCTTCGCCAAATAATTCCTTTTCATATCTTTTTTCTTGTAACAAAGCCGCGTTTAAAACAATAAATGGATCTTTTGATCTTGATGAATTTTTATGAATTTTTCTAGCAACTAGTTCTTTACCAGAGCCTGTGGGACCTGTAATCAGAACTCTACTATCAGCTGATGATAGTTTTTCGATAATTTTTTTTACTTTCAGTATCGATGGACTTTTTCCTATAAAATCAAAAGAGTGAAAGAGCTTACCTTCTAAATTTTCTCTCTCATTTTTTAAAGAGAGACTTTCTAAACCTCTTTTTACATAATTTAATATTTTTTCACTTGAAAAGGGTTTTTCAACAAATTCATAAGCTCCTAGTCTAATTGCATCAACTGCAACTTGAACATTAGCGTGTCCAGAAATCATTATTACAGGTATATTTTTATCTTTTTTAATAAGTAATTTTAAAAGTTCAATTCCATCTCTATCGCCTTTATCCAACTTAATATCTATGATTGCTAAATCTGGTGTTTTTTTCTTTATTTCAAAAACTGCTTGATCATAATTTGCTGCTGGTCTGACAATATAATCTTTTTCTTTTAATATATTGCATATTAAAAATCTTATGTCAGAATTGTCATCTACTACTAAAATTTCTCTTTTCATTTATTTATAGGTAAAGTTATTAATATAGTTAAGCCTTCGTTATTTCTATTATTATTTAAAGAAATATCACCTGAGTGTTCATTAATAATTTTACTAACAATAGGCAAACCTAAACCAGTTCCACTTTTTTTTGTTGTAAAGTATGGAGTCATTACTTTTCTTGTATCTCTAATACCCGTGCCATTGTCAGTCAACTGAATGAATATATAGTCATTATTTTTATTGATTTCTATATCAATTTTTCCAGTGAAATCCTGGTTTTTTGCTTTCTTTTCCAAAAAAGACTCCTCAGAATTCTTTATTAAATTAATAAAAACCCTGTAAATTTGCTCTTCATCAACTCGAGTAAAAACTTGTTCCTCTTTTGATAAAATTGAAATTTTATTTTTTGAGGACATATTAACAAAATCAACTGCTCTTTTTGCTATTAGAAAAATGTCGACTTTTTTCATGACTGGGCTTGGCATTCTAGCAAAACTGGAAAACTCATTTGTCAAATTTTCTATATCTTTAATTTGTCTACTTATTGTTTTCAAATAATTTATGAAACTTTCTTTATCTTTTAAAATTTGGTTAGAATATTTTTCGTTTAGCCTGTCAATTGATAATTGAATTGGTGTAAGTGGATTTTTAATTTCATGTGCTAATTTTCTAGCTACTGTTTCCCATGCTGAATATCTTTCTGCTGTTAATAATTTATCCTGTTGTTTTTTTAACTTTTTTATCATGTTATTGAAATTTTTGTTGAGCATCTTAAATTCCTCATCAGTATCGACATCAGGTACCTTAACATCTAATTTGCCTTTACTAATATTTTCAGAAGCAGTAATAAGATTAATTATTGGTTTAGTAAGTCTACCTGCAAATGAAATTGCTATTACCGTTGAAAGAAATAGTAAAAGAGTTACAACAATTATATATATTATTGCAAACGTAATCTTTAAGCCAGTTTGTCGACTTTCAACTGTATAATAAAAATTTACAGCTTCCTCCGTTTCATTAAGGTAATTTAAAATTTCTGGATCTATATTCCTTGATATATATAGATAGGTGTCAATTAAATTATTAAGTTTAATTAAAGCAGAAGTTTTATCTTCAAGCTCTGGAAGTATCACTGGTAACCCCCCTAAAGCATCTGAGAAATTTTCTTCAGATGGTAAAATAAGTTCATTTATATTTTTTTCTGTCTCTGAAAATAAAATATTACCAGAACTATCTATAAGATAAATGTCATCTACCCGCCTTAAAAGTTTTTCTGATCTAATTATGTCGTTAAATCTTTTTTGGTTTGAATAAAAAAATCCAGATGCTCTATTGATTCCTACGCTCATTAAAAAAACATCAGCTTTTATTGTTAACTTACTTTCCTCTAAGTAATTTTGTGCTACGTCGTACGAATTATTTACTGCTTGAGTGATTTTTTCATTAAAAAAATTTTGAATACCAAAATTAAATAAAAAAAGTGAGAATATAGCAATTAAAAGAGAGGGGATAAAAGTAAATAACGAGAATACAGAAATATATTTTATATTTGTTTGCGATCCGGTTTTATTTCTTTTGCCTGCAGAATACAAACGTATTGCATTTTTTAAATATAAGTGAAAAAAAGATTATTAATAAAAATACATCAATTATTAAGAGAACTTGTAAATTTTTGGCACTTAACGATATAAATCCTTGGTTTATAAAAGTAAGAAAAGTAATTATTCCAAGAGAAATGCAAAGAATTGATGAAATAATTATCCAATTCAGGCCTTTAATAATTTTAAACATTTTAAATAATTCTTAATAATTTATATAAATATAATATAACTTAATACAATGAGTTTTTGTCTGATTTTATTAGCAGCTGGCAATAGTAATAGATTTAAATCACAACTGCCAAAACCCTACCATAAAGTAGGAGGTAAAACTCTGCTTGAAATTTCCTTAAATAAGGCTTCTTTTTTTTCTGAAATTAAAAAGATTATAGTCGTATACAACAGAAAACACCTTAAAAACATAAAAAAAATTAAGTTAAAAAACATAAAATTAATAAGGGGTGGAAAGACAAGACAAGATTCTACATTTAATGCCTTGAAATATTTAATAAAACAAAAAGGAATTTCTAAAGTTTTAATACATGACTCGGCTAGACCAAATTTTTCAAAAAAACTTCTTAAATCTATTTTAAAAAAAATGAAAAATTCACGTGCAGTAGTACCAATATTAAAAATTAATGATGCTATAAAACAAAAACATGAAAAATATGTGATTAGCAAAAAACGAAATAACTTATTCGTTACACAAACGCCGCAATGCTTTAATTTAAAAGAAATTTTTAGTTTACATAAATCTGATAAATACAGATACTTAGATGATGATTTTTCACTACTTAAAGATTTTAACAAAGTAAAATTAATAGAGGGAGAATCAAATAACTTTAAAATCACAAATAAAAATGATTTTATAAATTTAAAAAAAATTTTTAAATCTCAAATGAGTTTAGGTATTGGTTTTGACGTTCATAGACTAGTTTTAAATAGAAAACTTTATTTGGGTGGTCTAAAGATTAAATCTAAATTAGGAACTCTAGGTCACTCAGATGGAGATCCAGTTTTACATTCAATTACTGATGCAATATTAGGTGCTTGCAATATGGGAGATATAGGAAATAAATTTTCTGACAAAAATAAGAAATTTAAAAACATAAGATCAACTATTTTACTTAAACAAGTAATCAAAGAAGTAAAATCTTTGGGATATTATATTAATAATATAGATGTAAATATAATTACTCAGACTCCAAAAATTAAAAAATTCAAAAAAAAGATTGCATTCAATATTTCTAAAATATGTGAAATTTCAAAAAATCAAATTAATATAAAAGGTAAAACTACTGAAAAGTTAGGTGTTATTGGAAAAGAACAGGCAATTGCATGTGAAGTTATAACGTCGGTTATTAAATATGATTAAAAAATTTAATACTCTATTTGTAACTTTGTTTGGTATAGGAAAAATTAATTTTGCTCCTGGAACTTTTGCTTCTTTATTTACAATTATTTTTTTATTTTTTTGTTTTCATATAAAAAATTATCCAAATGGTTTTATCTTAGTATTTTTATTAATAGTATTTTTTTATTCATTTTATGCTGTTGGCACTTATATCCGAGAGTCTAAAAATAAAGATCCTCAAGAAATTGTAATCGATGAGTTTATTGGACAATCTATTCCAATATTTTTATATGAAATAGGTCATGGTACAGAAAAATTAGCCAATGAGGCTTTATATTTTTATATATATATATTTATATTGTTTAGATTTTTTGACATAAAAAAACCATTTCCTGTAAACATGTTCGACAAAAAGTTAAAAAATAGTTTTGGTGTAATTTTAGATGATGTAATAGCTGGCTTATACGTGGTATTAACAATAATAATATTTATGATTTTAAAATCAAGATTCTTTTAATGAAAGTAAAAAAAATTATTAATTTACTAAGAAAAAAGAAACTTAAAATTGCATTTGCTGAGTCTTGCACGGGGGGAATGC
>QCNU01000005.1 GCA_003213115.1 Pelagibacteraceae bacterium AG-426-L23
TAAATATTCATTTCGATTTAATTAAAGCAAGAAAAGATTTAGATGTTTTCATGGTTGCTCCTAAAGGACCTGGGCATACTGTAAGAAGTGAATATCAAAAAGGTGGAGGAGTTCCTTGTCTTATGGCTGTACATAAAGATAGTTCCGGCAAAGCAAAAGAGTTAGCCTTGTCCTATGCATCAGCTGTAGGTGGTGGAAAAGCAGGTATTATCGAAACAACTTTTAAAGATGAGTGCGAAACAGATTTATTTGGTGAGCAAACAGTTCTTTGCGGAGGTTTAGTTGAACTAATTAAAAATGGTTTTGAAACTTTAACTGAAGCTGGCTATCCGCCTGAGATGGCTTACTTTGAAACTCTTCATGAAGTAAAATTAATTGTAGATCTAATTTATGAAGGCGGTATTGCAAACATGAACTATTCTATATCTAACACAGCAGAGTACGGAGAATATGTTTCTGGCAAACGAATTGTTGATAGTAAAACAAAAGAAAAAATGAAAGAAGTTCTCAAAGATATTCAATCTGGTAAATTTACTAAACAATGGATGGACGAGCATAAGTCAGGACAAAAAAATTTCCTTAAAATGAGAAAAGATTTAGCTGATCATCCTATTGAAAAAGTAGGCAAAGAACTAAGAGCTATGATGCCATGGATTGGCAAAAATAAATTGGTCGACAAAGACAAGAATTAGCCCAATCTGATCAAAAAAATAAACTGATTTATACATAAGTATTTGCATATTCACGTTTTGCTTGTAATATGCATATTCAATATATGAGCGATAAAAACAGAGTAATAATTTTCGATACAACTATGCGAGATGGCGAGCAATCACCTGGCGCATCTATGAGTTTAGAAGAAAAAATTCAAATCTCAAGAATTTTTGATGAGCTTGGTATAGATGTTATAGAAGCAGGTTTTCCAATAGCATCACCTGGTGATTTTGAAGCCGTTACTGCGATTAGTAAAATTTTAAAAAATTCAATTCCTGCTGGACTATCAAGACATACAAAAAAAGATATTGATGCGTGCTATGAATCTTTAAAAGGCGCGAAAAGATTTAGAATCCACACTTTTATTTCTACAAGCGCATTACACATGAAACATAAATTAAACAAAACTCCAGAAGAGGTAACAGAGTCAATCAAAGAGCATGTAACTTATGCAAGAAAATTCACTGATGATGTTGAGTGGTCATGTGAAGATGGAACAAGAACAGATATTGACTTTATGTGTAAGACTGTTGAGCTTGCTATCAAATGTGGAGCAAAAACAATTAATATTCCTGATACAGTTGGATATACAGTTCCATCTGAATACACAAAAATTATTAATACATTATTTAATAAGGTTCCTAATATCGATAAAGCGATTCTATCTACACATACTCACAATGACTTAGGTTTGGCAGTTGCAAATTCTTTAGCAGGAGTTTCTGCAGGAGCTAGACAAGTTGAGTGTACAATAAACGGAATTGGTGAAAGAGCAGGAAATGCTGCTCTTGAGGAAATAGTTATGGCAATGAAAACAAGACCTGATTTAATGCCTTTTACAACTGGAATTAATACAAAGTTACTGAGTAAAGCTTCCAAAGTTGTATCTAATGCTACAGGTTTTCCTGTGCAATTCAATAAAGCAATAGTAGGAAAAAATGCTTTTGCTCATGAGTCAGGTATTCACCAAGATGGAATGTTAAAAAATAGAAACACATATGAAATAATGACACCAGAAAGTGTTGGAGTTAAAAAGACTTCATTGGTAATGGGAAAACATTCCGGTAGACATGCTTTTAAAGACAAACTAAGCGATCTTGGTTATAGCGGGATCACAGATGATGTAATCCAAACTGCTTTTGGAAAATTTAAAATTCTTGCTGATAAGAAGAAACATATTTACGATGAAGACATTGCTGCTTTAGTAGATGATAGTTTAATTAAAGAGGAAAATGTTATTAAATTAAAATCTCTAAAGGTTTTTGCAGGTACTGGCGAACCTCAAAAAGCAGATATGACTTTGGAAGTTTATGGCGATATGAAAAAAGCATCAGAAGTTGGTGATGGTCCAGTTGATGCAATTTTTAAATGTATTAAAAAATTATATCCTCACGATGTAAATCTACAATTGTACCAAGTACATGCCGTTACCGAAGGTACTGATGCTCAAGCAACTGTGAGTGTACGAATTGAAGAAAAAGGTAAAACAACAGTTGGTCAAGCTGCAGACACTGATACATTAGTTGCCTCAGCTAATGCTTACTTAAACGCATTAAATAAAATGATAATCAAAAGAAAAAAAACAGCTCCACCTAATTCTAGTTCTTTAAAAGCTAGTCAAGATGGGCAAAAAATGAAAGGAATATAGTATGTTTAATAAATTAAAGGGTATTTCATCAATGTGGTCTCAAGATATGGCGATTGATCTAGGGACAGCAAACACACTAGTGGTTTTAAAAGGACAAGGCGTAGTACTAAATGAACCGTCTGTGGTTGCAGTAATAACTGAGGGAGGAAAGAAATCAGTTTTGGCTGTGGGAGATGAAGCCAAGACAATGCTAGGAAGAACTCCTGGAAACATACAAGCAATTAGACCTTTAAAAGATGGAGTAATAGCTGACTTTATAGTGACTGAAGAAATGATTAAACACTTCATAAAAAAAGTTCATAAAAAAACAGCGTTTGCAAATCCAAGAATATTGATTTGTGTTCCCACTGGCTCAACTCCAGTTGAAAGAAAAGCGATACAAGATTCAGCATTAGCCGCAGGAGCTAGGAAAGTTCAATTAATAGAAGAGCCTATTGCAGCTGCAATAGGCGCAGGATTACCAATATCAGAGGCAACTGGTTCGATGGTTATAGACATCGGTGGAGGAACTACTGAAATAGCTGTTATGTCTTTAGGTGGAGTAGTTTATTCCAAATCTCTACGTGTGGCAGGTGATGCAATGGATATATCTATAATTAACTACATGAGAAAGAAATTTAATTTACTTATAGGAGACTCAACAGCTGAAAAAATTAAAAAAGAAATAGGTACAGCTGTACCAACGTCTACAAATACTTTTTTGATGAAAGGAAGAGATATAAGATCTGGAACTCCAAAGGAAATAGCTTTAAGCGAAGAAGACGCATGTGAAGCTTTAATGCCAGTACTAAATCAAATGCTGGCCGGAATTAAGGAAGCTCTAGAAAATACACCGCCAGAACTTTCAGCAGACTTGGTAGACATGGGATTAGTTTTAACTGGTGGAGGTTCGTTGTTAAGAAATATTGATAAATTAATAACCAGGGACACAGGTTTGCCAGTAACTATTGCTGATGATCCACTTTCTTGTGTTGCTGTTGGTACAGGTAAAGCACTAGAAAATGAAGAACTATTCTCTACAATGTTATCTGAGTATTAATTTTTTGATTAAGTTTAAATGTCTGCGAGTAGAGAAGATTTTGGTATAGCGATACGATCTGCCCTATTAAAAAAAGGGGCTAGACAAAAATTTTCTTTATTCTTTCTTATAATCATTTCTTTTTTAATTTTTTTTCTAGACTCTATAAAATTTACAGCGGTGGATATAACTAGAAGTTTTTTAAGAGATGGAATTTATAGAGCTTCATCAATTGCATCGTCACCAATACGTTTTGCTAAATACTCTGGTGATAAAATTAAACTACACTTTTCAATTTATGATGAAAATAAAATTCTCAAAGAAGAATTAAATAGACTTAAAAATAAAGATTTTGATTTTGAGTTTCTTAGTTCTAAAAATCGCGACCTACAAAAATTGATTGAAACTGACGCAGAAATAGTAGAGGAAACAGTTTTAGCAAAAGTTTTATTGGATAAAGACAGCCCATTTTTAAAATCTATAATAATCAACAAAGGTAAAAATTCACAAATAAAAAAAGGTATGCCAGTGGTAGATGGCAATTATCTTGTCGGGAAAACAGTAGAAGTAAACTACCTGTCTTCAAGAGTTTTATTACTTAATGATTTAAATAGCAGAATACCTGTCACATTAGAGCCAGATGCTACCCAAGCAATATTAGTGGGCAATGCTGAAAAAAATCCAGTTTTAGAGTATCTACCAGAATTTTTTGAAGTTGAAGAAGGAAAAACTGTTTTCACCTCAGGTAAAGATGGCATATTTCCTGCTGGGATACCAGTAGGTAAAATTTTTCTTGAAGAAAATATAGCAAAAGTAAAATTATTTTCAGATCCAAATCAAATTTCTTTTTTAAATATTGTTTTAACAAATACAGATGAGGTAGAAAGCTTTTAAATGGCGATACTATATAAAAACTTAAAACTGAAAACTTTATCTTTAGGGCCGTTAATATTGTTATATTTTTTATCAGTAACTGAAATAGACACCCAATTCTCAAACTATTTTGAAATCTTGTCATTCAATTTACAACTGATAATAGTTTATTATTGGGTAATGAAAGATCCTAGCATATTAGGTAATGGACATATATTTTTTGCAGGAATCATTAATGATGTAATTATGGGTCTCCCTATGGGACTGAGTGCTTTGGGTTATTTAATTACCGCATTGGTAGCGATGTATATAAGAAGTGTAACTGTAAAAATGACGTTTTTTACAGACTGGTTTACTTTTATTTTAGCAATCTTTTTTTCTCAATTTATAAACTTAATTTTAATATCAAATTTTTCTGATTTAAATATTTCGTATTCTGTTATATTTTATAACTCTCTTTTTACATTCATCTTTTACCCAATATTTTGGGTATTATTCAATCCTTACTTAACTATAATTTCCAGATTTAATAATGATTAATTTTACTGAAGGAACAGTCAATAAATCTAAACTTATAAGTAGACGAATGTTTACTTTAACAGTAGCTAAATTTATTATTTTCGGAGGGATTTTTGGCAGGTTAGTATCTTTACAAATCAATGAGTCTAAAAAATATAGAACTTTATCTGACAAAAATAGGTTTAGAGAATGGAGACTTGCTCCTCAAAGGGGAGTTATTAAAGATTATTTTGATAACGAGATAGCCTCTAATAAGAGAGTTTATCAACTTCATATAACTCCAGAAAATGCATCTAATATTGAAGGATTATTTTTCAGAATTCAAAACATTTTAAATTTATCGAACGAGAGAGTCTTCTCATTAAAAAGAAAAATGGCTAAACAAAAACCATGGGAACCAATAATTGTTTCAGATAATTTAACCTGGTCGGAGTTTTCTAGGATAAATTTATTTTTACATGAATTACAAGGAGTTGAAGCTGTAGTTTCAGTAGCCAGAATTTATCCATACAAGTCTACTTCCCACTTAATTGGCTACGTTTCCCAAGCTAGTGCAAAGGATTTACAAAAAAAAGAATACCTAAGAAATATGTCTGTTCCTGGTATTTCAGTTGGAAAAACAGGACTAGAACACAAACTAGATGAAAATATAATTGGTAAGGTTGGTTTTCAAAGATATGAAGTAAATGCATTTGGAAAAAGAATACGTCAAATAGATTTGGACAAAGGACAGGCAGGACAAAATTTCAAAACTACTCTTGATTTAGATGTTCAGGAGTTTGCTGCAAAAACTATTGAAAATTTAGCAGCATCTATATGTGTTATGGATATCTATAATGGTGATGTTATTACAATGGTATCTTCACCTACTTATGATCCTAATGCATTTGTTCACGGGATTGATAAAAAGTCTTGGAAATATCTTCTAGATCATAGAGATAAGCCTCTAACTAATAAGTCAATAGCAGGATTGTATCCACCCGGATCAACTATTAAAACCATTGTTGCATTAAGCGCGCTAGAGAACGATATAGCAAATACAAAGTCTAACGTTTATTGCAAGGGAGTAATAGATTTTTACGGGGAAAAATTTCATTGTTGGAAAAAAAAAGGACATGGGTCTATGAACATGAGAGATGCTATTAAACAATCTTGTGATATTTATTTTTATGAAATAGCTAGAAAACTTGGTGTAGATAGATTATCTGAAACCGCTAAAAGTTTTGGTTTAGGTAGCAAAACTTTAGGAGGTTTTTTAGAGGAAAGATCTGGAGTAGTTCCTAATACAAAATGGAAAAAAAAATTTATTGGAAAAAATTGGTATTTAGGAGAAACGTTACACAGTGGTATTGGTCAAGGATACTTTTTAAGTACTCCTATGCAACTATGTTTAATGACTGCGCAATTAGCAAACGGAGGTTACAAAATTAAGCCTCGAATAGTTATTGATCCTAATAAAAAAAATCAAGATAACTTAAAAGAATATATCGAATACAAAAATGCTAATCCTAATATTCCATTACCTGTTGATATTTTAGTTTCAAATTTTAATCTTGAACCACTATTTAGAAATCAAGAAAATATCAATTTTATAAAAGATGCTATGTTTGCTTCCACAAATGAACCAGGTGGAACTTCTTATAGGTCAAGATTAACAAAAAAAGAATTTAGGTTTGCTGGTAAGACTGGCTCCTCTCAAATTAAAAGATTTACTGAAGCGCAAAGAGAAGCTGAAGTTAAACAAACTGAACTAAAGTATTTGGATAGGGACCATGCTCTCTTTATAGCCTTTGCTCCTTATGACAACCCTAATTACGCTATAAGTGTAGTTGTTGAGCACGGTGGAACAGGAAGTAGTGCAGCTGCTCCTGTAGCAAAAAAAGTTATTCAAAAAGTTTTAGAGCGGCATGAGTTACGAATGATAAACAAAAGTAAATTGGGTGAGGAAATATAATGTTTACATCAAGGTCTATTCAATCAACACTAAGCTTTAGAGATAAAATCTTTTCTATAGATTACATTTTAGTTTTTTCAATTCTTATTTTAGGAGTTATCAGCATGTTTGCAATGTATTCTACTGACGGAGGTAGCTTTGCGTATCATACGAAAAGCCACATACTCAGGTTTTTTGTCTTTTTTTCTTTATTCATTATAATTTCTTTTTTTCCTATTAAATTTTGGTTTCAAAGTAGTTTAATTATCTATTTAGTTTTTTTCCTTTTATTAGTTGGAGTGAAATATTTTGGTTTAACTTCTTCAGGATCACAAAGATGGATAAATCTTTATGTTATCAATCTACAACCCTCAGAGTTGATGAAAATTGGATTAATTCTATTTTTAGCGAAATATTATCACAGAATTCCAGTCAGTGATGTTAATAAATTTAGATTTTTATTTCTCCCAATTATATGTGTCACAGCCCCGGCATTACTTGTCATCAGTCAACCAGATCTCGGAACAGCAATTTTAATTGTTGCAGGAGGAATAATAGTTGCTTGGCTTGCTGGAATTAAATTTAAGTTTTTTGCTTATATTTCAATTATTTTTTTAGCTTTAGCTCCAATAGCTATTTCTTTTTTAAAACCTTATCAAAAAGAGAGAATTTTAACTTTTTTAAATCCTGATAGAGATCCCTTAGGAGCGGGTTATCAGATAATTCAGTCAAAAATTGCTATTGGCTCTGGCGGCCTTTTTGGAAAAGGATTTCTTAATGGGTCACAAAGCTATCTAGATTTTTTACCTGAAAAACACACCGACTTTATTTTTACCCTTTTTTCTGAAGAATTTGGATTTTTTGGGTCAGTTTTTATTTTATTACTATATTCAGTGATTTTATCTAGAATTGTCAAAATTGGACATCAAACTAGAAGCAATTTTGGTAAGCTATATTGCTATGGTTTTGCAGGTGCTTTCTTTGTGTATGTGGTAGTTAACATGGGAATGGTTTTAGGATTACTACCTATAGTGGGAGCACCCCTACCAATAATGTCATACGGTGGTTCTTCAATGCTGGCGATAATGATGGGCCTAGGAATTGCGATGTCTTGTAAGATATATAAGGATGCACCGGTAAACTAAATTCGACCTATTTTGGTTAAATTTTATCAAAATTAGTGCTTGTTAATAAAGACTTAAGATGGTTAAATTTAAATAATTATAAAATGTTTGGATCAACTAAAAATAAAATATTTACAGAAAGAAAAGATACTGAGAGATCTTTAATCAGTGAAACTGTGAGTATAGACGGAACAGTAAACAGTTCAGGTGCTATTGATATTGCTGGATTGATTAAAGGTCCGGTTATTTCAAGCGAAGTAGTAATTAAAGACACTGGTTCTATTTCAGGAACAGTAGAGGCAGACAGAGTAGAGGTACACGGACATCTAGACGGTAAAATTTCTGCATCAAATGTCGTTATAGGCAGCACAGGAGTTGTTAAGGGCGATATTGAATTTTCAAACAACCTTAGAACTGAAGATGGAGCAGATATAGAAGGATTTGTTAAGAAGAATTCTTCAGCAGGCAAGAAAGACTCAAAACCAGTGGGTGATTTTCTATTTTCAAGAGCAAGTAAAAAAGAAGAAAAGACTAAAAAAAACGGCAAACCTTCGAGTTCAGCAAATAAAGAATCCGAATCACTGTTATAATCTAACGCACTATTAATCAATTAAAGTATCAAATATAATAAGTACAGAAATACTGTATGACTTATAAATGTAAATCAGTTGGAATTATTGGAGCAGGTATTCAAGGGACCTGTATAGGTCTTCAATTAATTAAAAAAGGAATACCAGTAACTATTTTTGATAAAAATGATCCAGGGAAGATGACCTCTTACGGCAATGCAGGTCATTTTTCTCCCTATGCAGTATTACAATTAAATAGACCAGATGTTTTATATGATGTTCCAAAGATGCTTTTCAGTTCTTATGGACCTTTGGCGTTAAAATGGAATTATATTCCTAAAATGATTCCTTGGATTTTTCGTTATCTAAAATCTTGCAATAAAAAATCTATGATGCATACAGCTAAATATATGCATCAGATTTTAAATTTATCAATGGATGCTTATGAAGAAATTTTTCAAGAAATTGATGTAACTAATTTGGTAGAAAGAAAAGGAATTATTTATATTTGGACAAAAGATAATTTAAAAAGTAGAAAGTTAGAGATCAAAGTAAGAGATAAACTTGGTATAAAGCAAAAGCTTTTAACTCAAGACGAAATATTAGATTTGGAGCCAAATTTAAATCGTGTTTTCCATGAAGGTATACTTTATGAAGACGCTATTCATGCAAGAGATCCTTACGGCATTACTACGAAGATATTTGAGCAGTATATAAAAAGAGGTGGAAAATTTATTAAAGCGAAAGTAAAAAGTTTAAAACAAACAAATGAGACTGAAACCTTAATCAAAACTGACACAGAGGAATATAGATTTGAAAAATCTGTAATTGCGTGCGGAGCATTTTCTAAACTATTGACCGATCAGTTGAGCGAGCATATTCCCTTAGATACCGAGAGAGGTTATCATGTCCATTTTAAAAACATGGAACATTTAATAAAGCGCCCAGTAATTTTTTTGGATAGAGGTTTTGGTATGACGCCAATGAATCAAGGTCTTAGAGCTGTTGGAACAGTCGAACTTGGAGGTTTGAAGAATCCACCATCAAAAAAGAGAATTGATTATATAGTAAGATGCGCTCAAGAATTATTACCTCAATTAGGAAAACATGAAGACGAATGGTTAGGCTTTAGACCAACATTACCAGACTTTCTTCCAGTTATGGGCCCTTCTTTAAAAAATAAAAATATAATTTATGCTTTTGGTCACCATCATTTAGGGTGGACATTAGGAGCAATCACAGGCAAGATTATCTCTGGAATTGTAACGGAAGAAAAAACAAATTTAGATTTATCTCCTTACAGTTCTTCAAGATTTAATTAGGAGTTTTTTGTCAAAAAATTATTTAGCTTATTTATTTCTAGTACTAGCAGCATTGTTTTGGTCAGGTAATTTTATTGTTGGAAAGTTCGCCACATTATTTGAAATTCCTCCACTAACCTTAAATGTTTTTAGATGGATTTCAGTTTGGTTTATATTAATACCTTTTACTTACAAAGAAATTTACAAGAATTTACCTTATATTAAAAAAAATTGGCTTGTTATTAGTTTTATGGGAGTAATTACAATAAGTACTTTTAACTCTGTTGTTTATTTTGCACTAAATTATACTCAAGTAATAAATGCAGTTCTAATGTTAGCTGCTATTCCAGCAGCTACAATTGTGCTTTCGTCTTTAATGAAAATTGAAAAAACAAATATTTTTCAAATTCTTGGACTGTTGTTGTCAATTATAGGAATTGGATCAATCATTTCCAACGGCGATATTCAAAAAATTATTTCTTTAAGTTTTAACAAAGGTGACTTATGGATGCTAGTTTGTGTAGTTACGTGGTCTCTTTATACTACTTTACTTAAAAAACATAAATTTAAATTTTCACAGTTTACTTTAATTCAGCTAATGGTTTCTGTTGGGATACTTTTTTTGATACCTCAATTTTTTTATGAAAAATCTATTGGTCTAGAACTAAATTTAAACGAAGCATTTTTTTTAATTCTTTTTTATGTGGTTATGTTTCCGGCTATTGCTGCTTATTACTGCTGGCAAAAAGGTGTTCAGATAATCGGTCCGAATAGATCTACCATGTTTGTTCAATTGATGCCTTTATTCAGTGCAGTCATGGCGATCATAATCTTTAAAGAAAAATTTGAATTATACCATTTTACTGGAGCAATTTTTATACTAAGTGGTATTTATCTTTCTAATAGGAAAATAAATGATTAAAGTTGCAGTTTTAGATGATTATCAAGAAGTATTTCAACAAATAGTTGAAACAAAAAAATATAGTGGAAAATATAATTTTAAAGTTTTTAATGAACCATTTGAAAATGAAAGCGCAGCAATAGTTGCACTTGAAGACTTCGAAGCTCTTTTTATAATGCGAGAAAGAACACAAATATCAAAATCATTTATAAATTCCCTCCCGAAGTTAAGGTATATTATGACATCAGGTATGCGGAATAATGCCATTGATCTTGAAGCAGCGAAAAAAAATAAGATAATTGTTTGTGGAACAGAAATTAATTCTAATCCTGCAGCAGAGATTACATGGGCTTTAATTTTAGGCTTGTTCAGAAACATGAAACAAGAAATTGATAATATGTTTCAAGGTTATTGGCAAACATCAATAGGCTTGGAATTAAAAGGTAAATTATTAGGCCTAATTGGACTTGGGAAGATAGGGACTCAAGTCGCAAAAATTGCGAAAGCATTTGGAATGGAGGTTTGTGCATGGAGTGAAAATTTAGATTTATCTCATGCTAATCAGATCGGAGTTTTACCAATGAGTAAAGAAGATTTATTAAAAACAGCTGATATTGTTTCAATTCACG
The DNA here is from genome assembly GCA_003213115.1 of Pelagibacteraceae bacterium AG-426-L23. Lineage (GTDB taxonomy): Bacteria > Pseudomonadota > Alphaproteobacteria > Pelagibacterales > Pelagibacteraceae > Pelagilacustribacter. Next base: position 11,230 of record QCNU01000005.1, read on the forward strand.
TTGTGCTTGGAGATAGATATAAAAATTTAATTACAAAAAAAGAGTTAGAGATGATGAAAAAATCATCTTTTTTGATAAATACATCACGTGGTCAAATTATTAATGAAAATGATTTAATTGAAGCCCTTAAAGATGAAACAATTGCAGGCGTAGGCTTAGATGTTTATGACAAAGAACCTCTTCCCCAAGATCATAAATTAAGATTTCTTTCAAACGCTCTGTTATTGCCTCATATCGGCTACGTTACTGCTGAAAATTATTCAAAATTTTATTTGCAAATGATAGAAAACCTTGAGGGATGCTTAGAAAATAAACCTTTAAGGTTAATTTCGTAGATTTTTCTATTTAGATTCTTCCATTGTTATTTAGGCCCTTCCATTGTAGGTTGTATTAGATAAACTCATTATGACTGATTCGGTTTATTTTAAAATAAGCAGATTTATGCTTAAAGATTGAGGGGAATATAAAAAAAAGGGAGTATGAAAAAAATATTTGGTCTTTTGATCACATTATTATTATTAAACGGTTGTGCTGAATCGGTTGCTTTACTCGGCACTTCAGCTGGCGGAGCATCTAGCGGAAAAATGCTTCAATCTTCTGTAAATTCAGCAATAAGTTATGGAGTTAAAAAACAAACAGGGAAGACTCCTTTAGAGCACGCTCTTGCATATGCAGAAGAAAAAAATCCTGAGAAAAAAGAGGAACCCTGCTTTTCTTTTATTCAAAAAACTAATTCAGCAGTTTGTTTAATTTTAAAAAAACAATTAAACTTAACCAAATCTAAAATTATAAACGAGAAAAAGAACCAGTCTTTAAAGGACCTCACTTCATCACTACAAACCAATATAAACAAAAATTCCAAAATTAAGTATCTAGATTAATCAATTTTAAAAGAAAACCTGAGGTAGAAAACTTAAGTTTTAACTATCATAAGTTGTGTTAATAAAAATTTAGATAATCACAATTAGCTTTTTTTTATAAAAGAAGCAGATATATAAAATCATTCAAAACATACCAATAAATTATGAAAAAAGTATTTTTTTTACTATCGACTGTTTTATTGCTAAATGGTTGTGCCGAATCTGTTGCATTACTTGGTGGTTCAATTGGCGGAGCATCTAACGGCAAGATTGTTCAGTCTTCTTTAAATTCAGCAATAAGTTATGGAGTTAAAAAACAAACAGGGAAGACTCCTTTAGAGCACGCTCTTGCATATGCAGAAGAAAAAAATCCTGAGAAAAAGCAAGAGACTTGCATTTCTTTTATTGAAAGAACAAGATCTGAATTTTGTACGATTTTAAATAAACAAATATCATCAACGAATAGCGCAGTAAAAGAGAAGACATTAGAAATTGTGAAAAAATATCCTAAAAATAACAAGACTTCTGAAAATACAGTCTTAGAGGAAGAAAATTTTATGAGTAGTTTTCTTCTTAAAACATCACCAAGAAAACTTGCTATAGCTGTACAAGCTAAAATGAAAGAAAAATCAAAAAATAAAGATCTAAAATAAGATTTAACATCTCTGTTTTTTTTGATAACTTCAAGTGTGAAAAAAAACTATTCCATATTTAATATTTTAAAAAATTCTCTCTCAAATAATGAGAATTGGAAAAAAATGTGGAGAAGTCCTGAACCGAAAAAATCTTACGATATAATAATAATTGGTGGTGGAGGACATGGCTTGGGTACAGCTTATTATCTTGCAAAAGAACATAAATTAAAAAATATTGCTGTCATAGAAAAAGGTTGGCTTGGAAGCGGTAACACAGGCCGTAACACGACCATAATAAGATCAAATTATTTGTGGAACGAAAGCGTTTATCTATATGATCATGCTCTTAAGATATGGGAGAATTTATCTAACGAATTAAATTATAACGTTATGTTTAGTCAAAGAGGAGTGCTAAATCTTGCGCACAACGAACATGATGTAAAAGAAATTAAGAGAAGAATGAGTGCTAACAGATTAAATGGGATAGACTCTAAATGGATAAATACTCAAGAAATAAAAAAACTTGTTCCGATAATGAATACTGACAATTTACGTTATCCCGTTTTAGGAGCATCCTATCAACCAAGAGGGGGAGTAGCTCGTCATGATGCAGTCGCTTGGGGGTTTGCAATGCGTGCTGATGAAATGGGTGTAGATATTATTCAAAACTGTGAAGTCAAAAATATCATAACTAAAAGCGGAAAAGTTACTGGAGTTGAAACAGATAAAGGAATAATTAGCGGGGAAAAAGTTGGAGTGGTAGCATCAGGACACAGCAGTATCCTAGCAAAAACTGCTGGCATTAAATTACCTCTTCAAAGTAGACCATTGCAGGCTTTAGTCTCTGAGCCAATTAAACCTGTAATAAATACAGTAGTGATGTCAAATGCTGTACATGCTTATGTAAGTCAATCAGACAAAGGTGAACTTGTTATCGGAGCGGGAACTGACGGCTATAATTCTTTTACTCAAAGAGGAGGTTACGATGTAATAGAAGATACTGTCAGAGCAATTGTAGAGCTTTATCCAATTTTTGGAAAAATGAAAATGCTTAGGCAGTGGGGCGGTATAGTTGATATTTGTCCGGACGCTAGCCCTATAATTAGCAAGTGTGAGATTAACGGACTATATTTTAATTGTGGATGGGGTACAGGAGGATTTAAAGCTACTCCGGGAAGTGCAAATGTTTTTGCATATACTATTGCTAATGATGATCCGCACCCAATTAACGCTCCTTTCAATTTAAATAGGTTCGTTACTGGCAAACTAATTGATGAACATGGAGCTGCTGCTGTTGCGCATTAAAATATGTTAGTAATCAATTGTCCATATTGTGGTGAGAGAGATCAGTCAGAATTCTCAAATGGTGGAGAGGCCCATGTAGCTAGACCTAAAAATCCAGAGACTCTCGATGACAAAAAATGGTCTGAGTATGTTTTCATCAGATTAAATCCTAAAGGTATATTTAATGAGCGATGGGTTCATACGCACGGATGCAGAAAGTGGTTTAATGCTATCAGAAATACTTCAACCGATGAAATTCTGAAAGTATATAAACTTAACGAAGAACCACCATCTATTGGTGAATTTGATACAACACTTAAAACTCCATCTGGGGAACCTGATTTAGGTTCTGGAAATTTTACAGTCAAAAAATGACAGCATTAAATAATAATAAGAACTCTCGTGTTACTGACTCAAATAAAGTCTCTTTTATATTTGATGGAAAAAAATATTTTGGATTTGACGGGGACACAATTGCATCAGCTCTTTTAAGAAATAATATTAAAATTATTGGTAGAAGCTTTAAGTACCATAGACCAAGAGGTATTTATACTTGCGGTATAGAGGAACCTAATGCGCTTGTACAAATCTTAAGCGAAAAAGACGAACCGAACACAAGAGCTACAGTAAAAAAGATCTATAGCGGTATAAAAATACTTAGCCAAAATCGTTGGCCATCTTTAAAAAATGACTTTGGATATATTAATAATTTATTATCCCCAATATTTTCAGCAGGCTTTTATTATAAAACTTTTATGGGCCCAAAAGGTTTTTGGAAAAATATTTATGAACCTTTGATTAGAAGATCTGCTGGATTGGGTAAACCACCAAAGGAATTTAGGTCTAAAAGCATTCATCATCATCACAATGTGGATATTGTTATAGTTGGCGCAGGTCTAAATGGTCTTTTAGCTGCAAGTAAGTTTATAGATACAGACTATGATGTTCTTATTTTAGAGCAAGATAATATATTAGGCGGCTCTCTAAACTCTTCACAAAAAATAAAGACTATTGATAACCTAGATACTCATGTCTGGACAAAAAAAACAGAAGATTTATTAAAAAAATCTAAAAATATTAAAATTTTAAAAAATACATTAGCAACATCTTACAATCAAATTAATCATATAATTGCATTAGAAGATAATTCGGTTGGAAAACCGTTAGCCTCTCACAAACCTGAATTAATTTTACATAAAATTAGAACTAAACATACCATATTATCAAATGGTCATATTGAGAGATTAATTTCTTTTAGGAACAATGATTTGCCTGGAATAATGCTAGCTGGGTCTTTTGAAAAATATATTTTTAGATATGGAGTAATCCCTGAAGCTGAGCCAATTATTTTTACTAATAACTCCTCGACTTTTAGTCTTTTAAAATCATTAGTAGATCTTGGGTGCAAACCTAAAGCCTACATTGATGTGAGAGACGAAAGTTCAATTGAAAAAAAAACGAAAACCATTTTAAAAACAAATAAAATTCCTTTTTATTTTAGCTCAGAAATTGAAGGATGTGATGGAAACAAAAAATTAGAAACAATATCTATTAGGAATAAAGAAAAGCAAATTGAAAAGATTTCAGGAACTATGCTTTGTATTTCAGGAGGTATAAATCCTGATGTTCATTTATTTACTCAATCAAAGGGGTTAATTAAGTGGGATGAGAAATATTTAACATTTAAACCAGAAACTGCTTTTCAAAATACAATTACTATAGGATCTGCTAATGGAAGTTTTAACTTTAAAAGAATTATTGAGGAAATAAATGAGAAGTTATCATTATTTAATATAAACGAATTAAAAATAGATTTAGAAATCGATTGTCCTGAGGATCTTAATATAATGGAACTTTGGGAAACAAATAATGAAAAAAAATCTTTTTGGTCAAAGTCATTCATAGACATTCAAAATGATGTAACTACAAAAGATTTACATCAAGCAGTTTCAGAAGGTTTTGATAGAATTGAACATTTAAAGCGCTTCACAACTAATAGCATGGGAACAGATCAAGGAAAGATAAGTAGTATTAATTCACTAGGGATCGTATCTAAAATTTTAAAAAAAAATATTTCTGAAGTTGGAACTACAATTTATAGGCCACCTTATGCGCCTTTAAGCTTCTCTGCTATTGCTGGAAGGAGTACTTATGAGTTTTATGACCCAACAAGAAAAACATCTATTCATTCTTGGCATGTTAAAAATCGCGCTATTTTTGAGGATGTAGGACAATGGAAACGCCCTTGGTATTTCAAAAAAAATGATAAAGAAACCATGTATGAAGCTGTTCAAAGAGAGTCTAAAGAACTAAGAAATGCAGCAGGAATTTTAGATGGAAGCACTTTAGGGAAAATTGAAATCAAAGGAAAGGATGCATTAGAGTTTGTAAACCTAATATATACGAATGCTTTTACCAAAATGAAACCAATGACAGCGCGTTATGCACTTATGTTGGGAGAAGACGGAATGATCAAAGACGATGGAATAGTGTGCAAAATCAACGACCAACACTTTATTGTAACAACAACAACGGGTGGAGCTGCCAAAGTTTTATCTGATATGGAAGAATATGCCCAGACTGAATGGCCTCATTTGAATGTTTATTTAAACTCTATAACTGAACAATTTTCTACTTTTAATATTAGTGGGCCAAAATCTAGAGCTATTATGAGAAAGGTGTTTAGTGATGTTGACTTTAGTAATGACAAGTTTCCTTTCATGTCTTTTAAAAAAGTTAATTATTTAGATACTGAAGTAAGAATTTTAAGAGCTAGTTTTACTGGCGAACTTGGATATGAGGTCTATGTTACTCCAAAATATGGACTGGAACTTTGGGAAAAATTTTTTAGATATGGAGAAAATTTAGGATTAATTCCTTACGGCACTGAAACGATGCATTTGTTGAGAGCTGAAAAAGGTTACATTGTTGTAGGACAAGACACAGATGGAACTGTAACTCCATTAGACTTAAATTTAAACTGGATGATAGGTAAAAATAAAAAAGATTTTATTGGTAAAAGATCACTAAGCAGAAGTGACACATCAAGGAAAGGAAGAAAGCAACTAGTTGGTATTTTAGCAGTTGATAAGAGTAAAATTATTGAGGAAGGCCAACATGTAGTTAAATCGAGCTCCATACCTTCAAAAATAAAATTTCCTGTTAAATATTTAGGTCATATTACTTCAAGTTATCATAGTCCAACATTAAACCATTATATTGCCATGGCAATGGTGGAAGGAGGCAATGATTTAATTGGAAAGAAACTCTATGTCACTCAAAATAAAAGCTCAGAAAATATAAGTGTTGAAATTGTTAAACCTGTGTTTTTAGATCCAGAAAATAAAAGGCTTTTATCATGAAAGAAATATTCTCAATAAGTGGAATTGATATTTTTCAAAGAGAATTTAATCAGATAATGATTAGAGGTAACGAACATAATCAACTTAACCAGATTGTTAACAAAGAGGTATCTCTCAATCTTCCAGACAAAAATCTACAAATTATTAATAATGATAATATTTTGATAGCTAGGCATTCATTTGATCAGTGGAATTTAATTTACTTTAATGATCAAAATTACAGAGATGTATTAAAACTTGTTTCAAATTTAAACTCAAATAATCAAGTTTGTGCGTCAGATTACTCTTATGGACAGGTATATTTTGACATTTCAGGAGAAAAGAAAAATTATTATTTAAATAAATTAACACATTTTGATTTAAGGTTAAAAAAGTTTCCGGTAAATACAATGGCACAAACACTTATTGCTAGAATAGATTGCTCAATTTACCATCTTAAAGAAAAATATATTATAACGTGCAATAAATCTTTTGAGGATTATTTTACCCAACGTTTAGCTGACTCAATTAATTTATAATGAAAAAACAAAAAAATGTATTAGGGGAAGATCTAGAGAGTTGTTCAACCGATCCAGTAACTGGTTGGTTTCGAGACGGTTGTTGCAACACTGACGAAAATGATCGAGGACTGCATACAGTTTGTGTAAAAGTTAATGATGAATTTTTAGAATGGTGTAAAAAAGCAGGCAATGATTTAATTACTCCACACCCAGAATTTGGTTTTCCAGGACTTAAAAATGGGGATAAATGGTGTGTTTGTGCGAGCTGGTACGCTAAAGCATTAGAAGCTGGCAAAGGATGTCCAATATATTTAAAAGCCACTCATCAAAAAACTTTAGAATTAGTTCCTATTGAAAAGTTAAAAGATTTTGCAGTAGACCTTTCCTAGGATTTACATATTACCATACTTAGGTCCACCACCACCCTCAGGCGTTACCCAAGTAATATTCTGAGAAGGTTCTTTTATATCGCAAGTTTTACAGTGGATACAATTTTGCGAATTTATTACAAATTTTTCTTGCTGAATTTCATAAACTCCAACCGGACAATATCTTTGAGCTGGCTCATCATATTTGCTTAATGTGTAACTTATCGGCAAATTTTTATCTTTTAATTTTAGATGTACTGGCTGATTTTCGGTATGATTAGTTCCCGTTAAATAAACAGAACTTGTTTTGTCAAAAGTAAGTTTACCGTCAGGTTTTGGATATTCTATTTTTGGCATTTCTTTTGAAGGTTTTAATGACTCATGATCAGCATGCTTATGTTTTAAAGTAAAAGGCAACTTACCTCTAAATAGAATTTGGTCTAATCCAGTAAAAATAATTCCTAAAATTAATCCCCAATTAAAACTTGGTTTGACATTTCTTGCAGCATGCAACTCTTTATATACCCAACTTTTTTTAAACAGCTCTTCATAATAAGATAGTTTTCTTTTATTTTTCATGTGTTCAACAATAGTTTCCGCTGCAATCATTCCACTCTTCATTGCAGTATGTGTTCCTTTAATCTTAGGCATATTTAAAGTTCCTGCATCACATCCAACTAGTAGAGCGCCTGGCATATACATTTTAGGTAAACTTTGAAGACCACCCTCAATTAAAGCTCTTGCACCAAAAGAAATTCTTTTTCCTCCCTCAAGCATTTTTCTAATAGCTTTATGTGTTTTAAATCTCTGAAACTCATCGAAAGGTGAAAGATGTGGATTTTGATAATCAAGCCCAATAACATAGCCAATATAAATTTGTTTTTTTTCTGCGTGGTAAATAAAACTCCCCCCATAAGTTTTGCTATCTAATGGCCAGCCTGCTGTATGCATTACCAAACCTTCTTGATGCTGTTCATCACTTACTTCCCAAATTTCTTTTAAACCAATACCATACTGTTGAGGATTTTTTCCCTCATCAAGGTTAAATTTTTTAATTAATTCTTTTCCTAAGTGACCTCTACAACCCTCTGAGAAAACTGTAACTTTAGCATGAAGTTCCATTCCCTCTTGGTATCCATCTTTTTTGTTTCCTTCTTTATCTAAACCCATATCTGATGTTGCAACTCCTTTAATAGAACCATCGTCATTATAGAGAATTTCACTAGCCGGAAACCCAGGAAAAATTTCAACACCTAACTTTTCAGCCTGTTCTGCTAACCAACGACAAAGGTTAGCTAAACTTACGATATAGTTATTATGATTTTTTTGAACTGCTGGTAAAAGCCAAGTTGGCCAACTCAACGAAGAATTTTTTCCTAAAAATAAAAACTTTTCTTTTGAAACTTTTGTTTTAACCGGCGCTCCTTGTTCTTTCCACTTCGGTAACAATTCATCAAGGGCTTTAGTTTCTAAAACATTTCCACTTAAAATATGCGCTCCTACTTCAGAACCTTTTTCTAAAATACAAACATTTAAATTAGAATCAATTTGTTTGATTTTAATTGCTGTAGACAACCCTGCCGGTCCTGCACCAACTATAACCACATCATATTGCATTGCTTCTCGAGCCATGAAATGACTATATCAAACTAATTATTTTTGGATAGTATTGAGTTTATTAAGTTCTGATAAAAGTTCTGGAAGAGCTTTAAATAAATCTGCTTCTAAACCGTAATCTGCAATGCTAAATATCGGAGCCTCTCCATCTTTATTAATTGCGACAATTATTTTGCTCTCTTTCATACCAGCTAAGTGCTGAATTGCTCCAGAAATTCCAACAGCAATATACAAATCTGGAACGACTACTTTTCCAGTTTGACCAACCTGATGATCATTGCTTATGTAGCCAGCATCAACTGCAGCACGTGAAGCACCAACTGCAGCATTAAGTTTGTCTGCAATGTCGGTAATAAGTTTAAAATTTTCTCCACTTTCTAATCCTCTTCCTCCAGATATAACAACTCTTGCAGTGCCAAGTTCTGGTCTTTCAGATTTTGTTACTTCTCTTTTAATAAATTTTGAAAAATTGGGAACATCTACTGCATTTACTTTTTCAACTTGAGCTGAACCTCCTGTTTTGGGAGCAGGTTCGAATGATGTCGGTCTTATAGTTACACATTTTTTTTTATCATTACTTTTTACAGTGGCAAAAGCATTTCCAGCATAAATAGGTCTTACAAAGGTATCAGGAGAAATCACTTTTATTATATCACTAACTTGTGATGTGTCTAATGCAGCTGCAACTCTAGGCATAAAGTTTTTTCCAAAGGTATTAGCTGACGCAACAATATGATTATATTTTTCTGATTGTTTTATTACTAATGGTGCTAAATTTTCAGGTAAATAGTTTTGATAATTAGGAGAGTCACAAAGCAAAACATTTTTAACTAAAGAAACTTCAGCAACTTCTTTAGCAACATTTTCACATCCACTTCCTACTACTAAAACGTGTACATCTGGATCAATTTTAGATGCAGCAGTAATCGCATTTAAAGTAAATGGCTTAAGATTTTTATTATTATGTTCTGCTATTAATAACACCGCCATTAGATTACCTTTGCTTCATTTTTCAGTTTGCTTACTAACTCAGCTACGTTTGAAACTTTAATTCCCGCTTTTCTCTTTGGTGGTTCCTCTACTTTTATTTGATGAACTCTATTTGTAATATCTACTCCTAAATCTTTAGCAACAATCTGTTCAATTGGTTTCTTTTTGGCTTTCATAATATTTGGTAGAGATGCATAACGAGGTTCGTTTAATCTTAAATCACAAGTAACTACGGCTGGCAAATTAACTTCTATGGTTTCTAAACCTTCATCAATTTCTCTTACGACTTCTAAACTCTTATCTTTAAGAGTAATTTTTGAACTAAAAGTAGATTGAGGCCAATTGAGCATGGCAGCCAACATTTGACCTGTTTGATTACAGTCGTCATCAATTGCTTGCTTTCCTAAAAAAACCATATCTGGCTTTTCTTTTTCAACAACTTTTTTTAAAATTTTTGCTATTCCTAAAGGTTCTATGTAGCCTTCTGATTTGACGTGTATTCCTCTATCAGCACCGACCGCTAAAGCTTTCCTAATAGTTTCTTGAGCTTTATCTTCACCAATAGAAACTGCTATAACCTCTTTGACTTTACCTGACTCTTTAAGTTTTACCGACTCTTCTACAGCATTATCATCTGGAGGATTAGTTGACATTTTCACGTTATCTGAATGCACACCAGAGCCATCTTCTTTAACTCTGATCTGAACGTTATAATCAATCACTCTTTTAACTGCTACCAAAATTTTCATTTAAGCTCTTATTAATTTATTTTCGGAGTCATATGGCGAGTCTTCAATTATAGAAACTTCATGCATTTTACCTAGTATATCTATTTTAAGTTTTTGTCCAACTTTAGCTAATTCGGGTTTTACCATTCCCAATGCTATAGATTTGTTTAATCTAAAACCAAAATCCCCACCTGTAGCTCTTCCTACTACAGAACCATTTTGATAAATTGGATTATTTCCCAATACATCTGCGTCTGAAATCCCATGAACTTCCATAGTAACTAATTTATTTGAAAAGCCTTTTGCCCTCCATTTATCTAATGCCGCACGTCCAATAAAATCACCTTTATTGGGATGAATAAATCTATCTAATCCAGATTCATAAGGCGCATACTCTATAGAGAGTTCAGTACCAACAAGCTTGTAAGACTTCTCTACTCTTAAACTATTCATGGCTCTTATCCCATAAGGTTTAAGATTATATTCTTTTCCAGCTTCCATGAGCTTATCAAATATATGATTTTGATACTCGATTGGATGATGAAGTTCCCAACCTAACTCTCCTACAAAGTTTACTCTCATAGCATTACATGGAGCTAAACCTATATTAATATTTTGTGCACTTAACCATTTAAATTTCTCATTAGAAAAATCTGCTTTTGAAACTTTTTGCATCAACTTTCTGGCTTTAGGTCCTGAAACAACCAGTACTCCCATACTATTGGTTAAATTTTCATATTGTACAGTGCCGTCATTTGGCATCCATTTATGAATCCAGTCATGATCTAATCTTTGAAAAGCTCCTGCGGAAACTAAATAGAAGCTATCTTTAGCTTCTCGCATTATTGTGAATTCAGAATGCACGCCTCCTTTTGTATTTAAAGCATGGCATAGGTTAATACGTCCAATTTTTTTAGGAAGTTTATTTGCTACCAGTTTATCTAAAAACTCTTCTGCACCTGGTCCTTTAATTCTACATTTTCCAAATGCTGACATATCTAATAGCCCAACATTTTCTCTTACATTTTTACATTCCTTTTCAACACTTTTAAACCAATTAGACCTTCTAAACGACCAATCGTCTTCTTGTTTCTCTCCATCGGTTGCAAAAAAATTAGCTCTTTCCCATCCAAATTTTTGACCAAAAACTGCACCTAATTTTTTAAGTCGATCATAACATGGAGCCTGTCTTAATGGCCTACCTGCCTCCCTTTCTTCGTCCGGGTAATGTACAGTAAAAACATTGGCATAAGCTTCTTCGTTTTTTTCCATTAAATAAGATTTTGTAACGTAGGACCCATATCTCCTTGGTTCAACGCCAAGCATATCTATTGTTGGTTCACCATCTACGATCCATTCAGCTAATTGCCAACCAGCACCGCCAGCCGCTGTAATTCCGAAGCTATGTCCTTCATTGATCCAAAAATTTTTTAAACCCCAAGCTGGCCCAACAATGGGATTTCCATCTGGCGTATAACAAATAGCTCCGTTGTATACTTTTTTTACACCTACTTCAGCAAAGGCTGGGACTCTTTTAATTGCACCTTCAATATGAGGCGCTAAACGATCCAAATCCTCTTGAAATAATTCATACTCACTATCTTTTGAAGGTCCGTTAACATAACAACACGGTGCGCCTTTTTCATAGGGTCCTAAAAGAAATCCACCTGCCTCTTCTCTCATATACCAAGAGTTATCGCTATCCCTAAGAACTCCCATCTCTGGTTTGCCCTCTTTTTTTCTTTTTTGAATTTCTGGATGAGGTTCTGTTACAATAAATTGGTGCTCAACTGGAATCGCAGGAACTTCTAAACCAACCATTTTACCAGTCTGTCTTGCAAAGTTTCCACTACAAGAAACAACATGTTCACAATTAATAGAACCTTTGTCTGTCTCAACAGTCCACCCATCTTTGTTTTGTTTAATACCAACTACTGTAGTATTTCTATAAATTTCAGCTCCACAATTTCTTGCACCAGCAGCTAATGCTTGAGTAAGATCGGCTGGCTGGATGTATCCATCTTCTGGATGCTGTATTGCTCCAACTAAACCTTCAATATTACAAAGTGGCCAGATTTCTTTTACTTGCTCTGGTTTTAAAAATTTTACATTCACTCCGATAGTTTTTGCTACACCTGCATACTGGTGATATTCATCCATACGATCTTGTGTTTGAGCCAAACGAATATTTGATACAACGCTAAAACCAACTTTTTTCCCAGTTTCTTCTTCTAAAGATTTATAAAGTTTCACAGCGTATCGATGAAGTTGTCCTACAGAATAACTCATGTTAAAAAGAGGTAATAATCCTGCTGCATGCCAAGTTGATCCTGATGTTAACTCTTTTCTCTCAACCAAAACAACATCTGACCATCCTTTTTTAGCAAGATGGTAAAGTGTGCTTACGCCCACTGCACCTCCACCAATTACAACTACTTTAGTTTTTGATTTCATTTTTTTAGAATATGATAATTCAAGTAAGATTTAAATGATTAAAATTTTATATAGACTCCCCAACAGGCTGTGGCTGCGAGACTACTGTTGTTAACCAACAATTTTTTAGTTTTCCGTCTTTCAAATACTTTTCAACCTGCCATTTAAATTTAAAGTATTTATTATTAACATCGAGAACCGTAACTTCAAAAATAGCTAATTTCTCGTTAGAATAAATTTCTTTTATGTCGTGTTCTGAATGGTCTATCAGCATTTTATAAGACTCTCCTTTAATCATTTCTCTAAAATTATCCAAAGGACCTGTGAACGCTTTATTATTTGGATGAGCGAATTCCCAAGTTTGATCAATTCCAGCGTCTTTATAATTTTTATCGTTTTTCATTAAGCCGGTTAATTGTATTTTAACAACTTGAAATGGTTTAATATCACTATTTGGTTTAATTATTTTTGCGTTTAATGAGTTTATATTTACAATAAATAATATTATTAAATATTTAAAAAGATTATTCATAAATTATTAGCAGTTTTCTCAACGTCTTTTAAAAATTCTTTTCTTTTTTCTTCACTTACAAATGGAACAGCAAAATATCTTCTGTAATTAATATTTCTTATACCACATATATGAAATACCCCTCTCTTCAATCTCCTGATTGGTAAATTTAAAAAAAAGGTAGTAACAGCTAATCTTGGAGACCCATATGTGCAGAAAATTATTGCTTTTTTATCTTTAAGGTTTCCTAGAGGGTATCCGTAGTTTCCAACTAGTCTTTTAAACCTAAAAGCCCAAGGAGGTGCTAAAACTTTATCTATCCATCCTTCAACTATTGCAGGCATTCTAAAGTTCCAAATAGGTGCGATTAAAACTATTGTGCTACATTTTTCTATTCTTTTTCTATGATTTAAAACTTCTGGTGTCGGATTCTCACCAGCATATACGGGATCAAATTTCTCTTTATAAAGATCAACACAATCAACTTCATGCCCTCTTTTTTTAGCTGTCTCTATAAAAGTGTTTTTAATTGCAGCATTAAAAGATTTGTTGTCATAATGTCCGTAAACTATAAAAATTTTTTTCATTCTTCATTATCAAAATAATAAGGTAAATTCTCATTAATCCATCCAGGGCTTACGCCGTTTCCTTCATAACCATCAATGATATTTATACATTCATAGTTTTCTTTAGAAAGAAGGTGAGATGCAAGCGCAGACCTGGAACCAGATCTACAAATTACAAGTAATTTCTTTTTAACATCAATTTTTTCTTTGACTTTATCAATAAAGCTAAGATCAACTTTTCCACCAGCATCTCTTACAATAGTTACGAAATGAGTTTTTGTTCCGATTTTCTTGCCATCTGGTCTTCCAGTTGTTTTCCACTCACCCGGTGTTCTGACGTCTAATATTTCTGCGTTAGTATTTTCTTCTAAATATTTTTTGATTTCTGATGAATTTATTTCTTTTATCATTTTAATTATAGCCCCTAATATAAATTAAAGGGGCTATAAATCAATTACCTTAATGTCTTAAGCAGCTAAAGCTTGCTTAATATCTCCAATAATATCATCTGGATGTTCAATACCAATTGAAAGCCTAACATATCCAGGTGTTACTCCAGCAGCTAATAATTCCTCGTCACTAAGCTGACTATGAGTAGTAGTTGCAGGGTGAATCGCTAAACTTTTAGCATCTCCTATATTTGCAACGTGGTATAGCATTTTTAAATTGTCAATAAATTTAGAACCAGCCTCCCTAGTTCCAACATCCATTCCAACTAAAGATCCATAACCACCTTTCATGTATCTTTTTGCCCTCTCTTTAATTTCCCCTTGATGATTTGTTGGGTAGATTATATTTTTAACTTTCTTTTCTGTCTCTAAGTATTTTACAACTTTTTCAGCATTAGCACAGTGTTGTTTCATTCTAAGAGCTACAGTTTCCAAACCTTGTATGATTTGAAAAGCATTGAAAGGACTAAGCGGTGCTCCTAAATCTCTTAGTAAAACCACTCTAGCTCTAATAGCAAAAGCAACATTAGCTCCAGTTAGTTTAGGAACATCTCTTCCCCAAACTGCTCCTTTGTAACTTGGATCTTCTTGGTTAAACAAAGGTTGCCTTTTTGGATTTGCCGTCCAGTCAAAATTTCCTCCATCGACAATTATTCCACCGATAGTAGTTCCGTGACCCCCAATGTATTTCGTTAAAGAGTGCATAACAACCGCCGCACCATGCTCTATTGGTTTGCAAATTACTGGAGAAGCAGTGTTATCTATTATTAATGGGATACCATGCTTTTTTCCAATGTCAGCAACTTCTTTAATAGGAAATACTCGAAGATATGGATTAGGACAAGACTCTCCATAGTAAGCTCTTGTTTTTTCATCCGTTAGCTTTTCAAAGTTTTTAGGATCCGCTGGGTCAGCAAATCTTACTTCAATACCTTGCATACCTAAAGTATTTTTAAATAAGTTTACTGTTCCACCATATAAATCTGTTGAAGCAACAACATTATCCCCATTTTGTGCAACGTTTTGAATACAAAAAGCTGATGCAGCTTGACCTGAACCAACTGCTACCGCAGCTAATCCACTTTCTAAAGCTGCAACTCTCTTCTCAAGAACATCACAAGTTGGATTCATAATCCGTGTATAAATATTACCAAACTCTTTCAAACCAAATAAGTTTGCGGCAGTCTCCGCATCTTTAAATTGATAAGAGCTAGTTTGATAAATTGGTACTGCAACAGCAGTAGTAGCCGGATCACTTCTGTATTCTCCTCCGTGTAAACCAATAGTTTCCGGATGTTTAAAGTTAGCCATTTTTTTCCTCCTTTTTAGTACTTCGACATTATGTCAGGCGTACAATACAGTTCAAATGCCTGGTTTTATTTTGAAAGTTCAAAAAAAAACCACCGGCTAAAGCGGTGGTCATATGATCTAGTCGCTTTAGCAGGAATTTTTTAAGCGCTCCGCAATTTGATTTAAATCAGCGCTATGTACGAACTATATTAGAATTAGTATAAACAAGTCAATACAAATTTGCTTAATTTTTATATCAAAAAAAATGCTATAAAAGAAAATAATGATCAAATTGAATAAAAATTTAACACCAGAGCAAAATTTCATCTTAAAAGAAGAGGGTACTGAACCACCAGGATCCAGCCCTTTAAATCAAGAGAAAAGAGAGGGTGATTATTATTGCGCAGGTTGTGGAACTAAACTTTTTAGTTCATCAATGAAGTTTGATAGCGGATCAGGTTGGCCATCTTTTTTTTCATCTCTACCTGATGTTTTCGAAACAAAAACTGACACACTTATAGGATACGAAAGAACTGAATATCATTGTAAAAAATGTGGCGGTCATCACGGACATATATTCGATGACGGACCAAAACCAACAGGAAAAAGATATTGCAACAATGGTGTTTGCCTGATCTTTAAGCCAAAGAGTTAAAATTAAATCTTAATGCCCTCTTCAAAATCTAGAGCTTTAAATATTTATAAAAAGTATAAATTTTTAAGACCTTTGTATGTTTTCTATAATATTTACATTAGAAATTTTAAATTTTTATATAATGGTTCTCAATTTGGTGAAGAAGAAATTTTAAAAAAATTATTCAGGAAAAACTTTAAAGGTACTTATCTTGATATTGGATGTTTTCATCCAACTAAATTTAATAATACAAATAAATTATACAAAGCTGGATGGACTGGAATTAATATTGATTTAAATCCATTTACTATAGACTTATTTAAATTTGCAAGACCTAGAGATATCAATATATGTGCTGCTCTTTCCGATAAGAAAAAAAAAACTAAACTTTTTTATCATCACGACCTTAGTTCCCAAAATACTTTAAGTCCAAATCACGTAAAGTGGATGGAGGGGCATTTTAGATTAAAAAATCTTGGTGTAAGAAATATTAAAACCAAAAAATTAAAAGATATTTTAAATTATCATAGTGTCAAAAAAATTGATTTTTTAAATATTGACATTGAGGGCGTAGAGTATGAAGTTATATCATCAATTAATTTAAACAAATTTAAAGTTCAAGTAATTTGTATTGAGATACTTGAATACAATAAAATTCAAAAAATTAATAAGAAAAAAATAATTAAGTACCTAAAAAAAAATAATTTTAAAAAAGTAACAAAGATTAGAGAAAACTATATTTTTAAAAAATCACATAGTAAACAATAAAAATTAATAAAGCATATTCTAAAACTGTTTTTACTTGTATTAACTTTTTTTCTCCAAATTTATTCTCTAAGAATTTACCTGAGAAAAAAAACATTAAGTGAACCAAAATAATAGATATAATAATTCCAATTAATGTTGATTTAATTGAGAAGTTTTTAAAACCAAAATAACACGCTAAAATGAAAGTTATCCAAGATACTTTTGATATAAAAAATTTAAATAATAATGCTGTTTTAGTGCTAAAAATAGACTGAGTTCTTATAAAAGAGTAGGACCAAATAAGACCTAGCAGGAAGCTTAAATATTTTATAATCATTATATGAATATTATCATTATATTATGTTAATTAAATGTTTCTTAGCTTTTGGTGCTGGTTTTATAAGTTTTCTTACACCGTGCGTTTTACCAATTATACCAGGTTATATTTCTTATATAACTGGAAAAAAGCTCGAGGAAATGGAGCTCAACAGAAGATTAATTTTAACTAAAACAATTATATTTTCTCTTGGTTTTTCTTCAGTTTTTGTATCTTTAGGAATTGCTGCATCATTTATTGGAAATGTTTTATTATTTTTTTCCAACGAGTTACGAATATTTGCTGGGTTAATAATAATATTTTTTTCATTACAGTTGTTAGGTATTTTAAATCTAAACTTTTTAAATAAAGAAAGAAAAATAGAGACTAAAAGTTTTAAAGATAATTATATTTTTCCTTATGTTGTAGGTGCAGCATTTGCTTTTGGTTGGACACCTTGCATTGGTCCAGTTTTAGGATCAATCATTGCATTGTCAGCATCTGAAGCTACGATTAACAAGGGTGCTTTATTACTCTCATTTTATTCTTTTGGATTAGCAATTCCTTTTATTCTTTCTGGTTACTATATAAACATTTTTTTAAATACTAAAAAAAGTTTTAGCAAGCATTACGGAAAAGTTATGAAAACTGGTGGAGTGATATTGCTTGCTACTGGAATTCTTATTTTAACAAATAAAATTCAAGTAATAAGTTATTATATTTTGACAACATTTCCATTCCTTATTAGTCTTGGTTAATGAGCGATATTACTGTCCTTGGAATATTTGTTGCTGACATAAGTTTTTTAGGAGAAAAAATTCCTACGACAGGTGAAACTATTCTTGGCGATAGTTATAATATTGGTCCAGGTGGAAAAGGATGCAATCAAGCTATAGCGATTTCTAGATTAGGTGGAAAAGTAAATTTTATTTCCAAACTAGGAAACGACGATTATGGAAAGCTAGCTATAAATAAATTAAAAAAAGACAACATAAATACTTCAAATATAATTATTTCAAAAAAACATAAAACTGGTGTTTCAGGAATTCATGTTGACCGCAACACGGGAAAAAATGCTATTACAGTTATTAGGGGCGCGCCTGAAAGCTTAACTATAGATGAAATTGATACAAATATAATTAAGCGATCAAAAATATTTTTAACGCAATTAGAAATACCATTAGATGTAACTTTCCACTGTTTAAAACTAGCTAAAGAAAACGGTTTAATTAATATATTAAATCCAGCTCCAGCAAGTGAACTTAAAAATGATTTTTTTGAATTAGTTGATTACTTTACGCCAAATGAAACTGAAGCAGAGTTTTATACTGGAATTAAAATAAATAGTGAAAAGGATGCAAAAAATAGTGCAAATAAACTTTTAAACATGGGAATAAAAAAAGTAATAATAACTTTAGGTGAAAAAGGATTATTTTTTTCTGACGGTAAAGAAGAAATATACCTTAACGCAAGTCCAATTAAAGCGATTGATACTACAGGAGCAGGAGATGCCTTTAATGGAAGTTTTTCATTTGCGTTATTAAAAGGGAAACCAATAAAAGAATGTTTAGAATTTGCTAATAAAGCTGCTGGACTATCTACTACAAAGCTTGGAGCTGGAGATGGTATGCCTTTTTTAAAAGATTTAAGCTAATAATTTATCTAATTCTCCACTTTTATTAGCTGCTTGAAGCTGATCATTTCCTCCTACGTAATGATCTCCTATAAAAATTTGAGGTATTGTCCTTGCGCCATTAGTTCTTTTTAGCATTTCTTTAGCTTTATCTTTGTTTTTCCAGACATCAATTTCTTCAAAAGGAACATTCTTACTTTTTAATAAAGCTTTTGCATGATCACAATATGGACAAGGGCTACCAGAATACATTACAACTTTTTTCATAAATTATTTATATCACTTAACTTTATTTTTTCTCTTAATTTTTTTCTTTCTAATTTAAATTTTTTTCTATGTTTTATGCTTTTTTTACCTACCCTTTTTCTCCATAGCTTAAAAGACCTAGGTTTGAGGTTTTTTCTCATTATTTTAATAACTTCACCTTCATTTTTGCCTGTTTTTTCTTTTATTTCTTCGAAGGTTATCCTATCAGCCCACGCTGCCCAAATTATCCAATTATTGTCATTTTTTTTTGGCTCGGGATTTTTTACACGTGTCTGAGGGATTAAACTTTTCTTCTTCATTTAAATATATATAGTTATTAAATATATGTTTCCCATAGATTATTTAATCTTTTTACAAATAATATTATTTTTATTTATAACACCAGGGCCTCCAAGAGTTGTAATAGTGTCTCATACACTCAATTATGGATTAAAGCGTTCAGTTTGGACAGCTTTTGGTGATATTTCTGCAAATTTTTGTCAGGGTGTTTTAGTAGTTTTTGTTATAGGAACATTCCTAAAAAATAACCCAGATGTTTTAAATTATTTAAAATGGCTTGGTATACTTTACATAGTCTATTTAGCATATGATACTTACTCAGCAAAAATTAAATTAATTGATGTTAAATCTATTAAATCAAAATCTTTATTTTCATTTTATAAAGATGGATTTTTGGTAGCCGGCCTAAGTCCAAAAGCATTAATATTTTTTGGAACTATCTTCACTTCATTTATAGATTTTAATTTGAATTATTACGTTCAGTTTATTATTTTAATGGCCACTTATATTATTTTGGATTTTATTACTCTCATGATTTATGGATTTGCTGCTGAAAGAGTTGCAGTTTGGCTGAAAGGAAAGCCAAAGACTTTAAATACAATCTCTGCGTGTGTTCTTTTAATTATTGCCCTATATGTCGCTGTTACTCAAACCTATTAATTAATTCTTCCTGTTGTCATTATCAATATTTCTTGTTTTAATCTGTCATTAATTAATTAATTAAAGGGGGAAACAAATGAATAAAATAGCAAAACTATTTATTACATTTATTTCAGCTTTAACTCTAACACTAGCAAGTATTACTTCTTCTTTTGCAAAAGTTGAAGGTGAGTACATCGTGTTAGGTTCTGCGATATCTCTTACAGGAAAATATTCATCTAACGGAGTGCACACTCAAAACGGATACAACATGGCTGTTGACCGAATTAATAAAATGGGTGGCGTAAAAGTTGGAGGAAAAAGTTATAAATTTGAGATCATTTACTATGATGATGAATCAAATCCTAAAAGAGCCGCTCAGTTAGCTGAAAGACTAATCAAACAAGACGGCGTTCATTATATGCTTGGACCATACAGTTCAGGGTTAACGAAAGCCATTGCACCTGTAACCGAGAAATATAAAATTCCTATGGTTGAAGCAAACGGTGCATCAAGATCTTTATTTACAAAAGGATATAAATATTTGTTCGCGGTGCTATCACCTGCAAACCAATACCTTGAAGTAGCGATCGATCTTGCAGTCGAAAAAAATGGTGGTAAACCAGTTAAAATTGCACAGGCATTTGAACAAGATGCTTTCTCACAAGACGTGAGACTTGGAATCTTAGATGCTGCAAAAAGAACAGGTTCTAAAATCATCATTGACGATAAATTACCAAAAGAGCTAAATGATATGGCTGCTACATTGGCAAAAGTAAAAGCTACTAAGCCAGATGTACTAGTAGTATCAGGACACACAAAAGGCGCATTAACTGCAATCAGACAAATTTCTGAAATGAAAGTTGATGTTCCTATGTTAGCTATGACACACTGTGATGCTGCAAAACTTTCTAAACAACACGGAAAGAAATCAGAATACGCATTGTGTGCTTCTCAATGGCATAAAAACTTAAGCTACAAAGATAGTTTCTTTGGAAGTGGTAAAAAGTATGACAAAGACTTTAAAAAAGAATTTGGTTATGCTCCACCTTACCAATCAGCTGAGTCATCTGCCGCTTTACTAGTGTTTAAAGATGCGTTCGAGAGAGCGAATTCTTTTGATAGAGATAAAGTTAGAGATGCTCTTAAGACTACAGAAATGCAAACTTTCTACGGAAACATCAAATTTGGTCCTGGCGGTCAAAACGTTGCTAAGCCAATGATCTTGTTCCAAGTAAGATGTAAAGGTGATACGTGTGAGAATAAAGTTGTTGCTCCAACAAAATGGGCTTCAGACAAATTCTTTCACCCAATCCCTAAGTGGTCTGAAAGAGGTTAATACTTTTTAAATATATTGTTAAATGCCCCCTAAAATTTAGGGGGCATTTTTTTTAAAATATTTTATGGATTTTTTGATTTTTCAGGCTCCGATTTTAATGGTCCAAGCCTCTTTGGACGGAATTCTTTTGGGAATTCTATTTGCACTAATTGCATATGGGATGGCACTTCAATGGGGTGTGATGAATATAATAAATATAGCCCAAGGCGATTTAGTAATTTTAGGTGGATACATTGCTTATAGTATGTATCTCGCAGGTATTCATCCAGGTTGGGGTGTAATTGTATCACCTATTGTAATGTTTTTTGTTGGATGGGGATTATACAAACTTGTCATAAACAAAGTAGTAGATCGAGATCTTTTTATTTCAATTTTAGCAACTTTTGGTATCGCAATTGTGTTTCAACAACTAATGAATTTTATTTTCGGAGCAGACGTTGTAGTTGCACAATCAGAATATGGAACAACAATGTTGTTTGATAATTCTGTAACCTTACCGAATTCAAAAATATTCTCTGCTTTTATAAGTTTATTATATGCAGTGGTATTAGTTATTTACATGAAGAAATCAAAATTAGGTAGAGCTATTAGAGCAACAGCACAAAATGCTAGAGCAGCTAAGATCTTAGGGGTTGATACTGAAAAAGTTTATGCTGCAACATTTGGAATTAACGCTGCACTTTGTGGTGTTGCTGGTGCTTTAATTGCAATTACATTTACATTGCACCCTTACGTTGGATTACCATATACAGTTAGATCTTTTATGATCGTAATCGTTGCTGGACTAGGAAATTTACCTGCAGTAGCTGTTTCAGGTATGGGACTAGGGGTTTTTGAGGAATTTGCTGATTATATTCTAGGCACAGAATTTAGAATTGGCTCAGTATTCATGTTATTAGTTTTTATACTTGTTTACAGACGATTTAAACTTTCTAGAAAGAGAGAATATCTAAAATGAGAAAAATTTTTATCTCTTTCATTTGTTTAGTTTTTGTAAAAGGCTGCGCTAAGCCTGAGGTGGTAAATATTAAACAACCTAATGACTATAATTTAGACTGTAATGGTCTTGAGATTTCAATTGAGGAAGCTCAAAAGCTGAAAA
>QCNU01000006.1 GCA_003213115.1 Pelagibacteraceae bacterium AG-426-L23
AAACTTAAATCTTTTTCTGTTTTGTCGAATAAAGATAACACTTCATTCAAACCTAAAAATACAACATTTTGATCAAATTCAAAGAAACCACTATTAAAAACCCCAGATATTTCAAAGTTTTGTTGCAAAGGAACTCCTCCTAATGGAGTGCTAATAAATGAAGATGACATAAGATTTATTTTATCTCCAACAACAACATTTAAACTAATTGCTAACTCGTTACCTATTATTATTTTTCCCTTCTCAAAGTTATCAAACTTTCCGTCGATAATTTTATTTTTAATAAATGTTAAATTATGATTTTTTTTACTATCTACACCCTTTACTAAAACTCCTTTTGCATTATTTTCAATTAAAATAACGCCTTCCCCAGTATATGAATAAGCTATTTGAAAATTTTCATACTTTCTTTTCAAAGTGTCTGTGAAGGATTTGTCTATTGGTTTACTATAAGGGTTGATTACAATATGAGGATTAAATCCAATTATTTTATTTGTTAATTCTGTTCTAAATCCATTCATTACAGACATAACTATTATTAATATAGTTACACCAAGCATTATCCCCAGGAATGAAAAAATAGAAATAACTTTTAAAAAACCTTCTTTTTTTTTAGGTCTTAAATTTCTCGATGAAATTAGTCTTTCAACTTTATTAAACAATTTATTTTTTAAGTTTTCGTTTTATTTCTTCCAGACTTAATATTTTAGCTTCCTGATTTACTTCTTTGAATTCAAATTTATTTTCCTTTGATTTTGATCCTAAAATAATTTGAAAAGGAACTCCTATTAAGTCATGCTTTTTAAATTTTATAGACATATTTTCATCAACATCATCTAACAATGCGTCAACATTTTGTTTTTTTAATTCGTCGTAAATTTTACTTGCTTTTACCATGTTTTCATTATTATTTTTACTTATACTAGGAATTATAACCACATCGAAAGGTGATACTGCCTTAGGCCATTTCATAATTTCGTTATTATATTTAGCTTCTATAATAGCTCCAACTAATCTGGAAACACCTATTCCATATGATCCCATTTTTACTAAATCTTTTTTTCCTTCTTTAGTGTCAACAAAACAATTTAAAGGTTTAGAGTATTTGTCTCCAAAGTAAAAAATGTGACCAACCTCAATTCCTTTAGTTATAATTTGGTTAGATTTGTTTACGTTTTTATCAAATTCATCTTTTTTATATTTGTCATCTGTAACAGCATAAAAGGATGAAAAATCTTTTCTCATTTTTTCTAAAGACTTATCGTCAAATTTAAAATTTTTTAAGTTCACCTCAAAAATTTTTTTATCTGCATATATTTTACTTTCACCAGTTTCTGCTAATATTACAAATTCATGAGACAAATCTCCGCCTATAGGTCCGGTATCTGCGGCCATTGGTATAGCCTGCAAGTCTAATCTTTTAAAAGTATTTAAATAAGCAAAAAACATTTTGTTGTATGATTTTTTTGCTGAGTTCTCATCAGTATCAAAAGAATAAGCATCTTTCATAAAAAATTCTCTGCATCTCATTACCCCAAACCTTGGTCTAACTTCGTCTCTGAACTTCCATTGAATATGATAAAGCATTTGTGGAAGTGATTTGTAAGATTTTACACTTGAACGGAAAATCTCAGTTATAAGTTCTTCATTAGTTGGGCCGTAAAGCATTTCTCTTCCTTGACGATCCTTAATTCTCAGCATTTCCTCTCCATAATCATCATATCTTCCACTTTCTTTCCAAATATCAGCTGACTGAATTGTAGGCATTAACATTTCTTGAGCACCAATTTTATTTTGTTCTTCTCTTACAATTTGTTCAATTTTTTTCATCACTTTGAAACCTAATGGTAGCCAAGAATAGATACCAGCTGAAGATTGTCTAATCATTCCTGTTCTCAACATTAATTGATGAGATTTGATTTTTGCATCTGCAGGTAAGTCTTTAGTAATAGGAATTAATAGTTTTGATAATAACATTGTTATAAATACTCCAAATTAAAATAGAACTTATTAATCTTACAAGAAAATACAACTAAATTCGTGCAATGTTAATATTTGTGTAAGGTTTTTTACCAGTTCTTTCCTTTACCATCTTTCTACAATTTTGCTTCAATACCTCAATAAGATTCTTTTCTTGCTTTTTGTTTTGTAAAGAAAATGATCTGCACGTATTAATAATTTCATCCTCCATATCAAAAATAAAATTTTCGTTAATTTCATCCTCTGGAATACCTTTGCAAGAAATAATTGGTCTTTTGACCTTACCATTATTTGAAACAATTAATGTGACCTCTAAATAACCATTTATAGATAAATTTTTTCTTTCTTTAATAGACTGAGAGTCTTCACTCACTTTTATAGAGCCATCTAAGTACATTCTGCCAAAAGGTGCTTTATCAATAATTTCTGGTGTTTTTTCTGAAAAAATTTTTATGATATCTCCATTCTCTATTAATAAAGTTTGAGGTATTTGCATTTTTTTTGCAAAATCTACGTGTTCTCTCATGTGCCTGTGTTCTCCATGGACGGGTATTACACATTTCGGTTTTACCCAATTATACATATCCTTTAAATCATCTCTATTAGGATGACCTGAAACGTGCACAAAAGCATTTTCTTCTGTAATTATTTCTGCATCTTCTTTGGTAATTAGATTTTGTAATTTATATAATTTTTTCTCATTTCCAGGAATTATTTTTGAAGAAAAAATAACAGTGTCCCCCTTTTCTAAAAAAACATCTGGATGAACTCCATTTACTATACGATTCATTGCTCCCATAGGTTCGCCTTGGCTTCCAGTACAAAGGTATATAATTTTATCGCGTGGCAATTTTTTTGCATCTTTTGGTTCAAGAGGCTCAATTAAATTTTGCAAGTATCCACATTTTCTCGCTGCTTTGTAAATTCGGTGCATCGACCTTCCTATTAAACAAATGTTTCTACCAGTTTTTTTTGCGCAAAAAAATATTGTTTCCATTCGAGCTACATTAGAAGCAAATGAAGTAACTATTATTTTTTTAGTTTTTACATCCATAATTCTAACAAGACTATCCCTAACATCAGACTCTGAGCCAGCTCTCCCTTCGCTAAAAACATTAGTTGAGTCGCATATCATCGCTAAAACACCTTTCTTTCCTATTTCCATTAACTTTTGTTTATCTATGTTGTTTCCAATAAGTGGATTTGGGTCAATCTTCCAGTCTCCAGTATGTAAAATTGAGCCAGAAGGTGTGGTAATACATAATCCATTCGGCTCCAGTATAGAATGAGTTAAAGTTATAAAATCAATTTCAAAAGGTCCTAAATTTATTTTACCATTAAGTTGAATAATTTTTAAATGATTTGAAATATCTATCTTTTTTTCTTTAAATTTTTCTTCTATTAAAGCGGCGGTAAATGGCGTAGCAAAAATTTTGCATTTTAAATCTGGCCAAATATGTGCAACAGCTCCTATGTGATCTTCATGAGCATGAGTTAAAACTACACCTAGTAAATCACTTTTTTTATCTAAGATAAAACCAGGATCAGGATATATTAAATCAATTCCAGGTAAAGAGTCGTCAGCAAAGGTAACACCCATATCAACAATGATCCATTTTTGATTATCTTCTGGTCCATAAGCATATAAATTCATGTTAGCACCTATTTCACCAGAACCTCCTAGAGGGCAAAAAATTAATTCATCTTTGTTCATAAAATTAGTCTTTTATAAATTTCCATTACACCTTTAATTGTAATATTTTGGTCAATGATTGATTTTTTTAAAATATACTTTTTAAAATGACTTGCATATCCACCTGTAAGTATAATTCTATAATTTATTTTACTTTTTTCACTAATTTTTTTGATAATATTATTTATTAATCCTTGGTAGCCCCATAAAAATCCTGCATTCAGTGCTTGTTTAGTATTTTTGCCATAGGTTTTAATCATTTTCTTTAATTTAAAAACAGGAAGTAAAGCAGTAGATTTATTCAAATTCATTATTGATAAGTTTATACCAGGAGCTATAACGCCTCCATCATAAATGCCTGGATATTTTACTACATCAAAAGTTGTTGCGGTACCAAAATCTATAATTAGACTATTTTTTTTATAAAAAACATTAGAACCAATAGCATTGGATAAACGATCAGAGCCAACCTGTGAAATCTTTTTTACCCTAGTTTTTATAATTTTTTTAATTCTCAAATCTTTAATTTCATAACAAATAATATTATTTTTTTTTAAATATCTCTTTATTTTTTTATAAGTTTTTGGAACTACACTAGAAAATAATATTTTTTTATTGATATCTTTTTTAATAGTTTTTTTAAAGTAATTTGACAAAAATATTTTATTATTAAGCTTAATCGTATCAATATGATAAGATTTAACTATTTTAAACTTAGAATTAAATATAGATAATTTTGTTGAAGTATTTCCAATATCTCCTATTAAATATTTCATTTTATATTTTGCAAATAGTTTTTTTTAAATAGTTATAATCTTTATTATAAGTATTAGTAATAAATTTTTCGTACGCTAGCTTTAGTTGCATCAAAATTTCATTGTTTTTTATTTTAATTTTAGAACATTTTAATAATGAAATTGACTTAAAATTTCTACTCATTGGGGAGACAAAAGTGTTAATGCCTACACCTATTATCAAATATTTTTTATTTTTGTAACTTATTACTTCTTGTAAAATACCACAAAGTTTACGTTTCTTTACTATCAAATCATTTGGCCATTTTATAATTATTTTATATTTAGAATACTTTTTTAACACATCTTTAATTATATAAGGGTTAAAAAATGAGAATTTATCGCTCTTTATTTTTGAACTACTTATATCAAAAAAAATTGAGATAAATAAATTACCTTTTTTAGAAATCCACTTTTTCCCCATCGTGCCTCTGCCTTTGCTTTGATTTGTTGCTACAATAATTCCTGGTCTTAATTTATTATTTTTGATCATCTTTATAGCTTCGTCATTAGTGCTTTTTACACTACTAAATTTTGTAATTTTTAATTTAATTATTGAGAAACTGCTGTAAAAATTAAATCATTAAATATTGAGGGATATAAAAAAAACGTCACTAAAAAAATACAAGAAATAAAAATTGTACCTGAAATACTAAAGCTTTTATTTTCATCAAAAGGTTTTGTAATTTCATCGAAATATATAATCTTTATTATTTTAAGATAATAAAATGCAGAAATTACTGTGGTTAGTAGGCCTATAATTGCAAGCGTATACATTTCACTTTCAACAACAGATAAGAAAATGTAAAATTTTGCGAAGAAACCGCCTAGAGGAGGAATTCCAGCTAATGAAAAAAGTATAATTAAAAAAGAGAGTGAAATAAGTGGATGATTTTTTGATATACCTGATAAATCATTAATTTCCTCTGTATATTTACCGTCTTTCTTCATAAGAAAAATGCAGCCAAAAATTCCTAAATTCATTACTGCATAAATTGTAATATATAAAACTGAACTACTATATCCAGATGAAGTTCCTGTCGCTATCCCGGCTAAAGCATAACCAATGTGTCCGATAGAACTGTAAGCTATAAGTCTTTTTATATTCTTTTGACCTATAGCGGCTACAGCTCCTAAAATCATTGAAGCAATAGATAAAAAAATTATTATTGATTGCCACTCGATTAAAATATTTTCAAAAGGTATTTGCATAAATCTTATAAAGACAGCAATTCCAGCAATCTTTGGAACAATAGCAAAAAAACTTGTTATTGAAGAGGGAGAGCCCTCAAAAACATCCGGTGTCCACATATGAAAAGGAACTGCGGAAACCTTGAAAGCTAAACCTACTAAAATGAAAACCATAGCAAAAACTGCTCCGACATTTTCGGATGTTAGTTCTTTATTAATAATTTCAAAATTTGTAGACCCAGTAAAACCATATAATAACGAACATCCGTATAATAGTAGACCTGAGGACAAAGCGCTTAAAATAAAAAACTTAATACCAGATTCTGTCGATTTTAAATTATCTCTGTCTATTGCTGTAAGTATATAAAGCGCTAAAGATTGTAATTCTAAACCTAAGTAAAAAAGTATTAGGTCATTTGAGCTTACCATGAAAAACATTCCTAAAATTGCTATCAAAAAAATAATTGGATATTCAAATTTATTGATATTATTGTCTTTAATAAAAACCTGAGAAGAATAAAGTATAAATAAGCTCGATATTAAAATTAAAATTTTAATAAAAATTGAGAATGAATCACTTATGAAAGCTTCGGAAAATATTAAAGTATTACCTTTTTTATTGAGAAGTATTGCAATTAAGACTAATAAAGTCAAAAAGGTTAAATTTGTAACCAAATTGTAACTATTTTTTATAAATACTCCGATCATCAAAATTATTAAAATTGATAAAGACAAGAATATTTCCGGGTATAAAATCTGAATATTTTCAATCATTTTTTGACCATTAGATGATAAGCTAAATCTTTTTTATAATTTTCTATTAAATAATCCGATGAAACACTTATTGTATCAAGTATTGGTTCTGGATAAAACCCAAAGACAATTGTTGCTATCGCTAATAAAGACAGTACCAAACCTTCAGAGATGTTTATGTCTTTAATTTCCTTAATAGTATTACTCTTTAGATTTCCAAATATGACCCTTTTATATAACCACAACATGTAAGCGGCCGCTAAAATTACTCCTAAAGTAGCTAATATAGCCACAAAGTAGTTTTTTTGAAAAATGCCTATCAAAACTAAAAACTCTCCAATAAATCCACTTGTTCCAGGTATGCCTAAAGCAGACAGAGTAAAAATCATAAAAATTAAAGAAAATTTAGGTAAGATATTAACAATTCCACCATAAGAGTTAATCATACGTGAATGGGTTCTGTCATAAAGAACGCCTACTGACAAAAATAGTGCTGCTGAAATAAGTCCATGGCTTATCATTTGATAAATACTCCCATCAATTCCTTGCTTGGTAAAAGTAAAAATGCCTAAAGTTACATAACCCATGTGCGCTACTGATGAATAAGCAATTAATTTTTTCATATCTTCTTGCATTAAAGCGACTAGGGATGTGTAAATAATTGCTATTATGCTTAAAGTATAAACTAAAGGAGTAAAATATTCAGATGCAACTGGAAACATTCCTACTGAAAATCTTAAAAAACCATATCCAGCCATTTTTAAAAGTATTGATGCCAGTATCACAGAGCCTGCTGTAGGAGCTTCGACATGTGCATCTGGTAACCAGGTATGAACAGGCCACATAGGTAACTTAACAGCAAAAGAGCTAAAAAATGCCAGCCAAAGTATATATTGATATTCCTTAGGTATTTTAAATTCGAGAATTTGAACAAAGTCTGTTGTGCCTGAAATCCAATAAATTGCAATTATTGCTATTAACATTAAAACCGAACCCAAAAGAGTATAAAGAAAAAACTTATACGCCGAATAGACTCTTCTTGGCCCACCCCAGATTCCTATAATTAAAAACATTGGTATTAAACCTGCTTCAAAAAAAAGATAAAAAATTACAAGATCTAATGAGCAAAAAACTCCAAGCATAAAAGTTTCCAGCACTAAAATAGCTATGAGAAACTCCTTTATTCTTGTTTTAACGCTATTAATACATGACAAAATACATATCGGTGCAATAAAAGTTGTAAGAACAATAAATAGAATTGAAATTCCGTCTATTCCCAATTTAAATTTTATAAGTCCACTAATCCAATTTTTATCCTCTACAAATTGGAAGCCAGTAAAATTCCTATCAAACGAATACCAGAGGAAAATTGATAATAAGAAATTCGCAATACTTGTAAATAATGAAACATATATCGCGCTTTTAATTGAGCTGGTCTTACTCTGACTCAAGAAAATAAATAAAGCTCCTAATAGTGGTAAAAAAATTATTGAGGATAAAATTGGGAAATTCATAATTATTTTAATATTAAGTAAGTTATTAATGCTGATAATCCAATTAACATCACGAATGCATAATCATAAATGAAGCCAGTTTGAAACTTTATTGCTTTGTTTGAAATATACCTTACTACTTTTGAGATGCCGTCAGGACCAAATCTATCAATTGTTTTTTCATCTCCTTTTTTCCAAAATAAATCGCCTAATTTTTTTAAAGGTTTAACAAAAATAAATTCATAAATTTCATCAAAATACCATTTATTCAATAAGAAATTATAAATTTTATTATAAGAAGATTTAAAGTTTTCTAAAATTTTTGGATTATTAATAAAATAATAATAAGATACTGGTATAGCTATAGTTACTATAATAGGTGTGATCAATATAAGCCATAGAGGTAAGTATTCATGAGATAGCTCATTTATAAAAAATATAGAGTCCTGCCAAAAACTTATGCTATCTTTGCCGATAAAAAAATCTTTGAATAAAATTCCTGAAAGGACAGCGCCTATTCCTAAAATTATCAATGGTATAAGCATTATTATTGGTGACTCGTGTGTTTTTTCAAGAGAAGTTTTTTTATTATTATATTTTCCGTGAAAAGTTAAAAATAAAAGTCTCCAAGAATATATTGCAGTTAAAAAAGCAGTTATAATTCCAACCGAAGCAGCTGAGTATCCAACGATAGAGTGTTTAAGATAAGCAAATTCTATTATTGCATCTTTAGAATAAAAGCCTGACAGAAACGGAAAGCCAGTTAGTGCGAGAGTTCCTATAAGCATTAAAACCCATGTGTAAGGTAACTTTTTCCAAACTCCTCCCATTTCTCTTATGTCTTGCTCATCATTGAATGCATGTATTACTGAACCAGAGCCCAAAAATAACAATGCTTTAAAAAATGCATGTGTAAATAAATGAAAAATAGCTACATGGTAAGCTCCTACGCCGGCTGCAAAAAACATATATCCTAATTGACTACAAGTAGAATATGCGATTATTCTTTTTATATCATTTTGAACAAGAGCAACTGATGCAGCAAATACTGCTGTTATCATTCCAATGATTGCAACAGTATTTAAAGCTATTTGCGAAAACTCAAAAATAGGCGAACATCTAACAACTAAAAATACACCTGCTGTTACCATGGTCGCCGCATGGATCAAAGCTGAAACTGGCGTTGGACCTTCCATAGCATCTGGTAGCCAAGTATGTAAAAAGAATTGGGCAGACTTTCCCATAGCTCCCATAAATAAAAATAAACAAATTAGGGTGATTAGATTAATTTCTAAACCTAAGAAATTAACATTAACATTTGAAAATTCAGGAATAAGTCTAAAAACTTCTTGGTAATTTACTGTACCTAAATGAAAAAAAATTAGAAAAATTCCAATAGCTAACCCAAAATCTCCAACTCTATTAACAAGAAACGCTTTTATCGCTGCATTATTAGCAGAATTTTTTTTGTACCAATAACCAATTAATAGATACGATGATAAACCAACTCCTTCCCATCCAAAAAATAGTTGTAAAAAATTATCTGAGACTATTAATGTCAACATTGCAAATGTAAATAAAGAAAGGTAAGACATAAATCTTGGTTTATGTGGATCATTTTTCATATAACCAATTGAATAAATATGAACTAAAGACGAAATAAGAGTAACAACAACTAACATTACAGAGCTAAGTGGATCAACATTAATTGACCAATTCACTATAAATTTTCCAGAATTTATCCACTCAAATATTTTATAATTTCCGTAAATATTATTTATTGCACCATTATAAAAAACAATAGTTGATAAGATAGCAGATATAGAAATAAATAAGCTTGTAATTAAGACAGAAAATTTATCTCCTAAACCTTTGCCGAAGTATCCGATAATCGAACCTAATAATGGTAAAAATAAAATTAGGTATTCCATTTAACCTTTCATTTGATGAATATCTTCTACTCTTATAGATCCCTTATTTCTGTAAAAGACAACAATAATAGCTAATCCAATAGCTGCTTCTGCAGCAGCTATGGATAAAATTAACATAGTAAATACTTGTCCTAAAATATCTCCAGAAAAAATAGAAAAAGAAATTAAATTAATATTTACAGCTAATAAAATTAATTCAATAGACATAAGAATAACTATTACATTTTTTCTATTTAAAAATATTCCTACTATACCCAAAGAAAAAATGATCGCCCCAAGAGTCAGGTAATGTCCTAATCCAATCTCAATCATCAATCTTAACTCCTTTTTCAAATTCAGTATCTTTTAATTCAATAGATGATGATTTCTCTCTAGAAACTTGTTTGAAGTAACTTTGCCTTTTTATATTTTCTCGCTTTCTATAAGTTAGAATAATTGCTCCCATCATAGCCAAAAGTAAAATCATTCCTGATAACTGAAAGTAGAGCACGTAATCCGTGTATATAACATTGCCAAGTTCATGAGTGTTAGTTGTATTTTGATTTATAGTTAAATTTCCACTAGACATAATATTAGTTTTATATTTCCATCCTCCTACAACTACTAATAACTCTAGAAA
Organism: Pelagibacteraceae bacterium AG-426-L23; assembly: GCA_003213115.1. Taxonomy (GTDB): domain Bacteria; phylum Pseudomonadota; class Alphaproteobacteria; order Pelagibacterales; family Pelagibacteraceae; genus Pelagilacustribacter. The sequence continues at coordinate 10,455 of QCNU01000006.1, forward strand.
TATAAGTATACTTACGAATAATCCTGATGGGATGTGAGTTGCTTTTGTAACTCTTCCTCTAAACCAAGAAGAACTTTGTTCTGCAACATTTAACATCATTACAACAAAAAGAAAAAGTACTGCAACAGCTCCCACATAAACTATAAGCAAAATCATTCCTAAAAATTCTGCGCCTACCATAATAAAAAGGCAGCCGACAGATATAAAATCAAGAATTAAGAAGAAAACTGAATTTACTGTGTTTTTTGATGTAATAACCATTAAAGCAGAATAAATAGCGATAATAGAAAAAAAATAAAAAAAAATTGTGTGTGCAATCATTATTTATAAACTTTGTCTAATTTAAGATTTTTGGATATAACTGACTCCCACCTGTCTCCGTTGTCTAATAATTTTTCCTTGTTATAGTAAAGTTCCTCTCTAGTTTCTGTTGAAAATTCGAAGTTTGGTCCTTGAACTATTGCGTCTACTGGACAAGACTCTTGGCAAAGTCCGCAGTATATACACTTCAACATATCAATGTCGTATCTTGTTGTTTTTCTACTTCCGTCTCCCTTTTCCTCCGACTCAATGGTTATAGCTTGCGCAGGACATACAGCCTCACACAATTTACAAGCAATACATCTTTCTTCGCCGTTGGGGTATCTTCTCAAAGCATGTTCGCCTCTAAATCTAGGGCTTATTGAGCCCTTTTCGTAAGGGTAATTTATAGTTTTTTTACTTTTAAAAATTTCTTTAACTCCTTTTAAAAGTGCTGAAACAAATTCCGATAAAAAAATTATTTTAAATATTCTGTTAATTTTCATTTAATAACCTTTTGTTGGTAGTAGTTCAAAATAAAATAAAAAACTGGCAGTTAGTACAACATAAAAAAGTGAGAACGGTAAAAAAACTTTCCAACCTAACCTCATCAACTGATCATATCTATATCTAGGCACTATCGCTTTAACTATAGAGAAAAGCAAAAATAAAAATAAAATTTTGAAAAGCATCCAAAAAAATGATGGAATTATATTTAGAGGATATATGTCTAAAGGTGGCAGCCATCCACCTAAAAATAAAATTGAACCCATAGCACACATTAATAAAATATTTGCATATTCTCCTAACCAAAACATCGCGTACATCATCCCTGAATATTCAGTTTGATAACCTGCAACTAGTTCAGCTTCAGCTTCAGGTAAATCAAATGGTGGTCTGTTAGTCTCCGCCAATGCAGAAATAAAAAAAATTACAAACATTGGAAAAAGAGGAAATACAAACCACAGATCTTGTTGAGCATTAACAATATCTTTTAAATTTAGTGAACCTACACAAAGCAATACATTAATAATAATTATTCCAATTGAAACTTCGTATGAGACCATTTGAGCAGCTGACCTTATTGCTCCTAGAAATGGGTATTTTGAATTAGAAGCCCAACCACCCATTATTATTCCATAAACACCTAAAGATGAAATGGCAAAAAGATATAATATGCCAACGTTTATGTCAGATAAAATTAAACTCTCGCTAAAAGGAATAACTGCCCAAGCTGCCAAAGCTAAAGTCATTGTAACTATTGGGGCTAAAATAAATATTACTTTATTTGCGCTTGCTGGAACTATAATTTCTTTAAAAATATATTTTAAAGCATCTGCTAGAGACTGTAATAGTCCAAAAGGACCAACAACATTTGGGCCTTTTCTTTTTTGAATAGACGCCCATACTCTTCTATCTAGCCATACTATCATAGCTACTGATACAAGAACTGGTATAACCAAGAAAAAGATTTTATAAATTTCCTGAAGTAAGATATTTATGTATTCCATTAACTAATTGTTCCATTTTTTAATTGTTTATTAACAACAGTCCTGCAATCGCTCATTGTTTTTGAAGCTCGTGCTATTGAATTTGAAAAATAATAGTCAATTTTTTTGATTTCAATTTTTTCGTTAATAAAATCATTTTCTTTTTTTTTACTATTGTTAAATTTAACTTTTGGAAGAGCATCTAATTGTGTGAAGTTAATTACATTTCTTAAAGTTAGCTCCTTAATTTTTTGATAGTTTTTACTTTTTACCTCTTTTTTTAATTTTTCTAAAATTAAGTTAAAGATTTTCCAATCTTCTAAAGAATTACCAGGAGGATAAGAAGCTTTTCTACATTCTTGAACTCTTCCTTCTAAGTTTATGTACAAACCATTTTGCTCTGTATAAGCGGGACTAGGAAGAATAACATCTGCAATTTCTGCTCCTCTATCACCATGACTGCCCTGGTATATTACAAAAGTGTCTTTTTTTTCAAATTTAAGATTATCTGATCCCAACAAATAAACTAATTTGAACTCATTATTTTTAAGTTTATCGAAAAACATAAAATTATTACTTTCCTTTACGTTAAAAAATTTTAATTCTATAGCACCGACCGTTGAAGCATTTTTTGTTAATATATTAAGAGCGTTCCAATTATCATTTATAAAGTTATTTTCTTTTAAAAACTCTTTTACTTCCTCAAAAATATAAGCGCCACTATTGAGCTCCAATGCAGACTCACCTATTATTACTAGTGGTTTTTTTGAAGATAAGAGTTTTTTTGAAAAACTATTTTGGCCTTTTATAATATCTCTCAATTCGGCAGTTGTTTCACCTATAATATTATACTCATATGTTAAGTCACCAGGATTACCTATTGAATAGACTGGGATCTTTCTATTTGCATAAACTTTTCTTATTCTAGCGTTTACCATTGTTGCTTCATGTCTTGGGTTGCAACCAATCAATAATATCAAATCTGATTCTTCAATTCCTTTAATAGATGAGTTAAAAAGATAATTAATTTTATCTGACCCATTTAAATATGTTTCTCTTTCCCTAAATTCAAAATTTTCTATTTTAAGATCTGTTAAAAAATTTTTAAAAGAAAAAATATTTTCAAGGCTAACAAGATCACCGACGTGACCAGCTATTTTTTCTGGACGTGTATTTTGAATTTTTTCTGTGATTAGCTCCAATGCTTCATCCCAGCTAGATTTTATTAGTTTTTCATTTTTTCTTATAAATGGTTCATCTAACCTTTGTTTTAAAAGACCATCACAGGCATATCTTGTTTTATCAGATATCCACTCCTCATTAATTTCGTTATTAAGTCTAGGCAAAATTCTTTTTACTTCCCAGCCATAAGTATCTATTCTTATGTTCGAACCTACCGCATCCATTACATCGATACTTTCAGTTTTTTTTAATTCCCAGGGTCTTGCCTCAAATGCGTAAGGTTTAGAAGTTAAAGCTCCAACTGGACACAAATCTATTACATTAGCAGAGAGTTCGGACTCCATTGACTTTTCTAAATATGTTGTGATTTCCATATTCTCGCCTCTACCTATGGCTCCTATTTCGGGAACTCCAGCAACTTCCGTTGCAAATCTAATACATCTTGTACAATGAATACATCTAGTCATTTGAGTCTTAATTAACGGACCCATGTACTTATCCCTCACAGCTCTTTTGTTTTCACTAAATCTTGATTTATCGAAACCGTAATATAATGATTGATCCTGTAGATCGCACTCTCCACCTTGATCACAAACTGGACAATCTAGAGGATGGTTAGCAAGTAAAAATTCCATTACACCTTTTCTTGCTTTTTCCACTAATTTAGTATTTGTTTTTATATTCATACCTTCAGTTGCAGGCATTGCACAAGAGGCTATAGGTTTTGGAGATTTTTCCATCTCAACAAGGCACATTCTACAATTCCCGGCAATAGATAATTTTTCATGATAACAAAATCTTGGAATTTCTACGTCTGCTAATTCACAAGCCTGAAGAACTGTCATGCCATTCTCAAATTCTAATTCTTTTCCGTTTATAGTTATTTTAGGCATTTTCCTTCTCCAACAAATGTTGATCTACTAAGTATGGAATGTTTCTTTTCTTTTTAATTATTGGTTCCCCTATACATTTTTTATCTATTTCTTTTCTGAAATGTCTAAGTAAGCCTTGTACAGGCCAAGCTGAACCTTCACCAAAAGCACAAATGGTATGTCCTTCAATTTGTTTTGTAACATCAGATAATAGATCGATGTCGCTGTGAGTAGCCTCTCCTTTAGCCAATCTTTCTAAAATTCTCCACATCCATCCGGATCCTTCTCTGCAAGGAGTACACTGACCGCAACTTTCATGTTTATAAAATTTTGCGATTCTAGCCATACATTCAATGATATTTTGATCTTTGTTAATTACAATTATTCCTGCAGTTCCAAGGCCACTTTTCGCTTCAATTAAAGAGTCAAAGTCCATATTAATACTGTCACATATTTTCTTCGGTAATAAAGGCATTGAAGATCCTCCGGGTATAACAGCTTGTAAATTTTCCCATCCACCTATTACACCTCCAGCATATTTTTCTATGAGCTCTTTAAGCGAGATGCCCATTTCTTCCTCTACGTTACACGGAGAGTTGACATTTCCTGAAATACAAAAGATCTTAGTTCCGGTATTTTTTGGTTTTCCCAATGATGAAAACCATTTTGACCCTCTTCTTAAAATTGTTGGGATAACAGCAACTGTCTCTACATTGTTTACTATAGTAGGGCAACCATACAGACCAACTAATGCTGGAAAAGGAGGCTTTAGCCTTGGTTGTCCCTTATTCCCCTCCAAACTTTCTAATAAAGCTGTTTCTTCTCCACATATATAAGCGCCAGCTCCATAATGAATATAAATGTCAAAATCCCAATTACTCCCACAAGCATTTTTGCCTAAAAAGTTTTTTTCATAAGCTTGATTGATTGCCTCTTGTAGTCTTTTTCCTTCATTTAAATATTCTCCTCTTATGTAAACATAACAAGTGTGTGCATTAACTGCAAAACCAGATATTAAACACCCTTCAATTAATTTTTGAGGTTCAAATCTTAAGATGTCTCTATCTTTGCATGTTCCTGGTTCAGACTCATCTGCGTTAATAATTAAATAGTGAGGTCTTGACCCAACTTTTTTTGGAGCGAATGACCATTTAAGACCTGTAGGAAATCCTGCTCCTCCTCTTCCTCTAAGCTCTGACTTTTTAATTTCATCTATAATCCATTCTCTTCCTTTTGAAATAATTTGACTAGTGTCCTTCCAGTCTTCTCGTTTAATTGAACTATCAATTTCCCAACCAAATTCGTTATAAAGGTTAGAGAATATTTTATCTTCTTTTTTAAGCAATTTTTCCTCCATTTAAATTATTTGAATTTTCTGGAGCTGTATTTTTTCTATTTCTATAAGATCCAGATTTTAAAGGTTTATCTTCAAGCAAAGATTTAATAATTTTATTAGTATTTTCCTTATCTAAATCTTCATAATAAGAGTCATTTATTTGCATCATAGGTGCATTCACACACGCGCCGAGGCATTCAACCTCAGTCCAAGAACATAATTTGTTTTTAGAAACTTCATTTTGATTAGGAGAAATATTACTTTTACATATCTCTACAATTTGGTTTGCGCCTCTAAGTAAGCACGGACTTGTAGTACATACTTGAACAAAATATTTTCCTACAGGGGAAAGGTTATACATTGAGTAGAATGTTGCTACTTCGTAAACACTAATATAGGGAATAGATAAATATTTCGCTATGTATTTCATCGCTGCAAGTGGAATCCAGTTTTCATTTTGTCTTTGTGCTAAATATAGCAAAGGCATTACGGCACTTTTTTTTCTTTCTTTAGGGTATTTTTTTAAAATATTTTCTGCAATTTCTAAATTTTTTTCTGAAAATTTAAAACTTTCTGGTTGGTTTTTATAAACTATTTTAGGTTTCATCTATCTACCTCTCCAAAAACAATATCCAAGGAACCTAATACTGCTGGTACGTCCGCTAACATATGTCCTTTGATTAAATAATCCATAGCTTGTAAATGTGAAAAACCTGGTGCACGTATTTTACATCTGTAAGGTTTGTTGCTACCGTCTGAAATTAGATAAACTCCAAATTCACCTTTTGGAGCTTCTACTGCAGAATAAACATTTCCTGCAGGTACTCTAAAGCCTTCGGTGAATAATTTAAAATGATGAATTAAGGCCTCCATTGAATTTTTTAAATCTTCTCTTTTTGGCGGGGAAATTTTATTATCTATTGTTTTGATAGGTCCTTTAGGCAAATTATTTAAACACTGTTTTATAATCTTAACACTTTCACGCATCTCTTCTATTCTACAAAGATATCTATCGTAACAGTCGCCGTTCTTGCCTACTGGAATTTTAAAATCTAAATCTTTATAGCACTCATAAGGTTGAGATTTTCTTAAATCCCATGCTATGCCTGAACCTCTCAACATCACCCCAGAAAAACTATGATCAATTGCGTCCTTTTTGGTTACAATACCTATATCGACATTTCTCTGTTTGAAGATTCTATTGTCTGTAAGTAGATTTTCTAAATCATCTATAATTTTTGGAAAAGTTTGGCAAAATTTTCCTATGTCATCTAGAAGTTTTTGAGGTAAATCTTGATGAACTCCACCTGTTCTAAAATAATTTGCATGTAATCTTGATCCTGATGCTCTTTCATAAAAAGTCATAAGAGTTTCCCTTTCCTCAAATCCCCATAAGGAGGGGGTTAGGGCTCCTACGTCTAACGCTTGTGTAGTAACATTTAAAATATGACTTAAAATTCTTCCAATTTCACAAAATATAACTCTTATGTATTTAGCTCTTATTGGAACTTCTATTTTTAATAATTTTTCTGTAGCTAGAGCAAAAGCGTGTTCCTGATTCATCGGAGCAACATAATCTAATCTATCAAAATAGGGCAAAGCTTGTGTATATGTTTTGTGCTCAATAAGTTTTTCTGTCCCTCTATGAAGCAAGCCTATGTGAGGATCTGCTTCTTCGACTACCTCACCATCTAGTTTTAAAATTAGTCTTAAAACTCCATGTGCTGCGGGATGTTGGGGCCCAAAATTAAGGTTTAGTGTTTTAGTTTTTTTCATTTTTTTTATTTTGAAGTTCTTTAATGTACTTAGTTCCTTCCCACGGGCTTGAAAAATCGAAATTTCTATAGTTTTGTTCTAACTTTACTGGTTCATAAACAACTTTTTTATCTTTTTCGCTGTACCTAACTTCATTAAA
>QCNU01000007.1 GCA_003213115.1 Pelagibacteraceae bacterium AG-426-L23
ATATTCTTAAAAATTAAAATTTATGTCACAAGAAAGTTTAGCTTCAGGTGCTTTTAGTCAAGCGGACGACCTAAAAAAAAGAATAATTTTTACTATCCTTTTGCTTGTTGTTTATAGACTTGGTACTTATGTTCCTTTAGCAGGAATTGATCCAGACTCTTTAAAAGAGATAATGTCCTCAAGTCAAAAAGGACTTCTTGGAATGTTTAATATGTTTTCAGGTGGGGCAGTTTCGCGAATGGCTATTTTTGCATTAGGCATCATGCCGTATATATCATCTTCAATTATTGTTCAATTGCTTACTGGTGTTTCAGACTATTTTAAAAATTTAAAAGACCAAGGTGAAATTGGGAGGAAAAAAATTACGCAGATTACTAGATACGGGACAGTTCTTATTGCAGCCTTACAAGGATATGGTGTTTCAGTAGGTTTAGAAAACGCTGGATCTATTGTGGTTGATCCTGGATTATATTTTAGGGTTATGACAACTATTTCATTAGTAGCTGGAACAACATTTTTAATGTGGCTAGGAGAACAAATAACATTAAGAGGTGTTGGTAATGGTATTTCATTAATAATTTTTTCTGGAATAGTAGCGGAGATACCAAGAGCATTAGCTTCAACTTTTGAACTAGGAAGAACTGGCGCTTTGTCAGCTGTAATGATTGTCGGAATATTTGTTTTAGTAATATTAACAGTTCTATTTATTGTTTTTGTTGAAAGAGCTATGAGAAAAATACTAATTAATTACCCAAAAAAACAAATGGGTAACAAAATATACGGTGGAGAGTCATCACATTTACCACTTAAAATAAATACTGCTGGAGTAATTCCAGCAATATTTGCATCTGCACTGTTACTTCTCCCTATTACTTTATCTAACTTTGGGTTTTCTGAGTCGGAATTGTTTTTAAATATATCTTCTATGTTTACACAAGGAAAACCTTTGTACATGCTATTATATGCCTCTGGTATAATATTTTTTTCCTTCTTTTATACATCTATTGTTTTTAATCCAAAAGAGACTGCTGAAAATTTAAGAAAATATGGAGGGTATATTCCCGGAATTAGACCAGGTGAACGAACAGCAGAGTATATTGAAAATATTTTAATTAGGCTTACCACTATTGGATCTATGTATTTAACCTTTGTGTGTTTGATGCCAGAGTTTTTAATTTCAAAATATCCTATTCCTTTTTATTTAGGAGGAACATCAATTTTAATTGTTGTTGTAGTTGCGATGGACACTGTTACACAAGTCCAAACAAGATTAATGAGCTCACAATATGAGTCATTAATTAGAAAGACTAAATTTGGAAAATAATTAGCTTTATGAATCTAATTATATTTGGCCCACCAGGTGCTGGCAAAGGTACTCAAGCTGATTTTATAGTTAATAAATTTAATCTATTTAAATTATCTACAGGTGAGGTTCTAAGAAATGAAATTAAGAATAAAACTCAATTAGGAAAAGAAATTTTTTCCATCATAAATTCTGGCTCCCTAGTTTCAGACAATATAGTTGAAAGATTAGTTGAGACTTTTATTGCTGATAAAAAATATAAAAATAGATTAATTTTTGATGGTTATCCCAGAAATCTTATTCAAACCAAAACCCTTCAAGAACTTCTTTTAAAACATGGTCAAGAAATTAGTCTAGTATTGAAACTATCTGTGTCTCTGGAAACAATAACAAAAAGAATTTTAGAAAGACGAACTATAGAAAAGAGAACAGATGATAATAAAGAAATAGCAATTAAAAGATATCAAACTTATGAAAAATCAACTGAACCGGTAATCGAATATTATAAAAAATTGAATTTGTTAAAAGTGATCGATGGAGAGAGGCCAATTGATCAAATAAATAAAGAAATTAGCGACATTATTAGCCTTATATAGAGTTGACTTTAAATAATTAGGCAATATAAATACGGCTTTGGAACTTTAAATCATTTTAATATGGCTCGTATAGCAGGAATCAATATTCCACAAAATAAAATTGTCAGTATTGCACTTACCTATATCCATGGAATTGGATTACATTCATCAAAACTTATTTGTAAAAAATTGGACATCCCAAACAATACAAGAGTCAATCAATTAACTGAAGATCAAGTTTTAAAAATTAGAGAATTTATTGATCAAAATCATAAAGTCGAGGGAGATTTACGAAGACAAATTTCAATTAACATTAAAAGACTTGTAGATTTAGCCACTTATAGAGGAAGCAGACATAAAAAAAAATTACCCGTAAGAGGACAAAGAACTCATTGCAATGCAAGAACAAGAAAAGGTAAAGCAATTGCGATTGCTGGTAAAAAATTAACACCACTTAAAAAGTAGTAATTAAAAAATTATAATTGATGCAAAAGAAGAAAACTGAAGAAAATAAAAAAAAAACTGACCCAGTAAAGACTGAAGCGATTGGAAAAGAAAGTAAATTTAAAAAGAAAAAAAAAGTTAAGAAAAATATAACTTCAGGTATTGCCTATGTTTACTCTACTTTTAACAATACAATTATTACAATTGCTGACCAAGGAGGTAATGTCATTGCATGGTCGTCTGCTGGAGCAAAAGGTTTTAAGGGATCAAGAAAATCAACTCCATATGCAGCTCAGGTCGCAGCCGATGATGCTGGAGGTAAAGCTTATGAACAAGGCTTAAGAGTTTTATCAGTTCAAGTAAAAGGCCCAGGTTCTGGTAGAGAGACTGCTTTGAGGGCATTTCAATCTAAAGGATTTAAAATTACTTCTATAATAGATACAACTCCAATGCCGCATAATGGAGCAAGACCACCAAAAAAAAGGAGAGTATAATTTATGCCAACAGCAAATAATGTTATAGATAAAAATTGGAAAGATTTAATAAAACCAAACAAACTACAAATTACGAGCAATAAAGATAAATCTGTTGCTCAAGTTGTTGCAGAACCTTTAGAAAAAGGCTTCGGCCAAACAATAGGAAATTCACTAAGAAGAATACTTTTGTCGTCTATTCAAGGAGCAGCAGTTACCGCGATACAAATTGATGGAGTTTTGCATGAATTCTCTTCAATAAAAGGTGTAAGAGAAGATGTTACTGATATAGTTTTGAATGTGAAAAACTTGGCAATCAAATCCTCTAGCTCAACAGCTAAAAAAATAATACTTGATGTCGACGGTCCTAAAGAGGTTAAAGCAAAAGACATCACTCTATCATCAGAAATTGAAATACTAAATCCCGATCAAACAATTTGTAATTTAGATGAAAAAACTCATTTTCACATGGAATTAATGGTTAGTACTGGAAAGGGATACGTTTCAGCGATAAAAAATAAATCTGAAGATAATCCATTAGGCTTAATTACAATTGACTCCTTATTTAGTCCTGTAAAAAAGGTTTCATTTACTATTGAAAATACAAGAGCAGGAAGCGCTTTAGATTATGATAAATTACTTATGACCGTTGAAACAAATGGAACTGTTGATGCAGAAGATGCAATAGCGTATTCAGCTCGTATCTTTCAAGATCAACTTTCGATGTTTGTTAATTTCGACGATCCAAAAGAAGTAGTTGAAAAAGCAAAACCTTCAGAACCAGAATTTAATAGAAACCTACTTAAAAGAGTCGAGGAGTTAGAGCTCTCTGTGAGATCCATGAATTGTCTTAAAAATGATAATATTATTTATATTGGTGATCTAGTTCAAAAAACCGAACCTGAAATGTTAAGAACTCCAAACTTTGGAAGAAAATCTTTAAATGAAATAAAAGAAGTTTTAAATTCTATGTCACTTTATTTAGGTATGGAAATACCAAATTGGCCTCCAGACAACATTGCAGAATTATCAAGAAAACTTGAGGAAAATAACTACTAATGAGACATAGGATTGGTTATAAAAAATTGAATAGGACTTCAGAGCACAGAAAAGCTCTATTTAAAAATATGCTAAATTCATTGATAAAATATGAACAGATTAAAACAACTCTTCCAAAAGCAAAACAACTTAAACCTTTAATTGATAAAGTAATAACAATTGGTAAAAAAAATGCTCTAAACAACAAAAAAAGGTTATTTAGTAAGTTACAAAACAAACAGTCAGTCACAAAAGTTTTTAATGTTCTTTCTGCAAGGTATAATAAAAGAAACGGCGGTTATTCAAGAGTTTTAAAAGCAGGTTTTAGAACTGGTGATGACGCGCCAATGGCAGTAATTGAACTTATAGACAGAAATCCTGAAGAAAAAAGAATTGATAAACCAAAGAAAATTGAAGCCAAAGGAAAAGATAAAAAGACAGAAGAAAAAAAAGAAATAGTTTCAAAAACGGTAAAAAAGTAATTTAATCCAAATTTCTAAATGTTTAAAAAGTACATAGTTGAAAGGGATTATCATAATACAAGATTAGACAAGTGGTTTAAATCTAAAGTTTTAAACATTCCTCAATCATTAGTAGAAAAAATAATAAGAAAAAGGAAAATAAAAGTTAATAAAAAAAAGACTAAAACATCTTACAGAGTAAAAATTAATGACATTATAGAAGTTTTTAATATTTCTGAAATCAAACCTAACAATTTAAAAATAAATTCGTATAAGTACAAAGCTACGAAAGAGGAAAAAAAAAATTATGATAGCTTTATCATAGAGAATAATGATAATTTTATTGTTATTAATAAACCAAGTGGAATACCAGTCCAAGGTGGCACTAGATCATTCAAAAACATAACTGATTTATTAAGTAGTACAAAGTACTTTGAAAACCAGAAACCACATATAGTTCATAGACTTGACAAAGAAACATCTGGAGTTCTTATTATTGCTAAAAACAGAGAATATGCACAATTATTAACTTCTTTATTTAGAATAAGGAAAATACACAAAAACTACTTAGCTATAGTACATGGCGAGATACCAAAAAACAAAAAAACTTTAGAAGATAACCTTATTTTATATGAAAAAAATAAAAAAATCGTTCAAAAAGCTATCACACATTTGAAAATACTTAAAAGTTCACAGAAATATTCATTATTAGAACTTAAGCCAATAACTGGAAGAAAGCATCAATTAAGAAAACAATTATTTAATCTTGGAAACCCAGTTGTAGGTGACAACAAATATTCAATTCATAAATATAAAAAATCTAAAAAAAATCAAAATCTTATGCTTCATGCATCAAAATTAAAATTTATGATTAATAACGTTAAATATAATTTTGAAGCTAAAAGCAATGAAGAATTTAGTAATTTAATAAAAAAACAATTCTAAATTTTTTTCAGAAATTTAAAAAATGAATTTATTAAATTTCGATTTACGTTTTTAATTACAATCTTTTTTTCACTTTTAATAGACGTAATATTTTCATTACTCAAACCACAGGGTATTATTTTTCTATATCCTTTGAGGTTATTGTTAATATTGATAGAAAATCCGTGATAAGCTATCCAGTTTGAAACTCTTATACCAATTGCTGCTATCTTTTTATTTTTAACCCATATACCAATTTTATTTTTATCAGAGTGTGACTTTATTTTATAATTTTTTAAAAAATATATAATAATATTTTCAATTTGAGTTACCAAATTTCTAATATCTTTTTTCCTGTTATTTAAATTAATTACAAAATAGATTATTTTTTGACCACGATTATGAAATGTAATTTTTCCACCACGGTTAGTCTTCAAAATTTTAATAGATTTATCTAATATATCACTCTTTTCAGATCTGATCCCTGCCGTGTAAGTTGTAGGGTGTTCTAAAATCCAGACTAACTCACGACCACCTTTTTTTACCATTTCAACTCTTTTCCTTAAAAAGAGCATGGCTTTCTTGTAATTTATAGGTTTTTTACTGATTTTAAATTCAACGTCCATTTTAAATTGAATTTTATCATTAGATAAACTAAAAGTCTCAAAAATTAAAATAATCAGGTGAATTATGAGTTTAGTTAAATCTGTCGGTAAACAAAAAGTTAATGTTGATTTTAATAAAGATTTTATCAATCTTTTTAGCGAGAAGATAAAAGCAAATGATGTTGCATTCATCAATCAAACCTTAGAAGATTTACACGCAGCTGATGTAGCAGATTTGATAGAAAATCTTGATACAGAAACTAGAAACAGATTAATAGAAATTGAGGCATTTACCATTGAACCTGAAATTTTTGTAGAATTAAACGAATCTCTTCAATCTGAAGTACTAATTCTTTTAACCCCTGAGTCCATCGCTAAAATATTACATAAATTAGAGTCTGATAACGCTCTTCAAATTTTAGAAAAAATAGAAGAAAAGAAAAAAGAAAAAGTTTTAGAAAAATTATCACCTCAAGATAAATTTCTTTTAGAAGAGGGATTAAGTTATCCAGAAGACTCAGCTGCTAGAATAATGCAGAGAGAATTTACTGCTGTGCCAAGCGATTGGACCGTTGGTCAAACCATAGACTATTTAAGAGAAAATAAAGAATTACCAGAAGAATTTTTAGAAATATTTGTAGTTGATAAAAATTTTAAACCTGTTGGTACAGTTCCTTCTTCTAGAGTTTTAAGGACTTCAAGAGACTCTAAAATGAATTCAATTATGCGAGAAATACCTGTTTTAATTTCAGTTAATATGGATAAAGAAGAAGTAGGCCTAACGTTTGAAAACTACAACCTTGTTTCTGCAGGTGTAGTAAATAAAGAAAACAAATTAATCGGTATGATAACAGCTGATGACGTGGTTACAGTAGTTCAAGAAGAGGCTGAGGAGGATGTTTTGAGATTAGCTGGTGTAGGAGATGAAGAAATTACTGACGGAGTTTTGAAAAAGACAAAAAGAAGATTTACTTGGTTGCTGCTTAATTTATTTACCGCAGTTATCGCCTCTATAGTAATAGGTTTTTTTCAAGAGGATATAGAAAAAGTGGTAGCACTAGCTGTGTTGATGCCAATCGTTGCATCTATGGGCGGGAATGCGGGCATGCAAACACTTGCAGTCACAATAAGAGCTATTGCAAAAAAAGAAATTTATTCAGGAAATTTTTTAAAGATAGTCACAAAAGAATTTATTATTGGAGTTTTAAATGGATTAATTTTTGCAATTATAGCTGGTATAATTGTAGAATTTTGGTTTAAACAAATTGATTTATCAATATTAATTGCTGTTGCAATGATTTTAAATATGATAGTTGCTGGTTTATTTGGAATTTTAGTACCTGTTTCCCTTAAAAAACTAAATATAGATCCAGCTCTTGCTTCTAGTGTTTTTGTTACAACAATAACCGACGTTATTGGTTTCCTTTCGTTTTTGGGAATTGGATCTTATTTCTTTTTAAACTAGAAATTATCTATTAATCTTGTTTTTCCAACATAAAAAGCAATAAATATATTAAACTTTGTTTTTTTATTAATTGGAGTTTTTAAATTACTTAAATTTAAAAATTCTACATAATCAATTTTTTTGACTGCCAACTCATTAAAAATTTTTATAATTTTTTGTTTATTCATAAATTTCTTGTTTTTCCTAATTTTATTTATAATTTTAGCAAGTCTTCTCAATTCCTCTTTTTTTAGATTATTATTTCTTGATGAAAAAGCAATACCGTTTTTATTTCTTACTGTTTCACAAGGTATTATTCTCGTTGGTATTTTATTTTTCTCTATATGTTTTTTTACTAAAAATAACTGTTGAAAATCTTTTTTCCCTAATAGTATATATTTAGGTTTTATAATGTCTAAAAATCTATTTATTACATTTAGCACACCTTTGAAGTGTCCTTTTCTAGTTTTGCCACATAATTTTTTTTTAAAATTATGGAGAAAAATTTTGTTTTTTGGTTTAAAATGAAAAATATCAATATAGTTAGGCATGTATAAATAATCTACTTTAAGTCTTTTTAAAATATTTATATCTTTTTGAATATTACGTGGATAAGATCTAAAATCTTCTCTAGAGTTAAATTGTTTAGGATTAATGTAAATACTTACTATTACCTTTTTAAATCTTTTTTTTGCTATTTTAATAAGCTTTTCATGGCCCTTATGTAGACTTCCCATAGTAGGAACAAAAGAAAGATTTTTTAATTTTAAAATTTTCTTTTGTAAGGCTTTTTTATTTTTAAATATTTTCATTTGTAAGTTCTAATGATAATAAGTAAAAGTATCATATGATAAAGCAAGCAATTATTCCACTAGCAGGTCTAGGTACTAGATTGTTACCTTTAACAAGTGTCATTCCAAAAGAATTGCTCCCTATAAACGGCAAGCCTAATTTAGAATATATCTTGGAAGAATGTATAGATGCTGGTATTAAACAGTTTATTTTTGTAGTACCTAAAAATAGACCGAGTATTAAGAAATATTTCTTCAATGACAAATTTTATAGAAAAATTCTCAAGAAGAAAAAAAATGATAAAAAATTGAAACAAGTATTTAAACGAATTAAGAAATATCAAAAAATGATTAAATTTGTTTATCAAAATAAGCCACAAGGAACAGGAGACGCTGTTTTAAAATGTTATAAATATTTAAAAGATAAGTATTTTTTAATGTTATTAGCTGATGACTTAATTATTAAAAAAAATTGTTCTAAGGAGATGATTGCTTTACACAAAAAAACTAAGAGTGCGATCATTGCAACAAAAAAAGTAAACAGAAATAATGTATCAAGATGGGGAATTCTTGGCGTTACCAATAAAACAAAAAATTCTTTTTTAATTAACGAAGTTATTGAGAAACCAAGTATAAAACAAGCTCCTTCAAATTTTGCCATAATTGGTAGATATATTTTACCCAAAAAAATAATAAATGTTTTAAGGAGTCAAAAGAAAGGTAAAGGTGGTGAGATCCACATAACAGATGCTATAAAAACATTAATTAAAAATGATGAAAAATTTTTTGGTAATATATTTAAAGGAAAATATGTAGATTGTGGAACTTTAGAGAGTTACATCAATTCAAACCTTAAAATTTCAAGAAAAAATTAACTTTATGAAATTATGTATGATTGGAACAGGATACGTTGGATTAGTAAGTGGTGCCTGTTTTTCAGACTTAGGTAACAAAGTTTATTGTGTAGACAAAGATTTTAATAAAATTAAAAATTTAAATAAAGGTATCACACCTATATATGAACCTGGTTTAAGTGAATTGATTAAAAGAAATTTTAAAGCAGGTAGACTGATTTTTACATCCAATTTTTCAAAAGCATTAAAAAAATCTGATATTATTTTTATATGTGTAGGAACTCCTACAAAAAAAGGTTCACAAGCTGTTGATTTAAAATATGTTTATAATGTTATTTCACAAATCTCTAAAGAAAAAAATAAAAAAAAAATTATAGTAACAAAATCAACTGTGCCAGTTGGGACAGGAGATCAAATTGAGAAAATTTTAAAAAAGAAAAAAAATAAAAATTATGAAGTTATATCTAATCCAGAATTTTTAAGAGAAGGAGAGGCAATTAGAGATTTTAGATTTCCTGACAGAATAGTTGTTGGCTCAAATAACAAAAAAATATTTAATATTATGAAAAAATTATATCAACCTTTAATTATAAAAGGCGCTAAATTTTTTACTACTTCAAGACGTAGCGCAGAATTAATAAAATATGCATCAAATGCTTTTCTTGCCACTAAAATTACATTTATTAACGAGTTAGCTAATTTGTGTGAAAAATCAGGGATTAATATTGAGGAAGTTTCACTGGGAATGGGCAGTGATAATAGGATAGGTGGAAGGTTCTTAAGAGCTGGACCAGCGTATGGAGGCTCATGTTTTCCTAAAGATACCAAAGGATTAGTAGTTACAGGGAATAAACTAAACATAAATTTATCAATAGTTAAATCGGTAATAAAATCAAATCACAATAGAAAAATACTTCTGGCTAAAAGAATAGAAAATATTTTAGGAAAAAATATAAAAAATAAAAAAATATCTATATTAGGCGTTACTTTTAAACCTAATACTGATGACATGAGAGACTCTAGTAGTTTAATAATGATACCTTATTTATTAAAAAAAGGTGCTTTAATTTCTTATTATGATCCATCAGGAAAAAAAAAGATTTTTGATAAATTTAAAAACCTTAAATATTATAATGACGTTAACAAAGTTTGTAGGGACTCTGATTTAGTAATTCTTCACACAGAATGGGATGAGTTTAAGAGTATTGATTTTAAAAAGTTAGTCAAAAATAAAAATTTCAAAGTATACGATTTAAGAAACCTCTATAATCAAGATGAAATGATCAGAAAAAAAATTAAATACTATTCAGTCGGTAGACCTAACATTAATTAATTTCAAAAATAGAAACTATTTCTACAGCTGCACCTAGTGGCAAAGAATTTACACTTAAAGCAGCTCTAGAATGAATACCTATTTCTCCAAAGATATTCGTTAGTAATTCTGATGCGCCGTTAAGTATCTTTGCTTGATCAATAAAATCATTGGTAGAATTAATATATCCAGCTATTTGAACACAACTCTTAACTTTATTTAAATCTTCATCGCATGCTTTTTTTAATTGGGCTAATAAGTTTAAACAACATAGTTGAGAAGCTTTTATTCCATCTTCTAACTTAAGATCTTGTCCAATTTTTCCTTTTAAAATTTTACCGTTTTCATCTATGCTAATTTGACCTGATATAAATACTAGATTATTAACCTTTTTGAATGCTGCATAAGAACCTACTGGAGCAGGAGCATTAGGTAATTTAATTTTTAATTTAATAAGCCGATCTTCAATACTCATTACTTCTTTTTAAAAAGCATATCAGTTAATTTAGAGTCTGTATTCAATTTACCTAAAATTTTTTTTCCAGTTGATTTAGCTTTGTTTCCTATATCAGTAACCTTTTCTCCAATATTAGAAGCTGTTTCACTATCAGGTAATTTAAGTTTTTTTGTCTTTGCATCATACTTACAAGGACCAATAAGAGGGTCGCCTAATTTCCATGACCTATCACATTTTTCTTTGGCAGAAACACTAAAAGTTAATGTTGCTGTAAATATTAGTGTGACAATAATATTTTTCATCATCTTCTCCTTTTTTTTTTAGACTTATCATATTCTCTTCTTTTTTCAATTAAGATTAAAGCTTCTTCCATAGTCAATTCAGCTGGATCTTTATCTTCAGGTATGGTGGCATTTAGAGATTTGTACTTTATATACGGTCCATACTGACCCTTCATAACTTTTACTGGTTTTTTATCCTCAGGATGTTCTCCAAGATTTTTTATTTCTGAAGATGATACTCTACCAGGTTTAGCTTCAGAAATTAAAGTTATAGCTCTGTTGAGACCTATAGTAAATATTTCATCCACACTTTCAATTCTTGCAGATTTATTTGAACATTTTAAATAAGGACCAAATCTTCCTACATTAACAGTAATGTCCTCATTTAAATCAGGATGCTTACCTATAACTTTTGGTAATGAGCAAAGATATTTAGCCTTTTCTAAATCAATATTTTCAATAGAAAGACCTTTTGGTATAGACACATTTTTTAAGTTTTCATTTTCCTTTTTCTTTTTTGATTTTTTAACTTTTTTTTTATCCAATTCTGCAGTTTCAATTTCAAATTGTAAGTAAGGACCGAAACGACCATTTTTTAGGAAGATATCTTTACCGAAATCATTTTTTCCAATAAGTTTAGGTTCCGCTAGGTTAAGTTGTTGTGATGCTTTAGTTTTAGATAAAGGCCTTGTAAATTTACATTCAGGGTAATTAGAACAGCCTATAAATGCACCGCCTCTAAAACTATTTTTAAGGCTAAGTTCACCTGTATCACAAAGCTTACATTTTCTATCAATTGCGTCATTGTCGTCTCTTTCAAAAACAAGATCACCTAAACTTTCATTTAAAAGATCCAGAACTTCTCTGGTTCTTTTTTCCTTAACTTTACCAACATTAGAATAAAAATCTTTCCAAAAACCATCTAAAACTTTTACCCAATCAACTTTTCCGCTAGTAATTTCATCTAGTTGGTTTTCTAAATCAGCAGTAAAATTATAGTCAACATATTTAGTAAATAATTTTTCAAGAAATGCAGATAGTAATTTTCCACGGTCTGTCGGATGAAATCTTTTATTTAATAATTCTACATAATTTCTTGTAGATAAAACAGATATTATACTTGCATAAGTCGATGGACGACCTATTCCTAATTCTTCCATCTTTTTTACGAGGCTAGCCTCGGAATATCTTGGAGGCGGGTCAGTAAAATGCTGATCATCAATTAGTTCTTTTATAGAAACTTTATCTCCAACCTTAACCTCAGGCAAAATATTTTTAAGATCTTCATCTTTTTCATCAAATTTATAGACTTTTAAATATCCATCGAACTTAACAGTAGACCCATTTGCTTTAAAACTAATTTTTTTGTCATCAGACTCTATAGTTATACTTTTTCTATCAAACTCAGCTGGGTTCATTTGTGAAGATACAGCTCTATTCCAAATTAATTCGTAAAGTTTAGATTGATCGGTACTTAAATATTTTTTCATTTGAGAAGGCTCTCTAGATACATCAGTTGGCCTAATAGCCTCGTGTGCTTCTTGAGCATTCTTTGCTTTTTTTCCTGTATAACTATTAGGATTTTCTGGAAGATATTCTTTTCCATGTTTTTTGTTTATAAAACTTCTGAAATCAGAAATTGCCTCATTAGAAATTTGAGTTCCATCTGTTCTCATATATGTAATGAGACCAACAGTATCACCATCAACATCTATCCCCTGATAAAGTCTTTGAGCAATTTGCATTGTCCTAGATGCTCCAAAACCAAACTTTCCTGATGCTGTTTGTTGTAATGTTGATGTAGTAAAAGGAGCTAAGGGATTTCTTCGGTAAACTTTTGAAGAGACGTCAGTTATCTTATATGATTTTTTTTTAATTTCGTTTAACGCAATGTCAGAGTCTGTTTTTTTTTTAAAAGTAAACTTTTCTACTTTTTTAACATCAAATATAGTTAATTTAGACTTTATAAGTTCATCATCATATTGAAAATTACTAGTAATAGTCCAAAATTCTTCAGGTTTAAAAAGTTCAATTTCATGCTCACGTTCAGTTATCAATCTTAAAGCTACTGATTGAACTCGCCCAGCTGACTTTGATCCTGGAAGTTTAGTCCATAAAATTGGAGATATATTGAAACCAACGAGGTAGTCTAAAGCTCTTCTTGCCATGTAGGCATTTACTAACAAGGACTCAATTTCTCTTGGATTGTTTATTCCATTGGTAACTGCCTTTTTTGTTATTTCATTAAATACTACTCTTTCTACTTTTTTACCTTTTAAAAGTTTTTTACTCGCAAGTATCTCTCTCACATGCCAAGCAATAGCTTCTCCCTCTCTATCTGGGTCGGTAGCTAAAATAATTCTATCTGACTCAGCAGCTGCTTCAGTAATTTCTTTTACATATTTTTTAGAAAATGTATCTAGTTCCCATTCCATTTTAAAACTATTTTCTGGATCAACAGATCCATTCTTAGACGGAAGATCTCTAACATGTCCATAACTTGCTAAAACAATATAATCTTTTCCAAGATATTTGTTTATAGTTTTTGCTTTTGCCGGACTTTCTACTATTACAAGATTCATTATAATTAACTTTACTGACAAAAATAATCGTTTTTGTCAAACTAAAGTATAAGAAGTGTTGATTTTAAAGTTTAATTTTACGTTCAGTTTTGTTTTTTAACCTTACTAAATTTTCTCTATGAGTAAAAACTATAATAATAAAAAAAGTTAAATAAATAAAATCTGGATAAATTAAACTTGAATAAAAAGAAAATAAAAAAACATTTAAAGAACTTAATATTGAAGATAATGAAGAGTATCTTGTAATGTATAAAATCAATAACCAAGAAATTCCAAAAACTAAAGCAAGATTAAAAGATAACGCCAAAACAATTCCTAAGTAAGTTGCAACGCCTTTTCCACCTTTGAATCTTAACCATATTGGAAAAATATGTCCAATAAAACAAATTAATGCAGCTAATTGAGTAAATTCAGAAAAATTTATTAAAGTTATATAAATACATATATAACCTTTTAATATATCAAAAAATAAAGTTAAAAATGCTAATGATTTATTACCAGTCCTTAAAACATTGGTTGCACCAATATTTCCAGAGCCTATTTTTCTAACATCTTTCTTTAAGAATATTTTGGTAATAATTAAACCAAAAGGTATTGATCCCAACAAATAAGAATAAAAAATTATAAATATTAAATCTGAATTCACTGTTGATTAAATACTAACTCACCATTTAAAAAAGTCATCAAAACTTTTCCTTGAAGCTTTCTACTTTCTATAGCTGTATTTTTAGATTTTGATTTTAATTCGTCACTTTTAATAACCCAAGGTTTATTTAAGTCAAAAATACATATATCTGCGTCAAATCCCTTTTTAAGAGAACCTTTTTTTATATTTAATATTTTAGATGGGTTGATAGTTAAAGATTGTATTATTTTGCTTAGTTTGAGCGACTCGTTATGGTAGAGCTCTAATGCTAAAGGTAATAATGTTTCAACTCCAATTGCTCCAGTAGCCGCTTGTGAAAACGGTAATCTTTTTGATTCTTCATCTTCAGGCTTGTGATCTGAAACTATTACGTCAATTAAGTCGTCTTTAATACCATTTATCAGTGCAACTCTATCTTTCTCTGATCTCAAAGGAGGGGACAGTTTTAAAAAAGTTTTAAAATCACCAATATCATTTTCATTTAGTGAAAGATTATTAATTGAAACGCCTACCGTAAATTTTTTACCATTTAGTTTATTCTT
Source organism: Pelagibacteraceae bacterium AG-426-L23 (assembly GCA_003213115.1). Taxonomy (GTDB): domain Bacteria; phylum Pseudomonadota; class Alphaproteobacteria; order Pelagibacterales; family Pelagibacteraceae; genus Pelagilacustribacter. The sequence goes on from QCNU01000007.1 coordinate 14,733, forward strand.
TTTAATTACTTCAAGTGATTTCATGGAAGAGATTTGATTTATATGATATCTACAAGGATATTCTTCTAATAAAGACAGATCTCTCTCAATTATTATTTTCTCCGCAATAGTAGGTATACCACTTAACCCTAATCTTGTGGAGATTTCTCCTTCATTAACTAATCCATCTTTTGATAACTCATAATCTTGCACATGCTGCATAATTAAAACTCCCATATCAGAAGCATAATTCATTACTCTAGCCATAATAGATGTATTTTGTACTGTTCTTATTACATCAGTAAAACCAATTATTCCTCTACTAGATAACAGACCAAATTCTGTCATTGAACTTCCATCAATATTTTTTGTAAGAGCTGCACACGGATAGATATTGATTTTAGCTTTGTCTCGACCTCTTCTCATTATAAAATCTACCATTGAAACATTATCAATAACTGGTTTTGTATTGGGCATAGAAACAACAGAAGTAACTCCTCCTGCTAATGCAGCTTGACTTAAAGTTCTAAAATTTTCTTTATATTCATATCCAGGTTCACCAACAAATGTTTTCATGTCAACTATTCCAGGTATTAAGATATTTTTTTTTATATCAATTATCTCTGCATTTTTTGAAGCAATTTTATTATCTATATTTTTACCAATAGCTTTGATCTTTCCATTTGCATCTATTACTAAGCCGCCAATACAATCCAATTTTTGCGAAGGATCAATTATTCTAGCATTTATTAATATTTTTTCTCTCATTTTTTACAATATATTTTTAGACACGCCATTCTAATTGCTACACCGAGTTCAACTTGTTCTCTAACCAAGCTAACGTTTATGTTATCTGCAAGTTTAGTGTCTATTTCTACACCTCTATTCATTGGTCCGGGATGCATTACTAAGGCATTTTTTTTTGCAAATTTAAGTTTCTCTGGCGTTAAACCAAAGTACTCATAATACTCTCTTTTTGAAGGTAAAAAAGATCCTTGCATTCTTTCATTTTGTAACCTCAACATCATCACAATATCGCAAGAGTCCAGTCCTTTTTTCATATTTGTATAAGATTTTACTCCTAATTTTTCTATAGATTTTGGCATTAAAGTTTTTGGCGCTATTACGTTAACTTCAGCGCCCAACATGTTCATTAAATAAATATTAGATCTAGCTACTCTTGAATGTAATATGTCCCCACAAATTGCTATTTTTAAACCTTCTATTTTACCTTTTCTATCTATTATTGTTAGTGCATCTAAAAGAGCTTGAGTAGGATGTTCTCTTCTTCCATCACCGGCATTTATTACTGAGCAATTAACTTTTTGAGAAAGTAAATTTGGCGCCCCAGAGTCTTGATGTCGAATAACAATTATGTCTGGATGCATAGCATTTAAAGTCATTGCTGTATCAATCAAGGTTTCACCCTTTTTTAGAGCAGAATTTATAATGTTCATCGTCATTACATCTGCTCCCAATCTTTTGCCAGCGAGATCAAATGAACTTTGAGTTCTTGTTGAGGGTTCAAAAAATAGATTAATTTGAGTTTTTCCTCTTAGCGTATCTAACTTTTTTGAATTACTTCTATTAAGTTTAATATATTCTTTTGCTTGTTTAAGAATTTCTTTAGCTTCTGAAAAAGAGAGATTTTGTATACCTAAAAGGTGTTTTGGGTAATTTTTAATAGCTTTAGTTTTTTTAATAACTGCCATTAAAATCAACTCTATAGGCCTTTTGTGTTATGATATCAAGCTATTTTTTCAAAAAATCTAAAACACCCTGCAAGATAAAAGCAGCAGCATTTTCATCTAATTTTTTAATTTTTTTACTAGTATTTACGTCTAAATTACTAGCTAAATTGAAAGCCCCTTCACTTGAAAATCTCTCATCCCACATAGTGATTGGTTTTGAAATATTTTTTGATAAATTTATAGCTAAGTCTTTAGCGGATTGTGAAGACCGACTATCAGATCCATCTAAGTTTATTGGGTTTCCTATGACAATTCCTTGAATATTATACTCATCAATAATTTTCTTAATTTCTTCAATAAATGATGTGAAATTATTCTTGATAATAGTCTTATGAGGCGTAGCTATTCTCCTGTTTTCATCTGATAAAGCAATGCCAATTCTTTTCTTACCCGGGTCTATACCCATTAATCTTGAATTTTTATTGAGTTTTGTACTAAATTCTTCAATATCCAGCATTTTTATTTTATATTTTATGTTATTAATTTTTAGTATATTTAACATATTTCACAAATGGCTATAGATAAAGAAAAAATTATTCATGTAAGCAAGTTAGCGCGAATATCTCTAGATAAGAAAAAAACTGAGGCTTTGGCTAAAGATTTATCATCTATT
>QCNU01000008.1 GCA_003213115.1 Pelagibacteraceae bacterium AG-426-L23
TATTAAACAGAAACTTGGTATATTTTTAAGACAATCCTTGTTTATATTTTCTAAACTTTTCCAATGATCAAAAAATACTGCTCTAATGTTATTATCTTTTATGAAAGAATTAACTAAATTTGCTTTTCTATATTTTCTAAAAAGCTTAAAGCCCGAAACCCTCTGTATTGATAATCCAGATCTATCATCGTATTTTTCACAATCAGTAAAATTATCAGCAAAAATTTTAACAGGCCCATGATTTGTTAAAGCCTTAGCCAATCCTTCCATTAAGTTTTGTATACCACCAACATCAGGTGGAAAATTTCTTGTTGATATTACAAACATTATTTAACCCATTTAATATTACAACCCATGCTTGGTATTTGATTTTTGGGTCCTTGTCCTGTTTTAATAATTAATCTCATAGCTTTTAAAAGATCACTCTCAGAATTTCTTAAAGGTTTTAAATTTTTTAGTTCTCTTATTCTTCCTCTGTATTGTAATTCAAGTCTATTGTTATAACCAAAAAAATCTGGAGTACAAACTGCTCCATACTTTTGAGCAATATTTTGATCTTCATCAATTAAATATGGAAAATTAAATCCATATTTATTACTAAAGTTCACCATATTTTCAAAAGAATCCTCGTGGTAATTGTTAGTATCATTTGACATTATCGCTATTGATTTTATCCCCTCTTTTTCTAAAGAAACACAATCTTCAACAATATCAGTGACTACAGCTTTAACATAAGGACAATGGTTGCAGATAAACATTATAAGCGTTCCATTTTTGCCCAAACAATCCTCTAATCTATATAACTTATTATCGACACCTTTTAATTGAAAAGAATGCGGCTTCTCACCAAAATTGCATATTGGAGTTTTTGTTAGAACCATAATATATTATAAATATAATAATGATTTACGATTTCAACAATATAAGTCCGAAGTTAGACAAAGATAGTTGGTTTGCACCCAATTCAGTTTTAATTGGCAATGTAACTTTAAAAAAAGACGCTAATATTTGGTTCAATGCAACTCTAAGAGGAGATGTAGAACCCATTACAATTGGTGAAGGTTCAAATATTCAAGATGGAAGCGTGGTTCATACAGACCCAGGATGTCCAGCTATAATTGGAAAAAACGTAACAGTAGGTCACTTAGTAATGTTACACGGGTGTGTGATTGAGGATGATTGTTTAATTGGTATTGGAAGCACAATTTTAAATAAGGCTAAGATAGGAAAATATTCAATCATCGGCGCAAACACTTTGATTACAGAAAATAAAGTGATTCCTGAAAGATCATTAGTTGTAGGAAGCCCTGGAAAAGTAATAAGACAGGTAACTGATGAAGAGATTAAACACATAAAAGAAAACGCAAAACATTATGTGGAAAACTATAAAAAGTATAAGAAATAATTTTTTAAGGAACCAACCAAGTAAATTTTTTAGATCCGTTAAAATCAATTAATGCTCTTCTATGACCTTTAGCAGCCAAATAAAGCCACTCTATACTTTTAATTTTACATTGGATTACACAAAAATTTTTATAACCTGCCTCACTTTCTTCTTTAGTAAAATCAAAATTATCAAATTTTTTGCCTAAGCCTGAAGTAGGTTTGTCCGATATAGTGCCAGGTCCATTTGTAACCAAATAACATTTTCTACTAATATGACCTGTTTTTTCCCAAGATTCTTTAGTTATATCATTATTATAATTTACTTTACATTTTGCTTTTATTCTTAACTGTATTTTTTCCTCTTTACCGTAAAATAATATTGAACAATTGGGATTTTTTTTGATTTTTTCTATTTTAGATGACCTTATATCACTATGATATTGAATAAGACACTGTTGTTTATCTGCTTTTCTTAAAACTACAACTCTACCATCGAGATCTTTATCATTACCACAAATAAAAACAGGAGTTCTAAACTCAGATGATCTATCTTTAACTGCAATTGTTAAAAGATTCCAAATTTTTTTTTCAATTTCCTTAAAATTTTCATAGTAATTAACTGTTTCAGACACAATTTATTTTCTAAATCTTTTAATTAAGCTTGAAGTATCCCATCTTTGGCCACCCATCTTTTGTACTTCTGCATAATAATCATCAATCATTTTTGTAATAGGTAAAGGTGAATTATTTTTCTTTGCTTCATCCATTGCGATTTTTAAATCTTTTCTCATCCAATCTACAGCAAAACCATAATCAAACTTGTCTTCAATCATTGTTTTATGCCGATTTTCCATCTGCCAAGATTGAGCAGCTCCTTTTGATATAACTTCAATTACATCTTTCATATTTAAACCTGCATTCATTCCAAAATTAATTGCTTCAGAAAGACCTTGCACAAGACCTGCAATACAAATCTGATTTACCATTTTAGTAAGTTGACCACTACCAGAAGGGCCGAGTAATTTTATTTTTTTACTATAACAATCAATTACTGGCTCAGCTTTTTTATAAGGTTTCTCATCTCCTCCTATCATCACTGTTAAAGTCCCGCCTTCTGCTCCTGCTTGGCCGCCCGAGATCGGTGCATCTAAAAAATCAAATCCCTTGTTTTTAGCTTCTTTGTAAAGTTCTCTTGCTATATTTGCTGATGCCGTAGTGTTATCTATGTATATCGAACCTTTTTTCGCTGATTTGAATAAACCTTTTTCTCCTAAAGTAACTTCCCTAAGATCACTGTCATTTCCAACGCATGTAAAAATAAAATCACTATCTTTAGAAGCATCCATCGGGGTATCTGCTAACTTACCTTTATATTCTTTTACCCATTTTTCAGCTTTAGATTTAGTTCTATTAAAAACAGTTACATCGTGTCCAGCTTTTGATATAAAACCAGCCATGGGAAAACCCATAACACCTAAACCTATGAAAGATACTTTACTCATAAATGATTAACCTTAGTTTAAACAAAAAAGTTATTTTATTTGGATTTATATTTACATTTTTTTCAAGTTTTGGACAGAGTTTTTTTTTAGGACTTTTTAATTCTAGTTTAAGAAATGAATTAAATATTACTCATGGACAATTTGGCACAATTTATGCTGCCGCAACCATATGTTCTAGTCTAATTCTTGTTTGGTTTGGAAAGAAGATAGATGATATCAGACTTTTTAAATATTCATTAATAGTTATTTCTATTCTTTTTTTTTCTTCAATTCTTTTTTCATTTATAAATAATATTTATTTTCTTATAATAGCAATTTTTTTAATGAGATTTTCAGGTCAAGGCCTTATGTCTCATACATCATCAACAACAATATCTAGATATTTTAACAAACGAAGAGGCCGTGCACTTAGTGCAATTTGGTTTGGGTTATCATCAGCAGAATTTATTTTACCGATTATGGTAGTTTTTCTTCTTAATATTTTTTCTTGGCAAATAATCTGGCATTTTATATCTGCTATTATTATAATTATTTTACCTTTGGTGGTTTTTTATACTATTAAAAATATCACATTTGAGTCTCGTGAAAATTTAAATTTTAATAAAAATCAAAAAAATCTTAGGGAGATTAAAAGTTGGCGAAGATCAGAAGTATTAAAAGATTTTAAATTTTACATAATCTTATTAAATATGTTGGCGATGCCGTGGATTGTTACGGGTGTTTTTATTTATCAATCTTTTATTTCTGAGTCTAAACTTTGGGGCTCTTATGTTATCCCTCAATCTTTTATGATTTATTCTATAACATCGATTTTAACTTTAGTATCCTCAGGTTTTTTAGTAGATAAATTTACAAGTAGAAAATTAATACCATTTATGAATGTTCCATTATTACTTGGTTTATTAATTTTATATTTTTACGACCTTAAATATTCAGCTTATTTGTTTTTTGGATTTATGGGCGTATCAAACGGTTTAGCTAATGTTTTGGGATCATCCACATGGGCTGAAATCTATGGCGTTAGGTTTTTAGGAAGCATAAAAGCATTAACAACAGCATTTATGGTTTTCTCAACAGCTTTTGGAACTGCAATTTTTGGGATTTTTATAGACAACGGATTTACCGTTGAATTTATATCTCTAGTAAGCATTGGATACATTAGTTTGTCTTTATTTGCTTTAATCTTAATAAAAAGACATGTAGGACCTATAATAATCACAAAAAAAACTTGATTTTATCAGAGGTTTTTAATAATTATTTCAAAATCCTATGGCACGTATCACAGTAGAAGATTGTCTAGAAAAAATTGATAACCAATACGATTTAGTTCTTTTGGCAAAAGAAAGAACAGTTCAATTGAATGCAGGTATCCCAATGTTAGTCGAAGAGGATAACGACAAGAAAACTATTATTTCATTAAGAGAAATTGGAGACGGTAAGATCTCTGCTGAAGATTTAGAAAAAAGCGCTATAACTAGGTTAAGAAAAGAACCTGATGAGGGCGTAGAACAAGAAGAGATTGAAGAAGAAGAAAATGATGATTTTGAAAAAATTTACAAAGGACAAATTTCAAAAAGTGGAGTAGCTATATTACCTTCGAAAAGAACTAGAAAAATTCCTGAAATAAAAAAGACACAACCTTCAGAAGTTAAAAAAGAAGAAGAGCCAACAGAAGCGCCATTAGAGTTAAAAGAAGAAGCAAAAAATACCACAGAAGAAAATAAATAATTGAAAATCAATAGAAAAGTTTCAGTTGCTCCAATGATGGATTGTACTGATCGACACGAAAGGTATTTTTTAAGATTATTAAGTAAAAATGTAATGCTCTATACTGAAATGGTAGCTACTAAATCAGCACTTCATGGCGATAGAGAAAAAATACTAGGCTTTAACGAAATTGAAAAACCACTTGGTCTACAGGTTGGGGGCTCGGATAAAAAGGAGTTAGCATCAGTTTGCAAAATAGCAGAAGACTTGGGTTATAATGAAGTCAACATTAATCTGGGTTGCCCAAGTAAGAAAGTACAAAAAAATAAATTCGGAGCATGCTTAATTAAAGAACCTGATTTAGTTGCAGAATGTATCAATGAAATGACAAATTCATGCAATATTCCTATAACAGCAAAAACAAGAATAGGTTATGATAAAATAGAAAACTTTGATTATTTAAACTCTTTCGTAAACAAAATTTCTAAGGCAGGATGTAAAACAATAATTTTACATGCAAGAAAAGCAATCTTAAAAGGTCTCACACCTAAAGAAAATTTAAAAATACCAAAATTAAATTACCCGCTTGTTTATCAGATTAAAAAAGAAAACAAAGATTTAGAAATTATAATAAATGGTGGAATAACCAATGTTTCAGAAATTCAAAATCACTTAATTAATTGTGATGGAGTTATGATTGGAAGAGCCATATATCAAAATCCTTATTTCCTTGCTGAAATTGAAAAGAAAATCTTTAGTAACTTAAATGTCTTAAGCAGGTCAGAAGTTGCAGAAAAATTAGTTGCTTACGTAAAAGATGAAGTTAAAAAAGGGACTAGAGTAAATCAAATTATGCGACACACAGTTGGTTTATATTATGGACAATCTGGAGCTAATAAATGGAAAAGATATTTAAGTGATAATATGATGGCACGTGACTCTGACTTTCAAAAAGTAAATCATATAATGACTATTGCTCAAAATAATGAAAAAGCTAACCAAGCTACCTAATGACAGGAAATTTACAACTAGACCAAACTCTTTTTTTAATTACTATTATGATTTTAACTGCTTTTCCTGCTGGTTTTGCAGCCGGGCTTTTTGGTATAGGAGGAGGTTTAATTACTGTTCCGATATTATTTTATATATTTACTAGTTCAGGAATTGAATCTTCGTATTTAATGCATTTAGCCGTTGGAACATCTTTCGCAATTATTATACCCACTTCAACAGTTTCAGTTATGACTCATCATCAGCATAAGGCAGTTGATTTTAGTATTGTTAAGGGTTACGGAATATTTGTTATTTCAGGAGTAATATTAGGAACTATATTTGCTGCCAACCTGAAGACAAAACCACTAATTTTATTTTTCTCAGTAGTTGTTTACTTGCTCGCATTTTATCTCCTTTTTTTAAAGGAGAAGGAAAAAGATATAAAAATTAAAATGGGTTTACCCTCACAGATCATAAGTGGCTTAATTACTGGCTTTATTTCAGCACCTATGGGGATTGGTGGAGCAGTAATGAACGTTCCAATACTTAAATTTTTTGGTTATCCCATTAATAAAGCTATTGGTAGTGCTGCCGCAATTGGTTTTGTAATAGCTTTATTTGGTGCAATAGGTTTTTTTATTTCAGGAAAATATTTAAACGTAAATTTGCCGTTAAGTATAGGCTTTATCAATATTCCAGCATTCTTAATATTTGTACCAATAACAACATTTATGGCACGAGTAGGGGCTAAAAAAAGTCATAGAATTGATAAACAAAAGCTTACTAAATATTTTGGTTTTTTTTTAATAATAATAGGATCAAAATTTTTATTCGATTATTTTCAATTGTAATTTATATAATTAATTTCAAATTTTTTGATCGTATTCACCGATTTTTCCTGTTTTTTGTAAAAGCGCATCAATAAAGTGAAATATTTTTTTCTTTCTAATGTCTGAAGAAGGACTTTCAGTAACTACCACGAGCGAAGGTTTATTAGAAGAGGCTCTAATTAAACCCCACGAACCATCCTCTAAGACAAATCTTACACCATTAATAGTCAATATTTCTGTAATTAATTGATTATCTATTTTTGTCCTTTCTTCTTTAAGTTTTTGAACTTTTTTTACTATGTTTTCAACAACCTTATATTTTTCCTCGTCTTTGCAAAATGGCGCCATAGTCGGTGATTGAAAAGTTTTAGGTAAGTCATTTATAATTTCACTCATCTTTTTATTTTGACTATCTATTAAATGACAAACCTGAATAGCAGAATTAATTCCATCGTCATAACCATAACCAAGAGGTTGATTAAAAAAGAAATGCCCACTTTTTTCAAATCCCGCTAAAGCTTTTTCTAAATTAACTTTTCGTTTAATATGGGAATGACCAGTTTTCCAATAAATAGTTTTACATTGATTTTTAGATAAAACTTCATCTGTTGAGTAAAGGCCGGTCGATTTTACATCTACAACAAATTTAGAATTTTTATGTTTAGGCGCTAGATTTCTTGCTATCAGTAATCCAATTTTATCAGAAAAAATTTCGTTTCCTTTTTCATCTATTACTCCACATCTATCACCATCTCCATCAAAACCAAATCCTATATCAGCGTTATTATCTTTTACTGCTTTAGATATCGCATGAAGCATCTCTAAATTCTCAGGATTTGGATTGTATTTCGGAAAAGACCAATCTAGTTTACAATCTAATTCTATTACCTCACAGCCTACACCTTTTAATATTTCAGGCGCAAATATACCTGCAGTACCATTTCCACATGCAACAACAGCTTTTATTTTTTTTTTAATTTTATTTTTTTTAATCAAGTCTTGAATGTATATTTGTTTAAAATTATCTATATTTTTATTAGATCCTTTTCCTTCAATAAATTTTTTATTCAGTGTTATTTCTTTTAATTCAGACATTTCTTCAGGAGCATGAGTTAAACCCTTTTTGATACCCATCTTTACACCTGTCCATCCATTTTCATTATGGCTCGCTGTTACCATAGCTACTGCATCTGCATTTAAGTTAAATTGAGCAAAATATACTGTTGGAGATAGTGAAAGTCCTATATCTTCTACAAAACATCCTGTAGAAATTAATCCCTTTTTTAAGGTAGATTTAATTTCCTCACTATAAGATCTGTAATCATGTCCTACGATTACTCTTGGATTACTTTTTTTAGTATGTTGAATTATTTGTGTACCAAGACCTTTACCAAGATCTTCAACTCCAAGAAGGTCTATCTCTTTTCTATATAACCATCTTGCATCGTACTCTCTAAAACCATTTGGATTTATCAGCATTAATATTCTCTTTTATATGACCTTCTTTATTAACAAAACTTTCCACTTGAAAAAAAAAGCAAATGTTCGTATAATGTTCTATTGAACTAACGTATTATGTAGTATATTAACAAAAATGTAACACAACATATAGTTGTTTATTACAAATTAAGCCGTTAAGTAATTAAATTTATGAATAAAAACGTATCTTTGGCAATAAAAAAAGCTGTGGGCAGTATAGGTTCTAATACAGTATCTAAGTTTAAAGATAATGGACCAAAAAAAACAGATCTTTTTTCACTTTCAGGAGAGACAGAGCTTTTCCAAAACGAAAAAGGCATAACAATTAAAATTGACCGATCTAGAGACTCAAACCTTACTGATTTTGGCAAAGCCACGTTGACTGATAGATATCTAGGTCACAATGAGTCTTTTCAAGATCTATTTGCAAGAGTTGCAAGCACATATGCAGATAATAATTTACATGCTCAAAGACTTTATAACTATATTAGTAATTTATGGTTTATGCCAGCTACTCCAGTATTATCAAATGGCGGAACTGAGAGAGGTTTACCAATCTCATGTTTTTTAAATGAAGCAGGAGACAGTTTGGAAGGCATACTAGATTTATGGAGTGAAAATGTTTGGTTAGCAGCTAGAGGCGGTGGAATAGGAAGTTATTGGGGTAATTTAAGATCAATAGGAGAAAAAATTGGAAAGGTTGGAAAAACTTCGGGAATAATTCCATTTATTAAAGTGATGGACTCTTTAACATTAGCGATAAGCCAAGGTTCGTTGAGAAGAGGCTCTGCAGCTTGTTATTTACCAATTGATCATCCCGAAATAGAAGAGTTTATAGAAATGAGAAGACCAACGGGCGGTGATGTTAATAGAAGGTCATTGAATTTACATCACGGAGTTTTAGTTTCCGATGCATTTATGAGAGCTGTAGAGACAGATTCACAATGGGCACTTAGAAGTCCTAAAGATGGTTCAGTACAATCAAACATTTCAGCAAGAAATTTATGGATAAGACTTTTGACAGCTAGAGTAGAAACTGGAGAGCCATATATTATTTATATTGATACAGTTAATAGACAGATTCCCCAACACCACAAATTAGCTGGTCTTCGAGTAAAAACTTCAAACCTGTGTAGTGAGATTACTTTACCTACAGGATTAGATAACGATGGAAAAGAAAGAACAGCAGTTTGTTGTCTTTCTTCTCTTAATTTAGAGAAATATGATGAATGGAAAGATGACGAAAAATTTGTTGAAGATGTAATGAGGTTCTTGGATAACATTATGTCAGATTTTATAAATAAAGCTCCTGACTCATTCAAAAATGCAAAATACTCAGCAATGAGAGAACGAAGTGTTGGACTCGGGGTTATGGGTTTACACTCTTATTTTCAAAAGAAAAAAA
>QCNU01000009.1 GCA_003213115.1 Pelagibacteraceae bacterium AG-426-L23
AAAAAAGCTGTTTGATACGCAATCAAAGCATAAGCGGCAGCATGACTTTTATTAAACCCATATTCTGCAAAAGGGGTTATTTTCTGAAATATAAAATTAGCCAAATCTTTTTGGATTCCTTTTTTTACAGCCCCGTTAATAAATCTTTCTTTTTGTCTTTCTAACTCTGCTCTTTTCTTTTTACCCATTGCTTTTCTTAGAATATCTGCCTCCCCAGCAGTAAACCCAGCAAGTGTTTGAGCAATCTGCATGACTTGTTCTTGGTAAATTATTATCCCGTAAGTAGGTTTTAATATTTTTTCTAGAGAGGGATGAATATAATCTGGTTTTTTTAAACCATTTTTACAATCGTTATATATTGGAATATTGTTCATTGGTCCTGGTCTGTATAACGCCACCAATGCAATAATATCCTCGAATTTATTCGGCTTCATTTGTCTCAGTGATTCTCTCACTCCAGTACTTTCAACTTGAAAAAGACCAGTTGTTTCGCCTGTAGACAAAAGTTTAAAAACGTTTTCATCTTGAAGATTAATTTTACTAATATCTAATTTAATGTTTCTTTGAGAAAGCATTCTTAAAGTTTTGCTTATTACTGTTAATGTTTTTAGACCTAAAATATCAAATTTTACTAACCCAGCATCTTCAGATGAATGCATATTAAATTGTGTAGATGGAAGAATTAAGTTTGAAGTATTGTCTTTATATAGAGGGACTTGTTCAGATAAAGTTTCTCCAGCAATTACTACCCCTGCAGCGTGAGTTGCCATATTTCTATTGATCCCTTCCAATTTAAGAGAAAGCTCTATTAACTTCCCAACTTTTTTGTTTAGCCTGATCTCATCTTTAAATCTCGGCTCTCTGTCTATAGACTCTTGTAAGGTTAACGGGCGCGAAGGATCAAAAGGTATCATTTTACATATTTTATCGACGTGTCCATAAGGAAGACCTAAAACTCTTCCAACATCTCTTAGAGCCATTCTGGCCTTAAGTTTTCCAAAAGTAATTATATGAGCTACTCCATTAAGATATTTTGACTTTAGATATTTGAAAACTAAATCTCTTTTTTCCTCACAAAAATCAATATCAAAATCTGGCATTGAAATTCTATCTGGATTCAAGAACCTTTCAAAAATTAAGTCAAATTCTAAAGGATCAAGATCAGTAATATCTAAGGAGTAAGCTACTAAAGAACCTGCGCCTGATCCTCTGCCTGGTCCTACTGGGATTTTATTTTGTTTAGCCCATCTAATATAATCTGAAACTATTAAGAAATATCCAGCATAATTCATTTTTTTAATAATATTTAATTCATGTGAAAGTCTTTTTTCATAAATTTCCCTATTTTCTATCTTGTTTGATTTAAAACTTTTAAATCTATTTTCTAAGCCATTTTTTGCTTGTAAAAATAATTCATCTTCCAAACTTTCATTTTTTGTTTTTATTGAAGGTAAAATTGGTAAGGATTTTTTTGGTTTAAAATTAAATCTTAAAGGAAAATTATAATTATTTTCTAGTGCCTCAGGTAAGTCATCAAAAAGTTTTTTAAGACTATCAGAATCTTTAAAATAATGTTCATTGCTATATTTTTTTCTTTTTTTATCATCTACAAAAGCTTTTTCACCAATACAAATCAAAGCATCGTGTGCTTCAAACATATCTTTTTTTAAATAATATACTTCCTGAGAAGCTATTAAAGGCAATTGGATAGTTGAAGATAGATTTATTAAAAAATTTTCAAAAGCTTTTTCACCTTGTTCTTTATGCCTTTGTAATTCTATATATATTCTCTCCTTAAAAACTTTTTTTAAATCAAGTAAAATCTCAGATATGAGTTTAACTTTATTTAACTTAAATAAATTACCAAAAAAATCAAAATGTCCTCCTGTTAATATTATAAGATCTTCATGTAAATTTTTTAAATCTGAAAGCATGCAGTGTGGTTCGCTAATATCATCATTTTCCAGATAGCTCTTTGAAGATAGCTTTATAAGATTTTTGTACCCCTTTTCAGTAGTTGCAAAAAGCGGAATTTTTCCTATATCGTTTCCAAATTTAAAGTTAATTTGTGTACCTATTATTGGATGTGAACCAGATTTACTCAATTTTTCTGCAAACTCTAAGGCTCCACACAAATTGTAGCTATCACATAATCCAACTGATTTAATTTTATATTCTTTACAAGTTTTTGCTAGATCGTCAATTTTTATTGCGCCTTCACAAATAGAATATTCTGAATGAACTTTGAAATAAGAAAATTGATTACTATCATTTGCCATTAACTCTTTTTATATTACCACTAGAAATACTCAACTTATAATCCGCTTTGTTAGCAAGCTCTCTATTATGAGTTGCATAAATAATAGTTTTTTTTAGTCTTTTTAATTTAAGAAAATAAGAAAAAACATCTTGAGAAGTTTTATAATCTAAATTTCCTGTAGGTTCATCTGCAAGTATTAAATCAGTTTCAGCAATTAAAGACCTAGCTATTGCAACTCTTTGTTGTTCTCCTCCAGACAATTCATTAGGAAAATGATTTATTCTATCAATAAGATTAACGTCTTTAAGTACTTTTTTTGCTTTATTAAGAGAGGTTTTATAGTTTTCCCCTCGTATGACAAGAGGCATCAAAACATTTTCAACAGTTGTAAAATCAGATAGTAAATTATTATCTTGAAAAATTATCGAGATTTTTTTTTGTCTTATTTGATTTTTTTGATTTTCTGAAAAATTTTTCGAGTTTTTTCCTAAAAATATTATTTGACCAGAGGTAGGATTATCCAACAGTGCAAGTAAATGTAAAAAAGATGATTTTCCTGAACCTGATGGACCAACTAAAGCAACTAAATCTCCAAGTTTAATACTTAAGTTAACGTCTTTAAAAACCTGAATTTGCCCATTTTTGTGCAAAAAGGTTTTTTTAACTCTTTTTGCTTCTACTAAAAATTTACTCATACTTAAGTGCCTTGGTCACATTCATTTTTGATATTACTTTCGCTGGAAAAAACGATGCAACAGCAGTTATTAGTATAGAGAAAATAAATATTATAAAAATAGAAATAGGATTAATTTCACTTGGCAATTCATCTAAAAAATAAATATCAGAAGGAAAAATTTCCAAATTAAATGTTGAGGAAATAAAAAATCTTATTTCCTCTATATAAAAAGAAAATATAACGCCTAAAACGATGCCA
>QCNU01000010.1 GCA_003213115.1 Pelagibacteraceae bacterium AG-426-L23
CTCTCAAATATTTTATCCAAAGTGAAAACCGGTATTTTTACTTTCTTACTAAAACTTAAATTTTGTGATGTTGCTGCTGAACCTCCATCAAAAAAAGGAATTCCAAAATTTGTTTCATATTCTTTATTACCTAAAGCAAATTCATAAGTTTTTACGTTAGCTATATTATTTAATGATAAATTACTTTTAAGTTCGTCATACGTTTCTTTTATAGGTTCAAATGCATAAACATTTCCATTATTTCCAACCATTTTTGAAAAGTGAAGTGAATACCAACCAAAATTAGCACCAATATCTAAAATATTCCATCCTTCTTTAATAATTTGTTTAAACAAAAAAGTTTCATTTTGTTCATATTTTCCATTTTGAATTATTAAAGATTTGCTCGAAGATAATTTGCTGTCCGAAATTTTAATTTTTAGATTATTTTTTAGTTTATATATTTGATCAGGATTATTTTTTTTCCAATTTAAATATTTTTTTTGTCTTTTAAATTTTTTTAAGCTTAAAATATCGAATAAAGACAAAATAGGTGCTGTGAAGGGTGAAATTATTTTGACGAAAATATTACGCAAAATAGGGTTGTTATTAATTATTTCTCTAACTCTATATAACAAATACATTTTTAATATTTCCTGTAACAAAAAATAACATAATTTTTCATAGGGGCGTTCTGTTACCCGGTGCCCCAGACCGTGCTTATTTAATTAACAAGTTAATTAAGCAGCAAGAGCAAATTTATCATTTGCATTTATAATTGGTCCGTTACGTCGGAACCATCTCGAACGAAAGAATAGCCTTTAGACACTCGTCGATTCTGATTCACCCCCATAAGTTGTAAATGGTGGAGGTGGTGGGTACTGCCCCCACGTCCGCAATGTTTATTACGAAACTCGTTTATCGTCATAGTTGGAAAACCAACTCGAATAATATAAAACTTGTATGAAAAGATTCAATAGATTTTTCATTATGGAACTAACTAAAGATCAACAAAAAGAAATAAAAGAACAACAATCTCAAAAAAATGTAACTAAAAGAGTTACTTCTCCAGAGTTGGAAAAAATTTTGTATGAAGTCCTACCTGTTTTAGATCATGGCTTTGTTAGAGTAGTTGATTATATGGGTGACGACTCTTCAATAGTGCAATCCGCAAGAGTTTCTTACGGAAAAGGTACTAAGAAAGTTTCTACTGACGCTGGTTTGATAAAATATTTGATGAGACATAGACATAGTACCCCTTTTGAGATGTGTGAAATAAAATATCATGTGAAGCTTCCAATTTTTATTGCAAGACAATGGATTAGACATCGTACAGCAAATGTTAATGAATACTCTGCAAGATATTCAATTTTAGATAAAGAATTTTATATTCCTGAAAAAAAACATTTAGCCGCACAATCAAAAGACAATCGTCAGGGCAGGGGTTCACTCATAAATGGTAAACAGGCCGATGAAATCTTAGATATGTTAAAAGAAGATGCCCAAAGAAATTATGGCGACTATGAAAAAATGTTAAATGAAAAATATGATGGAACAGTAATAGATGAAAATAAACAAGGACTTGCTAGAGAGCTTGCTAGAATGAATTTAACTTTAAATGCTTACACACAATGGTATTGGAAGACTGATTTGTTAAATCTTCTTAACTTTCTATCTTTAAGGGCAGACAGCCATGCTCAATATGAAATAAGAGCTTACGCAGATATTATGTTAAACACAGTAAAAAAATGGGTTCCAACAACTTACGAGGCATTTATGGATTATAGAGTTGGAGCTACGGAACTTTCCTCAAAAGGTAAATCGGTTGTTAAAAAGATGATTAATGGAGAAAAGTGTAAATTTGAAGACTCCGGTTTATCTAAAAGAGAGTGGAATGAGCTTATGGAGTCTTTAGGTTTTAAACAAAATCTTGTTTGATTTTAGAAGCTATTTCTAAAAAAACTTTAGAAATATCATGTTCTGGTTTTTTATAAGTTAATGGCAAACCTAGATCAGAAGACTCTCTCAGCTCTATACTTATTGGTATTTTTCCTAGAAAATTTTTGTTAAATTCTTTTGCTGTTTTTTCAACTCCACCTTCACCAAAAATATTATAATTTTTTCCATCATCAGCTTTAAAAAAACTCATATTATCAACTAGGCCAATCACATTTATTTTAGTTTTATCAAACATTTGAATACCTCGTTTAACATCGAGCAAAGCTAAATCTTGAGGAGTTGAAACTATTATTGCACCATCAACCTTAACTTCTTGTGCAAAAGTAAGTTGAGTGTCACCTGTGCCCGGCGGCATATCAATAATTATAAAATCTAGATCTTTCCATAAAACTTTCTGAGTTAATGTTTTTATTGCACTTATAACCATTGGCCCTCTCCATATCATAGGAGTCGTTTCATCTACTAAAAAACCCATTGAAATAAATTGAACTCCATACTTTTCTATAGGTAAAATAAATTTGTTATCCTTAGTTTGTGGTTTTTCATTTATTGCTATTAATTTTGGTAATGATGGGCCGTATATATCAGCATCAAGAAAACCTATTTTTTTACCGAGATTTTTTAATGCGAAAGCAAGATTAATTGCAACTGTAGATTTTCCTACTCCACCTTTTGCGCTTGAAACCATAATAGTGTATTTGGTTCCAGGGATAGGATTTTTAGTAAATTTCTTACCGGCAAGCTTTTCCTTCATTGCC